>NZ_AKVH01000078.1:0-56621 GCF_000278565.1 Pseudomonas sp. Ag1
GTGGGGCAAGAGCGTTTTGCTTACTTTTGCGCTGTTCAAAAGTGAGCCGCTGTAAGAGCGGAACCAATCTCAGCCATCACCCAAAAAACGGATATACACGCAAATCACCTTCCCCGAGAAAGCACAAAGGGGACCCGAAGGTCCCCTTTAATTTGTCGTTGCGTGCTCTTTTTTTATTATTGAGGGGCGGTCTATTGTTGTTTTTGGCAACCGTGGCCCTTTACCGCTGTTTTTGGCGACCCCCATCCGGGGTCAAGAGCAAACGTATTTTTTTGAGCGCTGATCTGCTTCTTCGCACGCGATCCAACCAGTGGGTAGCTACCTTGAGGTAGTTTTTTGTTCTTCTCTATCCGGTTGCGGGTTTCGGCAAGCCGTACCCTGCGAAGCACATCTTCTCCAAAAAAATCTGTTAGCTGCGTCTCTGCCGTGTTGTTTTTGTTATGTCAGAGTCGTTACGTCTTATTTTTATTAGGTTTGGTGCTTTTTATTCTTGTTATGCAATAGAGATAGCAGAAGCCGTGCCAACTTTATAAAGTCCTTTAAAATCAATGCCTTGATTTTTTGGCGAGAAATTTCCTTCAGGAAATGCGACAAAATATGTTCCCGTGTTACCCGATGTGTAGCCGCGAGGTAACACATCGTCACAAGCGCACTACTCAACCGGCGCTGCGAGCCTTCGCCACGCGCGAACCGGTGGGGCGGCCGAGTACCGTACAAATCTGCTGACCCGCCAGAATCAGCTTGTCCATGTCGATACCGGTCTCGATGCCCAAGCCATTGAGCAGGTACAACACATCTTCAGTGGCAACGTTACCGCTGGCCCCCTTGGCATAGGGGCACCCGCCGAGGCCCGCAATAGAGCTGTCGAACACCTGGATACCTTCCTCAAGGCTGGCGTAGATATTGGCGATGGCCTGGCCATAGGTGTCATGGAAGTGCCCGGCCAGCTTGTCCCGTGGCACCTGCGCGCCGACCACCTCGAACATCCGGCGTGTTGCGCCTGCAGTGCCGGTGCCAATCGTGTCGCCCAGGGACACCTCATAGCAGCCCATGGAGAACAGCTCGCGAGCGACTGCCGCGACCTGTTCCGGCGCGACCTGACCTTCATAAGGGCAACCCAACACACACGACACATAACCCCGCACACTCACACCACGCTGCCTGGCCGCGGCCATGATCGGCACGAAGCGTTCCAGGCTTTCGCTGATGGAGCAGTTGATATTGCGCTGGGAAAACGCCTCGGAAGCCGCCGCAAATACGGCCACTTCTTTTACGCCCGCCGCCAGTGCATCTTCAAAACCCCGCAGGTTTGGCGCCAGTGCGCCATAGGTCACGCCCGGCTTGCGCTGGATCTGCGCAAACACCTCGGCCGACCCGGCCATCTGCGGTACCCATTTGGGCGACACAAAACTGCCGACTTCGATGTAACCCAGGCCGGCGGCACTCAGGGCGTCCACCAATTGCACCTTGTCGGCGACGCTGATGGGTTGCGCTTCATTCTGCAGGCCGTCGCGGGGGCCCACTTCCACCAGGCGCACATGAGAGGGGAGGGACATGGCAGCTACCTTTTATGAATGGCCAACCTGGCCCTGAATGGTCTGTTCCAGCGCCTGGGTGCAACGCTCTTCGGCGGTGTCCAGTTCGAGCTTCATCTGTTCGATGTCGAGCAACTGTTGTTCCAGCTGCTCGCGGCGCTCGGCGATTTTCGCCAGCATGCTGTGCAGCTGTTTCTGGTTGCCGCTGGTAGGGTCGTAGAGTTCGATCAGTTCCCGGCACTCGGCCAGGGAAAAACCGATGCGCTTGCCCCGCAGGATCAGCTTCAGGCTGACCTTGTCGCGGGGCGAATAAATGCGCTCCTGGCCCCGGCGTTCCGGGGACAGCAGGCCTTGTTCTTCATAGAAGCGAATGGCGCGGGTGGTGATGTCGAGCTCGCGGGCGAGGTCGGAGATGCTGTAGGTCGTGCTCATGAGGGCGCTCAAGGAGTGTCTTGAGCGTTAAGCTAATGGCTGGTTGACGTTAACGTCAAGCTCGCTCCTACAGTTTGTCCAGCTTCTTCTCATGGGCCGTCACCTGCTGGCACAACTCGATCATCTGCTCGCGCATCCAGCGGTTGGCCGGATCCTGGTCGGTGCTTTCATGCCAGTACAGATGGGTTTCCACCATCGGCACATCATTCACCGGCAGGTTGAACCAGTGCAGTTCATGGCGCCGTGCAAAGCGCTCCGGCACGGTCATTACCATGTCGGTTTGCTGCAGCACCTGCGAGGCCATCAGGTAGTGCTGGGAGCGCAGGGCGATCTTGCGTTGCAGGCCCATCTTGCCCAGCGCCAGGTCGACATGGCCCAGGCCGTTGCGCCGGCTGGAGATATGAATGTGGGTCAGCGACAGGTAGTCATCCAGCGTCAGTTTGTCCTTGCCCGCCATCGGATGGCCCTTGCGCATGGCGCACACGTAGCGGTCTTCCATGAGCTTGACGTGGCGCACTTGCGGGTCGGTGTTGAGCGGCGCATCCACGGCAAAGTCCAGGCGACCGGCCGCCAGTTCCTTGGTGGTTTCCCGGCGCTTGGACAGGAAGCTCTCGATTACCACCGTCGGTGCCAGGCGGCGCAGGCGCTGGAACAGCGGCGGCAGAATCACCGCTTCGGTGAGGTCGGTCATGCTGATGCGGTAGGTCTTGGCCGCCTGTTGCGGGTTGAAGATTCGGCTTTCCTGTACCGACACCCGCAGCAGCGACAGCGCGTTACGCACCGGGCCAATGATGTTCTGGGCCATGGGCGTGGGCACCATGCCTTGGGCTGTGCGCACGAACAGCGGGTCGTTGAAGGTCTCCCGCAGGCGGGCCAGAGCGTTCGACACCGCAGGTTGAGTAATCCCGACAATCTGCCCGGCGCGGGTCAGGTTGGCTTCGGTGTAGATCGCGTCAAAGACGATGAAGAGGTTGAGGTCGACCTTGCTCAGATTCATTTCGCTGCGCTCTTATTGTTAGGTGTCCATACGCCGATCATATATCGGTGATGAATGTTAATACACGCCGAGAATAGGCTAGGTAAATTATCAACGCTGTTCTAGCATCGATTCATGACCTCAACAACCTCCATTGAGAAGGTGCTGCCCATGGATTTCGCCTATTCGCCCAAGGTTCAGGAACTGCGTGAACGCGTCACCGCGTTCATGGACGCCTACGTTTATCCGGCCGAGCCTGTGTTCGAACGCCAGGTTGCCGAAGGTGACCGCTGGCAGCCCACCGCCATCATGGAAGAGTTGAAGCTCAAGGCTAAAGCCGAAGGCCTGTGGAATCTGTTCCTGCCGGAATCCGAATTGGGCGCCGGCCTCACCAACCTGGAATACGCACCCCTGGCCGAAATCATGGGCCGCTCCTTGCTGGGGCCAGAGCCGTTCAACTGCTCGGCACCGGATACCGGCAACATGGAAGTGCTGGTGCGCTACGCCAACGAAGAGCAAAAACAGCGCTGGCTCGAACCGCTGCTGCGCGGCGAAATCCGCTCGGCATTTGCCATGACCGAGCCGGACGTGGCTTCCTCCGACGCCACCAACATGGCCGCCCGTGCAGAACGCGACGGCGACGAGTGGGTGATCAACGGTAAAAAATGGTGGACCTCCGGCGCCTGTGACCCGCGCTGCAAGATCCTGATCTTCATGGGCCTGAGCAACCCGGATGCGCCGCGTCACCAGCAGCACTCGATGATCCTGGTACCAGTGGATGCGCCCGGTGTGAAGATCGTGCGCCCGCTGCCGGTGTTCGGCTACGACGACGCACCCCATGGCCACGCCGAAGTGCTGTTTGAAAACGTCCGCGTGCCGTACGAAAACGTCCTGCTGGGCGAAGGCCGGGGCTTTGAAATTGCCCAGGGGCGCCTTGGCCCGGGCCGTATTCACCACTGCATGCGTTCCATCGGCATGGCCGAGCGCGCACTGGAACTGATGTGCAAGCGTTCCGTCAGCCGTACTGCCTTCGGCAAGCCGCTGGCCCGCCTGGGTGGCAATATCGACAAGATCGCCGACTCGCGGATGGAAATCGACATGGCGCGCCTGCTGACCCTGAAAGCTGCCTACATGATGGACACCGTGGGTAACAAGGTCGCGAAAAGCGAAATCGCCCAGATCAAGGTGGTGGCGCCGAACGTGGCGTTGAGGGTGATCGACCGCGCCATCCAGATCCACGGTGGCGCCGGCGTATCCAATGACTTCCCGCTGGCCTACATGTACGCCATGCAGCGCACCCTGCGCCTGGCCGATGGCCCGGACGAAGTGCACCGCGCAGCAATCGGCAAGTTCGAGATCGGCAAGTATGTGCCGCGGGAAATGATGCGCAGCGGGCAGTAAAACCGAGGTGTCTTCATCGCAGGCAAGCCAGCTCCCACAGGGGAATGCAGCCAACTGTGGGAGCCGGGCTTGCCGCGATGAGGCCAGTTGATCGTTTCCACGCTCTGCGTGGGAATGCTGCCCCGGACGCTCCGCGTCCTCAATACACCCAGACCTCCACCCGCCGGTTCTTGATCCGTCCCTCATCCGCCGTATTTGCCGCCACTGGCATCTCGGCACCGAACCCCTGAATGTCCCTCAGCACCACGCCGCTTTTAACCAATTCCCGGCGCACCGCCATCGCCCGCAACTTCGACAATAGCGCCGCCCGTTGCGCATCACTCTTGGCATCCCCAAACCCCACCAGCGTCACCTGCTTGTCCAGCTTGCCGTGGCTCTTTATATAAGCCACTACCCGCATCAGGTCCTGGCGCGCCTTGTTGTCGAGGCTGGCACTGCCTTCCTCAAACCGGAAATTTACCGTCAGGCGCTGCGCTTGTCGGGCAATCGCCTGGTAATCCCCGGGCATCGGCGCCCGTGGTTCCACCGCCATGGCCTGCACCTGCTGTGCGATAAAACCGTTGGCGGCGACGATCGCCTGGCCCTTGCTGCTTTGTGCAAAGTCCACCAGGGCCTTGGCCCAGGGGTTTTGTGCAACAGGTGGCAGGTAGAAGAACAACCGGCGTGACAGCGGGTAGTCCTCGGTGGCGATCAAGCTGTTCAGCGGCAGCATCGGCTGCGAGTCGCCATCGACGATGGCCACCGCCTTGGCCTGGCGCACATAGGGCAATCCGATAAAACCGATGCCCTGGGGGTCATGGCTGACAGCATCCGACAACTGCTCGCTGGATTCGAAGCGCTTGGCGCTGCCATCCAACGACTTGCCGCGCCGGCTGAGCACCAGTTCCTTGAAGGTGTCATAGGTGCCGGATTGATCATCCCGCGCGTACAGGTGAATCTGGCCACCGATGCCGCCCAGTTGTTCCCAGGTCGAGACTTCGCCGCTGAAGATTTGCGCCAGTTGCGCGGTATTCAACGTCCCCAACGGGTTGCGTGGGTTGAGGATGATCGCCAGCCCGTCAATGGCGATGACCTGTTCGGCGTCGGGGCTTTTCAGGTCGCCGAGGGCTTCGAGGTCCACCAGTTCGCTGTCCTTGATCGGCCGGGAAGACGCCGCGAGGTCGGCGCTGGCGTTTTTCAGGGCTGCGAACCCGGTGCTGGAACCATGGGCCGCCACTTCCACCGTCACCTTCTGGCCCTGGCGAGTCTTGCCGACGATGTGCTGTTCGTTGGCCTGGTCAGATGGCTCGCTGTGCACCGCTTGCAACCCCTGTTGCTCCATCAGCCCCTTGACCAGCGCCGGGCCAAGCGCCGCGCCGATGGTGTTGGAACCCTGGATGCGCAAGGCCGGGCCATGTTCGGGGAAGGGCAGAGGGGTGGAAAAAGCGGCGAGGGGAAATGCGCTGAGCAGGGCCAGCAGGGATAGAACGCGCAGCATCATGCCGGCACCTTCTCAAGCCAAAGGGAGTGCCGCGAGATTAAGTCAGAGAGGTTTCAGCAATATGACCGGCATCACGCCGTCAAAAAGTGTGGGAGCGGGCTTGCTCGCGAATACGGAGTGTCAGTCGACGTATCCGGTGACTGACACTCCGTATTCGCGAGCAAGCCCGCTCCAACATTTAACGGCGCTGCTGTTAAGAAATCAGCTCAATTCCAGCCATATCGGTGCATGATCGGAGGGTTTTTCCATGCCGCGCAGGTCGTAGTCCACACCGGCATCCTTCACCCGGGGCAACAAGCCTTGGGAAGCCAGGATCACGTCGATTCGCAGCCCGCGCTTTGGCTCGTCTTCAAAACCACGGCTGCGGTAATCGAACCAGCTGAAGCGGTCTGCCACATCCGGGTTGAGGTGGCGGAAGCTGTCCACCAGGCCCCAGTTCTTCAGGCGGGCCATCCACTCGCGTTCTTCCGGCAGGAAGCTGCACTTGCCGGTCTTCAGCCAGCGCTTGGCGTTGTCGGCACCGATGCCGATGTCGCAGTCTTCCGGGGAAATATTCACATCACCCATCACCACCACGGCCTGGTCATTGCTGAACTGCGACTCCAGGAGGGTTTGCAGGTCCTCGTAGAAGCGCTGCTTGGCCGGGAACTTGGTGGGGTGGTCGCGGCTTTCGCCTTGTGGGAAATAGCCGTTCATGATGGTAATCGGGTTGCCGTTGGCGTCGGCGAAGGTGCCCCAGATAAACCGGCGCTGGGCGTCTTCTTCGTCACTGGCAAAGCCTTTGTGCAGCGCCAGCGGTTCCTGGCGCGAGAGCAGGGCAACACCGTAGTGGCCTTTCTGCCCGTGGTAATACACGTGATAGCCGAGGGCCTTGATCTCATCCAGCGGGAACTGGTCGTCGTGGACCTTGGTTTCCTGCAGGCCGATCACGTCCGGCTGGTGTTTCTCGATCAGTGCCGCCAGCTGATGAGGGCGGGCGCGCAGCCCGTTGATATTGAAAGACACGATTTTCATGGTCGGCGGTCCAGTCTGGCAAAAGGGCGATGCTAGCCGACAAGTCGGATGGGGGCCAGCCTTGTAGCAACTGCCGAGGTACGAGGCTGCGTTAGGCTGCGAAGCGGCCTCTGGTGGCTACACTGAACGAAACAGTGCCGCAGACGTTCGTAATAACAAGAGCGCGACCTTTTGAGTCAGCGCCCAGGGGAGATTCACTGTTATGCCTGACACCTCGACTGCCATCGCCCAGATCCACATGCTCGACAGCGGCTACTCCCGCGAAGCCCGTTCGCTGTTGTACCAGGCCTATCGCCACGAGCCGACGTTCGCCTATATCTTCGAAGCCGAACGTCCCGGCTACGAACAGCGAGTCCGCGCTACGGTGCGTGAACTGGTCAAGCAACACTTCTTCCAGAAACTGCCGGCCATTGGCCTGTTGGTCAACGACCGGCTGATCGGCATCGCCCTGATCGCGCCACCGACACGCCGCCTGGGCATCACCGAAAGCTGGGCCTGGCAGTTACGGATGTGGCTGAGCACCGGTGTGCGCGGCACTCGGCGCTACCTGGAATACCATCAGGCGGTGCTGGCGTGCCTGCCCTCGGATTCGGTGCATGTGCTGCCGTTGCTGGGGATTCACCCGCAATTCCAGGGCAAACACTACGGTGAGCAATTGCTGGAAGCGGTGCACAACTGGTGCGCCGAAGACCCGCATTCCTCCGGCGTGGTGCTGGATACGGGGAATTCTCGCTATCTGGAGTTCTATAAGCGCCAGGGCTACGAAGAGATTGGCGAGGTGGCTGTAGGACCTGTTCTGGAACACGTGTTCTTTCACGCAAATCCGCAGGTGTTACAGGCTGCAACGGTTTGAGACAGAATTATTCAGACAAATCCGGGTTCTAACCCGCTCCCAAGCTCGTGTAGCATCCCGGCCTATGAAGTTTCCAGGAAGATTTACCAGCGGCTTGATTCTGCTGTTCACGAGCTGCGGCGCCTTGGCGCAAAGCGAATTGGATGTGCGCATCAAGCCTTCAAACGACGCGTTGAAAGCCAACATCGAAGGCTATATCGGCGGGGTCGGCGATCGTGACGAAGAAGCCCTGCTGCGGTTCAGCCGTGGCGCCGAGGAGCAGGCCCGCAAGGCTGCCCAGGCGTTGGGCTACTATCAACCGCAGATTGCCAGCGATGTGAAGGGCGGCAAGAACCCGCGCCTGATCCTCACCATCGACCCCGGCGAACCGGTGCATTTGCGCAATGTGACCATTCGGGTCGACGGCCAGGCCGCCGACCTCAAAGCCTTTCGCGTGCCCGCCAGCGACCAACTCAAATCCGGCGCCGTGCTCAACCACGGCAACTACGAAGACGCCAAGCGCGTCATCCAGAACCAGGCGTCACGCTACGGCTTTTTCAGCGGGCGCTTTACCAGCCAGAAACTCTCGGTCGACCCCAAGGCGGGTGTGGCCGATATCGAACTGATTTATGACAGTGGCCCACGCTACACCTTGGGCAAGGTCAGCTTTGCCGGCGATACGCCGTTTGATGAAGACCTGCTGCAACGCATGGTGCCGTTCAAGAGCGGCACGCCTTACGACTCCGAACTGATCGCCGAACTCAACCAGAACCTGCAATCCAGCGGCTTTTTCGAGGGCGTGCGCGTGGACGCCGCCCCGGCGGCCTCGACCAATGACGTGATCCCGGTGGCCGTGCAACTGGAAACCCGCAAGCCGCGCACCATGGGCCTGGGCCTCGGTTACTCGACCGATGTCGGTCCACGGGGCAAGGCCAACTGGACGCGCCACTGGGTCAACCCCCAGGGCCACAGTTATGGCTGGGAAGCCGAGCTTTCCGCGCCTCGGCAGAACGTCGGGTTGTGGTACGACATTCCCATGGACCCGCCACTGACCGACAAACTGCGCTTTGCCGGCGGCTACCAGAATGAAGAAATCGCCAACACCGACACCCTGAGTAAACTGCTCACCCTCGGCCCCGAGTGGCACAGCAAGTTGCCCAGCGGCTGGACGCGGGTGATCTCGCTCAAATGGCAGCGCGAAGAATATCGCCTGGGCAACGACTCGGGCCTGAGTACGCTGCTGATGCCGGGCATCAGTTATTCCTACCTGCGCAGCGACAACCGCATCGACCCGCACAATGGCTATCGCCTGCTGTTCGACGCCAAGGTCGCCAAGGAAGGCCTGGGTTCCGACACCAATCTGCTTTACGGCACGGCGACGATCAAGGGCCTGACCACCCTGTGGGATAACCATCGTTTCCTGGCGCGGGCGCAGTTTGGCGGCAGTGCCACCAACGGCTACAAATCCGTGCCGCCGTCGTTGCGCTTTTTTGCCGGTGGCGACCAGAGCGTACGGGGTTACGAGTACCAGACCCTGTCCCCGGAAAACGATCGTGGCGACCGCATCGGCGGCCGCTACATGGTGGCCCTGAGCGCCGAGTACCAATATTCCATCGCCGAAAAATGGCGGATCGCGACCTTTATCGACCAAGGCAACTCGTTCAACACCCTGGAAATGCCAAGCCTGAAAACCGGCGTGGGTGTGGGTGTGCGCTGGGTGTCGCCGGTTGGCCCGATCCGCCTCGACCTGGCCCATGCCCTCGAAGATCCGGGCGGCATTCGTTTGCACTTTTCCATGGGGCCTGAGCTGTGATGCGTGGTTTGAAAATAGCGGGGCTGGCCATTCTGGCGGTCCTCGCGGTGATAGTGCTGGCACTGTGGACGGTGCTGGGTACCCAAGCCGGCAGCCGGTGGGTGCTGGGCCAGGTGCCGGGTTTGACCGTGGAGAATTTCCAGGGTCGCCTGGGCGGGCAGTGGAGTGCCGACCATCTGTTATGGCAGCAGGACAGCAGCCGCGTGGAGCTTCAGGCGCCGAAGTTCGACTGGTCGCCCGCGTGTTTGATGCGCATGACCTTGTGCATCAACCAACTGGATGTGGAGCAGGTGAGCCTGCAATTTCCACCCGGCACCGAAGAAAGCAGCGGCCCGATTACCCTGCCGGACCTGAAACTGCCGGTCGCCCTTCAGTTGGGTGACATCCGCGTTGGCAGCCTGCTGTTCAATGGCAGCGAAGAGCTCCAGGGCCTGCAGCTGGCGGCGCACTGGACTGCCGCCGGGATGCAGATCGATTCGGTGCACCTGCAACGGGACGGTTTGGTCCTTGACCTGTCCGGCCTGCTGCAACCCACCGGCAATTGGCCGCTGGCCGCCAGCGGCAACCTGAGCCTGCCTTACGCGCCGGGCGGTGCGCCCTGGACGCTGGCGCTCAAGGTCGATGGCGATTTGCTCAAGACCCTCAAGCTCGACGCCGACAGCAGCGGCTACCTGCCGGCCAAGCTCAGCGGCGAATTGCAACCGCTTGTGGAAAACCTGCCGGCGCAGTTGCACATCACCGCCGACGGCTTCAAACCCAGCGCCGATTTGCCCGATACCCTGCAACTCAATCAGCTGGACCTGACCGCCAAGGGCGACCTGAGCAACGGTTACCAGTTGCTGGGCAAAGCCGTACTGCCCGCGGAAAAAGGCCCGGTGGACCTGCTGCTGCAAGGTAAGGTCGACGCCAAGGGCGCGCAGATCGCCGGGCTGGATTTGAATGCCGGTGACAAGCAAAGCCTCAAGCTCAGTGCCAATCTGGACTGGCAGCAAGGCTTCAGCGCCGACGCAAAAATCGACTGGCTGGATTTCCCGTGGCATCGCCTGTACCCGGTGATCGACGAACCCCAGGTGGCCTTGCGTACCTTCAATGGTGAAGTTTCCTACAAGGACGGCAACTACCTGGGCAACTTCAAGGCCGACCTCGACGGCCCTGCGGGCAAGTTCAGCCTGGCCAGCCCGTTCAGCGGCGACCTCAAGCAAGTGTTCCTCCCCGAGCTGAAACTCGCGGCCGGTCAGGGCAAGGCCGAAGGCCACCTGAACCTGCAATTTGCCGATGGCATCGCCTGGGACACGGCGCTGGACCTGTCGGCCATCAACCCGGCGTACTGGGTCGCGGAACTGCCGGGTACTCTGGCCGGCCCGCTGCGCAGCAAGGGCGAAATGAAGAACGAGCAACTCAAGCTCAATGCCGACCTCGACCTCAAGGGCCGTCTGCGTGGCCAACCTGCCGTGCTCCAGGCCAAGGCCGAAGGCGCAGGCGAGCAATGGACCCTCGGCACCCTGGACATTCGCCTCGGCGACAACCGCATCTATGGCAGCGGCAGCCTGCAACAGCGCCTTGCCGGGCAGATCGACATCAAGCTGACGCGCCTCGCCCAGCTCTGGCCGCAACTGCGCGGGCAGATGAATGGTCGCCTCGACGTCGCCGGCACCCTGAAAGCGCCGCAAGGCAAGCTCAACCTGGTTGGCCAGCAACTGGCGTTTGAAGATAACCGCCTGCAAAACCTGACCCTGGACGCGAACCTGGATAATGCCCAGCGCGCCAAAGTCGACCTGAAAGGCAGTGGCATCCAGGCCGGTGAAACCCAGCTCGGCACCTTCAGTGCCAGCGCCCAGGGCGATATCAAAAGCCAGAAAGTCCAGCTCGACCTGGCCGGCCCGTTGCTCAAGCTGGCCCTGGCCCTGGACGGCAACCTCGACAAAGGCAACTGGCGCGGGCGCCTGGCCAGCGGCGATGTGCAAGCCGGTGGCCAGGACTGGAAGCTGCAAGCGCCGGCGAAGATCGAGCGCCTGGCCGATGGCAAGCTGACCTTTGCGGCGCACTGCTGGGTCTCCGGCCCGGCGAGCCTGTGCGGCGAAGACCAGCGCCTGATGCCCGAGCCGAAGCTGCGTTATCACCTCAAGCAGTTCCCAATCGACAGCCTGGCGCAGTGGTTGCCCAAGGATTTCGCCTGGCAGGGCAAGCTCAATGCCGACGTGCAGCTCGACCTGCCGGCCAGCGGCCCCAAAGGCGTGGTCTCGGTGGACGCCAGCGGCGGTACCCTGCGGGTCAAGGACAAGGACCAGTGGCTGGATTTCCCCTACGACACGCTGAAGCTGGAAACCACCCTCAACCCCACGCGCATCGACACCCAGCTCAATTTCCGTGGCGGCAAGCTCGGCGAGTTGCTGTTGCAGGCGCAGCTCAATCCGCTGGCAAAGAACAAGCCGATCACCGGCAACTTCACCCTGACCGGCCTCGACCTCGCGGTGGCCCGCCCCTTTGTACCCATGGTCGAGAAGCTCAACGGCAAGCTCAACGGTAACGGGCGAATTGGCGGCAGCCTGCTGGCGCCTCAGGTCAACGGCAGCATCAACCTGGTGGGGGGTGAAATCTCCGGCCCGGAACTGCCCACCAGCATTGAAGGCCTGAATATCCAGGCGTTGATTGCCGGCGAAAGCGTGCAGCTCAATGGCGGCTGGCGCAGCGGCAAGGCCGGGCTGGGCACTATCAAGGGGCAGATCGACTGGGGCCAGGCCCTGGCGGTGGATATCGCGCTGCAAGGCACGCAACTGCCGGTCACCGTGGAACCGTACGCGGCCCTGGAGGTGGCGCCCGACCTGAAGATCAGCATGAAGAACGACAAGCTGGCGATCTCCGGCAAGGTGCAGATTCCCAAGGGCGAGATCACCGTGCGGGAATTGCCCCCATCGACGGTCAAGGTCTCGGATGACACGGTGATCGTCGGCAGCCAGACCGAAGAGGGCAAGCCGCCGATGGCCATGGCGATGGACATCGATGTGGAGGTAGGCAAGGACAAGCTGAGCTTCGCCGGGTTTGGCCTTACCGCCAACCTGCAAGGCCATGTGCACATCGGCGACAACATGGACACCCGTGGTGAACTGTGGCTCAACGACGGCCGCTACCGTGCCTACGGCCAACGCCTGACTGTGCGCCGCGCGCGATTGTTGTTTGCCGGGCCGATTGACCAGCCGTTCCTGGATATCGAAGCGGTGCGGATCACCACCGAGCCGTCCCGGACCGTCACCGCCGGTATTCGTCTGAGCGGCAGTGCCGAGCAGCCGACTACGCAAATTTTCTCGGAGCCGGCCATGGCCCAAGAGGATGCATTGTCGTACCTGGTGTTGGGGCGTTCGCGCACCACCAACGGTGAGGACAACAACATGCTGGCCGAAGCGGCGCTGGGTCTTGGGTTGATGGGCAGTGCCGGGGTTACGTCGGACATCGCCAAGAACCTGGGCATCCAGGACTTTGAACTGGACACCCAGGGCAGTGGCAACAACACCGCCGTGGTGGCCAGCGGCAAGATCTCCGAGAAGCTCAGCCTGCGTTATGGCGTGGGGGTGTTCGAGCCGGCCAACACCATCGCCTTGCGCTATTTGCTGAGCAAGAAGGTGTACCTGGAAGTGGCCAGCGGCGTGGCCAGCTCCCTGGATATTTTCTACAAGCGCGATTTCTGATCCGTCCACGGTAATGGTGGGAGCCTGGCTCCCACCATTTATCCGCTAATTAGCAAGCAACCTAACTATTCGTTTGACATTCGCTGCCTAGGCAGTAACATCGTGACATACATTCACTGCTTAGGCAGTTAATAGGTTGATCTCGATGAAGCACTTCACCCCCGAAAACTTCCACAACTGCCACCTCGGCCTGCTGCTGGGCCGGGCTGCGCTGCTCAAAGACAAGATCATCGACACCCACATGGAACCCCACGGCATCACGGCCGCGCAGTTCAAGGTGTTGATCATCATGGCCCAGTACGGCGTCGACACCCCCGCCGAGCTGTGCCGCAACCTGTCGTTGGACAGCGGCTCCATGACCCGCATGCTCGACCGCCTGGAACAAAAGGACCTGCTGGCGCGCAAGCGTTCCGAGCAGGACCGGCGCCAGGTGCAGTTGGTGCTGACCGCCGAAGGCCAGCGCGTGGCCGACATGCTGCCGCACATCGGTGCCCAGGCCCTGAACCAGTTGGCGGGCGCCCTGGAGCCGGGTGAATTGCAAACCCTGGAAAAAATCCTGAAGAAAATTCTGATAGCTGCGGGTGACCCCATCACCATCCAGCGGGTAGGTAGTGCATGAACAATCGCTCCTTGCGTGCCGGCCTCAGCCTTGTGCTGGTGGCCATGACTATGGCCGGTTGTGCCAATTTCAGCGGCTTGGACACAGAAGGCAAACGCCTCGAAGCCAATAACCTGCAAACCGGCAAATCCCTCAGCGGCGTGACCCTGTCCACCGCTGCCTGGCCCACCGCCGACTGGTGGAAAGGCCTTGGCGATCCACAGCTCGACGGCCTGATCCAGGAAGCCCTGCAGAACAGCCCCGACATGCAAGTGGCCAGCGCCCGTGCCCACCAGGCCGAAGCCGCTGCCTATGCCGCCGACGCCGAGCGCATGCCGACCCTGGATGCCAGCGCCGGTGTCAGCCGTTCGCGCCTGGCCAAGGACCAGGACCCGTTGGGCCAGGGCGATGCCTACGCCACCGTGCGCAACATCGGTGCCAGTTTCAATTACAACTTCGACCTGTGGGGCGGCCAGCGCGCCGCCTGGGAAGCCGCGCTGGGCCAGGCCCGCGCTGCCGAAGTCGACCAACAGGCCGCGCGCCTGACCCTCGCGGCCAACGTCGCCAAGGCCTACAGCGACCTGGGCCAGGCCCATATCGTGCGTGACCTGGCCAATGATGACCTCAAGCGCACCCGGCAGATGCTCGACCTGGGCCAGCGTCGCCTGAACTCCGGGATCGACAGCCAGTACCAGTACCAGCAAACCGAAAGCCTGGAAGCCAGCTCCCAGTCGCAACTGATCGATGCGGAAAAGCAACTGCAGAGCGCGAAGATCGCCCTCGCAGTGTTGCTCGGCAAAGGCCCGGACCGTGGCAGCGAACTGGTACGCCCCAACGTGCTCAAGCCGAGCGCGGTTGCGGTGCCTTCGGTGTTGCCTGCCGAGCTTGTGGGCCGTCGCCCGGACCTGATCGCCGCACGCTGGCGGGTGGAGGCGGCGAGCAAGAACATCGCGGCCAGCAAGACCCGTTTCTACCCCAACCTCAACCTGAGCGCGAGCGCCGGGGCCGAGTCGTTGCTGGGGGATGCGATGTTTGGTTCGGCCAGCCGCTTCTTCAGCATTGCGCCGACCGTCTCGCTGCCGATCTTCGACGGCGGCCGCCTGCGCGCCGACCTCGACGCTCGCGACGCCGACTACGACCTGGCCGTGGCCCAGTACAACAAAACCCTGGTGCAAGCCTTGGGCGATATCGGCAACACACTCTCGCAATTGCGCGAGACCGGCCGCCAGATCCAGGCCCAGCAACACGCCGCTGACATTGCCCAGCAGTCCTACGACACCGGCGTCCAGCGTTACAGCTCAGGTATCGGCAATTACCTGGACGTGCTCAGCATCGAACAGCAACTGCTCCAGGCCCAGCGTCAGTTGGCCACCCTGAATGCCGAGCAAATCGATCTTTCGATTCAACTGATGCAGGCCCTGGGCGGCGGTTTCCACGCCGATAACGTGGCCTCGACCACCCCAGCCACGCGCACTGAATAATTCAAGGTACTTGTCATGGCCACTGCCGAAACCAGCAACAACGCTCCTGAAACAAACAAGGCTGAACAACCCAACACCAGCAATCCGCGCAAACGCAAAGTCATGCTGTTTGTGCTGGCGCTGATCGTCATCCTCGGCGCCTTGGGCGTGTGGGGTTGGTACGAATTGTATGGTCGCTTCAGCGAAAGCACCGACGACGCCTACGTCAACGGCAACGTGGTGGAAATCACCCCGCTGGTGACCGGCACCGTGGTGAGCATCGGCGCTGACGACGGCGACCTGGTGCATGAAGGCCAGGTGCTGATCAACTTCGACCCCAACGACGCGGCCGTCGGCCTGCAAAGTGCCCAGGCCAACCTGGCCCGCACCGTGCGCCAGGTGCGTGGCTTGTACAGCAACGTCGATGGCATGAAAGCCCAGGTGCTGGCGCAACAAGCCAACGTGCAAAAGGCCCAGGACAACTACAACCGACGCAAGAACCTCGCTGCCGGCGGGGCGATTTCCCAGGAAGAACTGTCCCACGCCCGTGACGACCTGACCTCGGCGCAAAACGCCTTGGCCAACGTGCAGCAACAGTTCAAGACCAGCAGCGCCCTGGTGGATGACACGGTGATTTCGTCCCACCCGGACGTGCAGGCTGCCGCCGCACAGTTGCGCCAGGCTTACCTGACCAACGCCCGCAGCACCCTGATCGCACCGGTGACCGGCTATGTGGCCAAGCGTACCGTGCAATTGGGCCAGCGGGTCCAGCCGGGTACTGCACTGATGGCGGTGATCCCGCTGGATCAACTGTGGATCGACGCCAACTTCAAGGAAACCCAGCTGCGCAATATGCGTATCGGCCAGCCGGTGGATATCGAATCCGATATCTACGGCAGCGACGTGAAATTCAGTGGCACCGTCGACAGCCTCGGCGCGGGCACGGGCAGCGCGTTTGCCTTGCTGCCGGCGCAGAACGCCACCGGTAACTGGATCAAGATCGTGCAACGGGTGCCAGTGCGTATCCATGTGAACGCCGATGAGTTGGCCAAGCACCCGCTGCGCGTGGGCCTGTCCACCGTGGTCGACGTCGACCTGCACGACCAGAGCGGCCCGGTACTGGCCCAGCAGGCGCCGCAGAAGGCGTCGTTCACCACCAACGTTTACGACCGCCAGTTGGCCGAAGCCGACGCGATGATCACCCAATTGATCCATGACAACAGCGTCGCCGCTCCCAAGGCTGCCCAGCGCTGATTCGCCAATCCATCAGCTGCGGCCCCGGCGGCCGTAGCGCCAATCATGTTGCACAGGATTCGCGATGAGTAACGCTAACGCCTCCTTCACGCCGCCCAGCTTGCTGATGGCCACCATCGGCCTGTCCCTGGCGACCTTCATGCAGGTGCTCGACACCACCATCGCCAACGTGGCGCTGCCGACGATTTCCGGCAACCTCGGCGTGAGTTCGGAGCAGGGCACCTGGGTCATCACCTCGTTTGCCGTGAGCAACGCCATCGCGCTACCGCTCACCGGTTGGCTGAGCCGTCGCTTCGGCGAGGTGAAGCTGTTTCTGTGGGCCACCATCCTGTTTGTGCTGGCCTCGTTTCTCTGCGGTATTTCCACCTCGATGCCCGAGCTGATCGGCTTTCGGGTATTGCAAGGCCTGGTTGCCGGCCCGTTGTACCCGATGACTCAGACGCTGCTGATCGCGGTCTATCCCCCCGCCAGGCGTGGTATGGCCCTGGCGTTGCTGGCGATGGTCACGGTGGTGGCGCCGATTGCCGGGCCGATCCTCGGCGGCTGGATTACCGACAGCTACAGCTGGCCGTGGATCTTCTTTATCAACGTACCCATCGGCATCTTTGCCGTGATGGTGGTGCGCTCGCAACTGAAGAAACGCCCGGTGGTCACCAGCTACCAACCGATGGACTACGTCGGCTTGCTGAGCCTGATCGTCGGCGTCGGCGCCTTGCAGATCATCCTCGACAAGGGCAACGACCTGGACTGGTTCGAGTCGAACTTCATCATCATCGGCGCGGTGATCTCGGCTGTCGCCCTGGCGGTGTTCGTGATCTGGGAAATGACCGACGAGCACCCGGTGGTCAACCTGCGGCTGTTCGCCTATCGCAACTTTCGTATCGGCACGATTGTGTTGGTACTCGGGTACGCGGGTTTCTTCGGGATCAACCTGATCCTGCCGCAATGGCTGCAAACCCAGATGGGCTACACCGCCACCTGGGCGGGCCTGGCGGTGGCGCCGATCGGGATCCTGCCGGTGTTGATGTCGCCATTTGTGGGCAAGTACGCGCACAAGTTCGACCTGCGCTTGCTGGCTGGCCTGGCGTTCCTGGCGATTGGCTTGAGTTGCTTCATGCGTGCCGGGTTTACCAATGAAGTGGACTTCACCCACATCGCCCTGGTGCAGTTGTTCATGGGGATCGGCGTGGCGTTGTTCTTCATGCCGACCTTGAGCATCCTGATGTCCGACCTGCCGCCGGCGCAAATCGCCGACGGTGCAGGCCTGGCGACCTTCCTGCGGACCCTGGGTGGCAGCTTTGCGGCATCGTTGACCACCTGGATCTGGATTCGCCGGGCGGACCAGCACCATGCCTACATGAGCGAAAACATGACCACCTACGACTCGGCCACCCGGGACGCCTTGCAGGCGCTCGGCGGGGCAGGGCACAAGGCGTATGCGCAGTTGGACCAGATATTGACGAGCCAGGCGTACATGATGTCCACCGTGGATTACTTCACGTTGCTGGGGTGGATGTTCATGGCGTTGATCGTGATTGTATGGCTGGCGAAACCGCCGTTTGCAGCGAAGGCGGGGCCGGAGGCTTCTGGCCACTGATCGAAAGACCGAACTCGGTCAATGTGGGAGCTGGCTTGCCTGCGATGCAGGCACCTCGGTACATCAGATGCATCGAGGTGATGCTATCGCAGGCAAGCCAGCTCCCACATTTGATGGGTGTTGTGTCTGAGGATCAGGCGCCAGGCAAGGCCAACTGCGGGTTGACGAAGTCAAACGCCGCCAGTTGAAACCCTTGCTCATCCACCTGCAATGCCCACCCTTGCTTGTCCCAATCCCCAAGCACAATGCGCTTGGCCGCTTGCTCGCCAATCTGCAACTTGTGAATCGCCGGGCGGTGGGTGTGGCCATGCACCAGCGTACGCACGCCGAACTGCTGCATCACCCTCGGCACTTCCTCGGGCGTTACATCGACAATGTCGTTGGTCTTCATTCGCGTCTGCGCGCGGCTTTCACTGCGCAGCTTGCGCGCCAGCTTGTGCCGCGTGCGCAAGGGCAGGTGGCGCAGGATGAACAGCGTGATGGGGTTACGCAGGATGCGCCGCAGCTTCATATAGCCAAGGTCGCGGGTACACAGGCTGTCGCCGTGCATCAACAGCACGGGCTCGCCTGCGAGTTGCACCACACTCGGGTCCTTGAGCAAGGTTGCGCCTGCGGCTTTGCAGAACGCCTTGCCGATCAGGAAATCCCGGTTGCCATGCATGATGAAAATCTGGGTGCCGCTGTCGCTCAGCTCGCGCAGAGCCTGGCAAATCGAACGCTGGAAGGGCGTCATCCCATCGTCGCCAATCCAGGCTTCAAAGAAGTCCCCCAGAATGTACAACGCCTGGGCAGAACGGGCGCGGCCGTGCAGTAAATCCAGAAACGCCCGGGTTATGTCCGGGCGCTCCTCTTCCAGATGCAAATCTGAAATCAGCAATATCACTCAACGATCTCGGCTTTCTCGACGATAACGTCTTCTACCGGAACGTCCTGGTGACCTGCCTTGCCGGTGGTTTGCACACCCTTGATCTTGTCGACAACGTCCTGGCCTTCGGTGACTTTACCGAATACCGCGTAGCCCCAGCCCTGCACGTTCTTGCCGCTGTGGTTCAGGAAGGTGTTGTCGGCGACGTTGATGAAGAACTGCGCGGAGGCCGAATGCGGCTCCATGGTACGGGCCATGGCGACGGTGTACTTGTCGTTGGAAAGGCCGTTGTCCGCTTCGTTCTGGATGCTTGGACGCTTGTCTTTCTTTTCTTTCATGCCAGGCTCGAAACCGCCGCCCTGGACCATGAAGTTGCCGATGACACGGTGGAAAACAGTGTTTTCGTAGTGGCCGGCTTTAACGTACTCGATGAAGTTGGCGACGGTGATCGGCGCTTTCTCGGCGTTCAGCTCGATGACGATGTCACCGTGGTTGGTGGTCAGTTTGACTTGAGTCATGTTCACTACTCTTTCAAGGAATTCGTGGGTTTGGGCGTTTTGCGCCTTACCTGCTTGGCAAAAACGGCAGCCAAGGCGCGCAGTTTAGCGTGACCTGCGGGAATTTCGAGGTGGTTTTTTACCGCCCGTGCAATAAATGCAGCAGTTTTTGGCCACGCTCTGTCAGGGCCTTGACAGCATCGGCTATGATAAGCCCTTTGTTTGTCGGCCTCACCCGGCCAAGTACTTCGTCTGTTCAAGGATCCTATGAGCAAGCCCACTGTCGACCCTACCTCGAATTCCAAGGCCGGACCTGCCGTCCCGGTCAATTTCCTGCGCCCGATCATCCAGGCGGACCTGGATTCGGGCAAGCACACGCAGATCGTCACCCGCTTCCCGCCTGAGCCCAACGGTTACCTGCACATCGGCCACGCCAAGTCGATCTGTGTGAACTTCGGCCTGGCCCAGGAGTTCGGTGGCGTCACGCACCTGCGTTTCGACGACACCAACCCGGCCAAGGAAGACCAGGAATACATCGACGCCATCGAGAGCGACATCAAGTGGCTGGGCTTCGAATGGTCCGGTGAAGTGCGCTATGCCTCCAAGTATTTCGACCAGTTGTTCGACTGGGCCGTCGAGTTGATCAAGGCCGGCAAGGCCTACGTAGACGACCTGACCCCGGAGCAAGCCAAGGAATACCGTGGCACCCTGACCGAGCCGGGCAAGAACAGCCCGTTCCGCGACCGTTCGGTGGAAGAGAACCTGGACTGGTTCAACCGCATGCGCGCCGGCGAGTTCCCGGACGGCGCCCGTGTACTGCGTGCCAAGATCGACATGGCCTCGCCGAACATGAACCTGCGCGACCCGATCATGTACCGCATCCGCCACGCCCATCACCACCAGACCGGTGACAAGTGGTGCATCTACCCGAACTACGACTTCACCCACGGTCAGTCGGACGCCATCGAAGGCATCACCCACTCCATCTGCACCCTGGAGTTCGAAAGCCACCGTCCGCTGTACGAATGGTTCCTCGACAGCCTGCCGGTACCGGCGCACCCGCGTCAGTACGAGTTCAGCCGCCTGAACCTGAACTACACCATCACCAGCAAGCGCAAGCTCAAGCAACTGGTCGATGAAAAGCACGTGTTTGGCTGGGACGACCCGCGCATGTCGACGCTGTCGGGCTTCCGCCGCCGTGGCTACACCCCGGCATCGATCCGCAATTTCTGCGAGATGGTCGGCACCAACCGCTCCGACGGCGTGGTCGACTACGGCATGCTCGAATTCAGCATCCGTCAGGACCTCGACGCGAACGCCCCGCGCGCCATGTGCGTGCTGCGTCCGTTGAAGGTGGTGATTACCAACTACCCGGAAGGCCAGGTCGAAAACCTCGAACTGCCACGTCATCCGCAGAAAGAAGAACTCGGCGTGCGCAAGCTGCCGTTCGCCCGTGAAATCTACATCGACCGCGATGACTTCATGGAAGAGCCGCCAAAAGGCTACAAGCGCCTTGAGCCGAACGGCGAAGTGCGCCTGCGTGGCAGCTACGTGATCCGTGCCGACGAAGCGATCAAGGACGCCGATGGCAACATCGTCGAACTGCGTTGCTCCTACGACCCGGACACCCTGGGCAAGAACCCGGAAGGCCGCAAGGTCAAAGGTGTGGTGCACTGGGTGCCGGCGGCGGCCAGCGTCGAGTGCGAAGTGCGCCTGTACGATCGCCTGTTCCGCTCGCCGAATCCCGAGAAGGCCGAAGACAGCGCCAGTTTCCTGGACAACATCAACCCTGACTCGCTGCAAGTTCTCACGGGTTGTCGTGCCGAGCCATCGCTTGGCGACGCACAGCCGGAAGACCGTTTCCAGTTCGAGCGCGAAGGTTACTTCTGCGCGGATATCAAGGACTCGAAACCCGGTGCTCCGGTATTCAACCGTACCGTGACCTTGCGTGATTCGTGGGGCCAGTGATTCTGTTTTAAGGAACTGTCGTGCTAACGATCTACAACACACTCAGCAAGACCAAAGAAGTCTTCAAGCCGCTGGATGGCAACAAGGTGCGCATGTACGTGTGCGGCATGACCGTGTACGACTACTGCCACATCGGCCACGGCCGCAGCATGGTTGCCTTCGACCTGGTGACCCGCTGGTTGCGTTTCAGCGGTTATGACCTGACGTATGTGCGCAACATCACCGACATCGACGACAAGATCATCAATCGCGCCAACGAAAACGGCGAGTCGTTCGACGCGCTGACCGAGCGCATGATTGCTGCGATGCACGAGGACGAGGCACGCCTCAACATCCTCAAGCCGGACATGGAGCCGCGCGCCACGGACCATATCCCGGGCATGCACGCGATGATCCAGACCCTCATCGACAAGGGTTACGCCTACGCCCCGGGCAATGGCGACGTGTACTACCGCGTCGCCAAGTTCATGGGCTACGGCAAGCTGTCGCGCAAGAAAATCGAAGACCTGCGCATCGGTGCGCGGATCGAAGTCGACGAAGCCAAGCAAGACCCGCTGGACTTCGTGCTGTGGAAAGGCACCAAGCCCGGCGAGCCGAGCTGGGAGTCGCCATGGGGCGCCGGGCGCCCGGGCTGGCACATCGAATGCTCGGTGATGTCCACCTGCTGCCTGGGGGAGACCTTCGACATTCATGGCGGCGGCAGCGACCTTGAGTTCCCGCACCACGAAAACGAAATCGCCCAAAGCGAAGCGGCCACCGGCAAGACCTACGCCAACGCGTGGATGCACTGCGGCATGATTCGCATCAATGGCGAGAAGATGTCCAAGTCCTTGAACAACTTCTTCACCATTCGCGACGTGCTGGAAAAGTATCACCCGGAAGTGGTGCGCTACCTGTTGGTGTCGAGCCATTACCGCAGCGCGATCAACTACTCGGAAGACAACCTCAAGGACGCCAAGGGCGCCCTGGAGCGTTTCTACCACGCGTTGAAAGGCCTGCCCTCCGTGGCGCCTGCGGGCGGCGAAGCGTTTGTTGCGCGGTTCACCGAAGTGATGAACGACGACTTCGGTACGCCTGAAGCCTGCGCGGTGCTGTTTGAAATGGTGCGCGAGATCAACCGCCTGCGCGAGAGCGATCTCGACGCAGCGGCGGGGCTTGCCGCACGTTTGAAAGAGCTGGCGAGCGTGCTGGGCGTATTGCAGATGGAAGCCGATGACTTCCTGCAGGCGGGCGCTGAAGGGCGTGTGGATGCCGCTGAAGTTGATGCGCTGATTCAGGCACGTTTGACTGCCCGGGCCAACAAGGACTGGGCGGAGTCTGACCGTATCCGTGACCAACTGACCGCGATGGGTGTGGTGTTGGAAGACGGGAAGGGCGGTACGACGTGGCGGTTGGCTGATCAGGCTTGATCGGTGATTGCTGAATGAAAAACGCCCCGACTGGTTCGGGGCGTTTTTTTTTGCCTATCTATCCGTTATTCGGGGGGCGATTCTTACAGCATGTCTTGGACGGGACACCTGTGCGGGGACATGGTTGACACATCGAGGGGCGAGCAAGCCATCTCAAGATCAAACGCAGAGCTGCTTAATGTGGGAGCGGGCTTGCTCGCGAAGAACATGAGGGCGCCGCGTTGAATCAGGACGCCCACATCATCGTTAACGACCTTCGCGAGCAAGCCCGCTCCCACATTTAAACCGTGCCCGCTTCTGATTTTGCTGTTGCTTCACCACACTCAAGCCGGCCGGTAGGCCGCTGTGCTCTTGATCTGCTTTTGATCTTGATCTTAGGCGCTAGCCTAAGCGAGGTGCCGAGTGGTGGGGCAAGAGCGTTATCGATTGTTCCCATGCTCCGCGTGGGAATGCCGCCCCGGACGCTCTGCGTCCCGCCGCCAATGTGAGGTTGAAGTTCTGCACGAGTTGATGCGGGGTGTCACGGTATGCATTCCTACGCAGAGCATGGGAACAATCAAACGTCCAGGTGATCATCTTTGGGACTTTCCGGGTAAGCGCTGCCACCACCACTTCAAGTCACGTTTGACAGGAAGTGCTAACGCATGGAGGAAAAGACAGATAAATGCGAGCCAACCAACCGACTCGTAGTTATTAATGATTTCCGGGTGATGCCCGAAGTACAAGAAATTATCAAATTTAACGATGTCCATGTGTACGCTCATAAAAAGCATGTTTACCCCCAGACCTAGCAGGAGCTTGGTGTAACCAATATTTTTGCTGGAAAGGATCACTTTGAGGCTGTACGCAAATAGAATGCCGAATACCGAAAAAATCAAGAAAGCTAAAATAATCAATTTTTTGTCTCTTGATATAAGTTCTTTAGCGTTAAGACGTCTGCGCCTGCTTCAAATGCCAATGAAGTTGGCCCCATGGTCTTGTATGCTCGTATTTTGTCCGTATTGAGATACCTAAATAAACGCCAGGCATCTGGTTTTAACACGTGCCTTGTAACGCTGTAGGCAGAAAGCCCAATATCAACAGAGCCATATGCCATATTCGCTTCACGCTCGCCATATCCCATCGCAGATAACGCCGAGTGATACCCCTTGCGCAATAGTCTTCTTACCTTGTTCAACATCCCTGACAATACTGCGCGCGTAATAAGCAACCTCCCGGTTGAATATGGACCGTGTTATCCCATCCTTGAGATGCCGCGCACTGATCGCACAGGCGTGATTCGTCAGCTTTGCTGCGGCTTGACTAACTTCCCACAGTTCATGAAACGTTGGCGTCGATGGTTCTTGATTTAGTTTCATAGATCGGTCTCGGGCCATGAACTGTAGCCACTGGTACCGGCCAGATGGTGAGTCCAGATGATTTCCCGATACCGGATGGAGAGATGCTCTTGTGCATCTATATCGTGCATCAGTACTGCGTGGGGCACGTCAAGGGAAAGGTCCGCGATGATGCAACCCCGTAGGTCGACGGTGTAGTACTTCTGGTGTTGGCCAAACTGAGAAATACGGTAGAAATGGATGATGCAGTTAAGCTCTTCTCTTTTGGAAAGTGCCATCGCCAACAGAGGTGAAGCTTTATCGACGTTTTTTGTAATGACCACTGGCCAATGAGTCGCAGCTCTGACATTCCCTTCATTGAGCATGTTGTGGTTATAGGACATCACCATTATTTCGTCGCGATGCCCTTCCTGGCATTTGTTACCGATAGAGTCTTGTGTAGAGCAGTCTGCGGAAATAAGACCCTGGGTTTTTCCGTTGATAGTCATGTAACCGTGGTTAGCCATAAAGAAGCATCCTGATCTATTGGTTTTCAGAATACAAAAAATGGCAAATAGGAAATATCGGAAGATTCTCTTTGAAGTGTGTGAGTAATATGTAGGATTTTTCTCTAATGGAGGGGCGGGTCTAGTTGAAATCGAATAGATCCACCCCGTTGTGTTTTTTCCTCTTTAACGTAGTTGGTTGTGTGTTGCGCCGTATTGATCAAGGGTGCTATCGACCAATAACTGAATCCCCTCCAACATCCGGCAAATCCCCAACGCCACACTCCGGGACGGCCCATCGATTTCAAATGCCAGATTCGTAGCTAACACCTGCACCGACGCCAAGTTCTCCGATGCATTGACCAACAACGTCTCCGCGTCCAACCCTTCACGCACGACAAAAAGCCTGGAGCTCTCGTCAGGCGAATCAGGTTCAGAAGAGGGATTCAGATAATGATTAATCGCCCGATGAGCAGCCGCGTGAAGCGAGGGTGAATCGAGTGGCGGGTTTGGACTGTCTTTGATCATGACGACGCTCCTAGAGTAATGGAGCCGCCACCCATCGCTGCGAAACGACAATCGGGTGGCAGCTGTACGCAGGTTCGCAGACCGGGACTCTAGGCACCCGGCATACCCGAAGGTATCCCGCGCACAGCCGCCATAACATCAGGCATAAAAAAGCGCCCGCTATCTTGTGGTGGACGCTGTGCGTCTAGAGTTTACCCGGGCTGCGAAACCCGGTCGCTGAATTTGCAGCGACCACCGAAGAGTAGGGAGCCATCTTCTGAGCGACAACCCTACAAAGCTGTCGGAAATTTCCGGGTGTTAACCCGCGACCATCAGCGCTTGCCACTCACCTCATACCGGCTTTGAACAAACCCGTTATCCGACGCATACGTGCCGATATGCCGAAGCTCATGCTCGCCACCCAACTGGCTGAACAAGGGGATCCCCTGGCCCAGCACAACCGGAATACGCGTGATGATCATCTCGTCGATCAAACCCGCCTCAAGAAACTGCTGAATCGTCTGGCCTCCGTCGATATACAGGTGTTTCATCCCGCGCTCGGCCAACGCTGCCACGAGGCTGGTGACATCCTGGCTCACCACCTCAACCTTGCCCTTCAAAGCTGCAGGTAGCTCAACCGATTGGTGAGAGAGTGCTATGACCGGCGTGCCCTCATAGGGCCACTCCGGAAAGGACAACACTTTTTCCAGGGTCTTGCGGCCCATCACTAGCGCATCCACGGTGGCGATGAAGTGTTCATAGGTCACGCCGTTCAATTCGGCGCCTTCGTACTCAGGGCGATGAAGCCACTCGATATCACCGTCTGGCCTGGCAATAAAGCCGTCGACGCTGGCTGCGATAAAGACCGAACATTTGCTATCCATGGGGCGTGAAACTCCTTTTCTGTGTGCTTGAAAATATCGACTGTCATGGGTCGGCAACGCTAATGTTAATTTAATCTTGCGATGCAATAAGCGAGCATTGCCAAAAATCACCGTGGGTACCCGGCGCAGGCCGGTGTGCCTTTTCGTATTGCGAGGATCTATGCGCCGTTGGTTAATCCGCTACCGTTACGCGATCATTTTCTGGCTGTGCTTCGGGGTTTTCCGCACCTCCCTGGCTGACTGGAATCCCATCCCGTCCGGTTCCATGCGCCCGACGTTGCTTGAGGGCGATGTGGTGCTGGTCAATCGCGTCGCGTACGACCTCAAATTGCCCCTCACCGATATTTCCCTGGCGAGACTGGATAACCCCCAGCGCGGAGATGTCGTCACGTTCTCTTCGCCCAAGGATGGCACGCGCTTGATCAAACGCATTGTCGGTATCCCCGGCGATACCCTGGAAATGCGCGACGAGGTGTTGTGGGTCAACGGTACGCCGGCCACCTACAGTAATGGGCAGGACATCAGCGAGCCTATTGCGCCTGGCCAAACAGTTCCGGGGATCAAGGTGACGGAGCGTGCGAACAGCAGCCAGCGCACGGTGCAGTTCATGCCGACAGTACGGGCGCTGCGCGATTTCGGCCCGGTGGTGGTGCCTGCCGACAGTTACTTCATGCTGGGCGACAATCGCGATAACAGCGATGACTCCCGCTATATCGGGTTTGTGCCGCGTCGGCTGTTGATCGGGCACGCCCACCATATCCTGGCGTCAGCGCAGATCCTGGACCATTGGATGCCACGATTGGGTCGATTTGGCGCGCCGATACTCTAGTGGGCTGATCACGCTTTTGCGCTCAGCGCCCGCAGTGCAAACCCCGCAATGCGCTCCAGTTGCTCAGTGGTGGCGCCGCCCTTGCTGGCGACTTTCATGCCGCTGAGGGTGGCCATCAGAAAATCACACGCGCCCGAGCGATCGGTGCCGACGGTCAATTCGCCTTGTTCCTGCGCACGCTCCAGCGTCTGTTCGAATGCATTGCGCAAGCGTTCGGCGCTGTGGGCGGTGAGTTGATTGATCTCATCATCTTCCAGGCCGAACTCGCAGATGGCATTGACGCCCATGCAACCCGCCGTTCCTTCCCGCAGGGCGCGGGTGGCGAAGGATTGCAGGGTGTCGTGCAGTGCCTGCAGCGGGATCGGGCCCTGGTTCAGGCGCTCGATCAAGTCGTCGACGCCGGTGCGCTGATACTCGGCCATCGCCAGCAGGTACAACTGACGTTTGTCGCCAAAGGTGTTGTACATGCTCTGGCGGCTCAGTCCCATGGCCTGCATCAGTTCTTCAGTCGAGGCCGCGGCAAAACCCTTGTCGCAGAAAACCCGGATGGCCTCGCGCAGCACCTGGTCGCGGTCGAATGCTCTGGGTCTTGCCATGGTTACCTCGGGGGAAATTGCAGGTGAAGGCTCAGGCCAGGTAGCCGCCATCGATGGTCATGCTTGTGCCGGTGACAAATGCCGCTTCTTCGGACGCGAGATAAGCAACCATGCCGGCAACATCGTCGGCGGTACCTACGCGGCCCAAGGGGATCAGGCTTTTGATCATGTCCGCATGGGGCCCGTCTGCCGGGTTCATGTCGGTGCTGGTCGGGCCCGGCTGCACGTTGTTGACGGTGATGCCGCGCGGCGCGAAATCAATCGCCAGGCCGCGGATCATACCGGCGATCGCCGACTTCGTCATGCTATAGACGCTGGAGCCCGGGAAGCCCGAACGTTGGGCGACCACGCTGCCGACGGTGATTATTCGGTCACCCGTGTGCATCACCGCCGAGCTGGCCTTGGCCGCCGCAAACGTGGCCCGCACATTGACCGCAAACATTCGGTCGAAGTCTTCCAGGCTGAAGGTGTCGACGGTACCCATCAGCAGGATCCCGGCGTTGTTGACCAGGATATTCAAGGCGCCGAAATGCTCGACAGTGGCCGCGACCGCCCGTTCTATTGCCGCCACATCGGCGCTGTCGGCCTGAATCGCCAAGGCTTTTCCGCCCTTGCTTTCGATCAGGCCAACCAGCGCTTGCGCCTTGTCGGCAGAGGAGGAATAGGTAAACGCGACCGCTGCACCTTCAGCTGCAAGCCGGCGGACAATCGCTTCGCCGATACCGCGGGAACCGCCGGTGACCAGGGCGACTTTGTGGTTGAAGCGAGGGGTGTGAGCTGTCATGGGGGAGGCCTGAGGTTTAGTGGACTAAATAATCCACTAAACCGTACCAGCCTGGAAATACTTAGCCAAGCTGTTTTTGGATTAATTAATCTTTAACTGCCGGATGTGCTCTCGAATCCTTCATCAGACGCCGGTCATTTCAGGTCGCTGTAGGTCAACCTGAACTCCGACAGCGCCGGGTGCTCGGTTTTCCACTGGCGGCCATACGCCTTGGCTGTTTCCATTTCTTCGGCAGTCAGCGCGCTGGCCAGTTGTTGCAGGTAGCCTGCGGCATCGGCGTGCCGTGGGTTTTGCCGGGTACTGTCCATGACCAGCCAGTAGAGCCCATAGGCGTGGATTTTGTTCTCGGGGTAGTGATAGCGGTTGGTGCCACTTTCATCGATATCGAACCCGCCGAGCGCACCGGCATAGGTCATGACGCCATCAAGGTCATTCAGCGCCAGCCGTTTTTCCAGGTGTATGCGCTGGTAGGAGAGGTTGCGGTAGTAGGTCTGCATGTTGGCCAGCCACTTCATCGCTGGCGGGAAGCCCTTGAAGGCCGCATACCTGAGCATGGAGTCGCGGTTGTCACTGGCCTCCGGGTTTTTGTCGTACAACAGCGCCGCAATGTAATAGGCCTCGGCGCAGCCGGCATCACCTGCCTTTCTCAGCCACGAGCGATCTTTGGTCAGTTCATACAGCTGCAGCATCGCTGCGCCGTCGCCAGCATCGGCACCTGCCTGGGCGAGGGCCTTGGCCTTGGCCAGGTTGGTTTCGCCACCCAGGCGCATCAGGGCGTACACATGATCCTGGGCGGCGGCCAGGCGGTACCACGCCTGGGCCTCGGGGTCGACACTGCCGACCCGGCGCCGGATGGCTTCGCCCAGGGCGTATTGGGACGGCGCATCGCCGGCCGAGGCGGAGATGGTCAGGTGGATTTCGCACTCTTCGAATTCACCGAGTTGATACAACTCGAGACCCCGCTGCTTGGCTGCCTGTTGCTGGCTCGTCAAATGTGAAATCAGCGCATTCAGCGAGTTGAGCAAATCAAACAGCGTGGTCAGTGCATCGGAATGGGTATACATGATCATTACCTGTATCGGGATACGTTGTCCGATAAAGGTAGGTGGAGCGGTGGGGCCCCAGGTGACAGATAGTTATCGGCAGGAGCGCTACCTTTCCCGCGCTCTGGGCAACCCCTCAAGCGCTACGGCTGCCACGTATTGCCTGGTCCAGAAACAACGCCGCATTCGCCACGGCCTGCATGCCTTCGGGCAAGATTGCCGCAAACAAATGCCAGACATGAAACATCCCGGGCCAAACCTCCAGCGACACGCGTACCCGGTTTTCCCCCAGGTGGGTGGCCAGGCGCATGGCGTCGCTGAGCATGACTTCGTTTTCGCCGATCTGCACCAGAATGGGCGGCAATCCCCGGACGTCCGCGAACACCGGCGATGCATCGGGATCATTCGGCAGCGCGCCGTTGAGAAACGCTTTTGCAAGCAGCGTCAGCCCCAGGCGGGAGGCTTGCGGGTCGAGGCCGTCACGGTTGTCGATGGAGGCGCCGGTGTGTTCCAGGTTGGCCCACGGCGACAAGGCGGCGCCCCCGGCAGGCAGTGGCAGGCCTGCGTTGCGGGCCTTGACCATCACCGACACCACCATTGCGCCGCCGGCCGAATCGCCCGAGAACACGATGGACCTGGGGTCATTGCCCTGGTCGAGCAGCCAGCGATAAGCCTGCAACGTATCATCAATAGGTACGGGGAACGGATGCTCGGGCGCCAGGCGGTAGTCGGGCAGGTAGACTTTTGCACCCAGCAGTTTTGCGAAGTGGCCGGCAAGGCCCAGGTAGCCCCGCGGACTGCCGCCGACATAACCACCGCCGTGGATGTAAAGCAGCACCCGGTCACCCTCAAACCCATCCGGCACGACCATCATGCCCGGTACGCCACCCATATCGACGTCACAAAAGCTGACACCGGCGGGAATCGGATGGGAACAAAGCACCTGCTCATAAGCCTTGCGCTGCTCATTGAGGGTGAGGGTGGTTTCCTGGCCCGTGAGAAATGGGCCGAAGTCAGCGGCGCAGGCAACCCACGCGTCGAGATGGGCCTGGACAAGGGGAGTGAATGCCATGGGGGAGAACCTCATAAAGTGATCCCGATACCGGGATTAGCGATTGAGGTTCTATTTTATGGATTCTATTGGAGAACGAATTTCACCACTGCGGCGCCTGTGGGGATCAGCTGCCGCTGTCAGTGCGACGGCTGCTGACTTCAGCCGGCACATCATCCCCGGCCATGCGCTTGCGGAACAACGCGGTGCGTGCCAGCAGCAATGTGGTCACCGGCACTGTGATCGACAGCAGGATCGGGATCAACCAACCGTGCAACACCGGCCCGGACTTGAGCACCGAAAAGTAGATGATCGAGGCCAGCGCCACACACCAGGCGCCCAAGGTCGAGGCCAACGCCGGCGGGTGCATGCGCTGGAAGAAGTCTTTCATCCGCAACAACCCAATCGCCCCAATCAGCGCAAACAGGCTGCTAAGCACCAACAATACCGCGACGATCACTTCAACCCACAGCGGCAACACATCGACATTGATCATTCGATCACCTCCCCACGCAGCAGGAATTTCGCCAGGGCAAACGACCCCACAAAACCAAACAGCGCAATCAACAGCGCCGCTTCAAAATACGTGTCACTGGCATACCGAATACCCAGCACCAGCATCATCAGCATGGCCAGGATGTACAGGTAATCCAGCGCCAGCACCCGGTCCTGGGCCGACGGGCCTTTGAACAGGCGCACCAGGGTCAGCACCATGGCCAGGGAGAACAGGAACAGGCTGAACAGGATCGCATTGGAGAGCAGGGCGCTCATTCGAAGATCTCCATCAGGGGCCGTTCGTAGGCGTGTTTGAAGTGCTCGATAAACTGCGCTTCGTCATCCAGGTCGAACACGTGGATCAGCAGGACGCTGCGGTCCAGGGCCAGTTCCGACCATACGGTGCCCGGCGTCACGCTGGTGATCATCGCCAGCACGGCCAGGCCGTTGGCATCCCGCAGGTCCAGGGGGATCTTGATAAAGCGCGAACGCGGTGGGCGCGAGCCGCAGGTCAGGATGCCCCAGGCCACGGCGAGGTTGGAGATGATCACGTCACGTCCCACCAGGAAGAACAAACGGATGATCACCCCCGGGCGGCGGATGCGGATCGGCAGCGGGCGCAACGGCGCCATCATCAGCGGTGCGGCAAAGCCGAGGATTGCCCCCAGCAGCAGGTTGCCGGGGCTGACGGACAGGTTCAACACCAGCCACAACAACCACAATGCCAATGACAGCCACGGGGCAGGGAACAGGCGCTTCATGGCTGCACCTCCAGGGCGGCGGCCTTGGCTTCAGGGCTCGGCACCGGACGCGTCGCCATGACCGCCATCACATAGTGTTCCGGGTTGTTCAGGCTCTCGGCGGCCGCCTGGGTATAGCGCATCAGCGGCTCGGCCTTGAACGTCAGGGCGATGCTCAGGCCCAGCAGGAAGAAAATCGGCACGCATTCGAAGCGGCGCAGCAGCGACGATGGACGTTCTTCCGGGGTCCAGAAGCGCTGGATGCCGAGGCGGGCGAAGGCGATCAGCGAAGCCAGGCCGGAGAAGATCAGCAGTGCCACCAGGCCCCAGGCGGCCGGACGCACCGGTTCGTCGATGGCATTGCCCAGGCCCAACGGGTTGATCAAGGCGCTGAGCAGGCTGAGCTTGCCGATAAACCCGGACAGCGGCGGCATGCCGATGATCAGCAGGGCGCAGGCGATAAAACTCAGGCCGAGGAACGCCACCGTCCAGGGAATCACCTGGCCGACCACGGCTTTCTGTTCATCGTCGAGGTTGGTGCCGGGCGGTGGATGCAGGGATTCCATGGCCTTGGGCAGGGCTTCGATTTCGTCGTCCAGGGGCATGTCGTTGGCCGAGCGCGAACGCTCGATCAATTCGGCCAGCAGGAACAGCGCACTCAGCGCCAGGGTGGAGCTGACCAGATAAAACAGCGCCCCGGCGGTCAGGCTTGGCTGGGCAAAACCCACCGCCGACAGCAGGATCCCGGCGGACACCAGAATGCTCAGGCTGGCCATGCGTTCCAGGCGTTGCGCGGCAATCATCGCCAGCGCCGCGCAGACGATGGTCGCCATGCCGCCGTAGATCAGCCAGTCGCCACCGAACAGCGCCGAGGCGCCCGCCTGGCCGGAGAACAGCAGGTTCCACAGACGCAGCACGGTGTACACGCCGACCTTGGTCATGATCGCAAACATCGCCGCCACTGGCGCACTGGCCGAGGAGTAGGCAGGCGCCAGCCAGAAGTTCAGCGGCCACATCCCGGCCTTGGCCAGGAAGGCGACGGCGAGGATGCCCGCACCGGCATGCAGCAGGCCGCGATCGGCTTCCGGCACCAGGGGGATTTTCAGTGCCAGATCGGCAAAGTTCAAGGTACCGGTGACGCCATAGATCAGCGCCGCGCCAATCAGGAACAAGGTCGAGGCCAGCAGGTTGATCGAGATGTAATGCAGCCCCGCCGACACCCGCGCCCGGCCGGAACCGTGGAGCATCAGGCCGTAGGACGCCGCCAGCAGCACTTCGAAAAACACGAACAGGTTGAACAGGTCGGCGGTCAGGAAGGCGCCATACAGGCCCATCAGCTGAATCTGGAACAGCGCATGGAAACTGGTGCCGGCGCGGTCCCAACGGGCCATGGCGAACAGCAGGGCGCTGACGCCGATGATCCCGGTGAGCACCAGCATCATCGCCGAGAGTTGGTCCACCACCAGCACGATGCCGAACGGCACCTGCCAGTTGCCCGGCAGGTACACACCGATGGAGCCGGGGCCGCCTTTCTGGGTCCAGTACAGCAACAGCACGGCGATGCCCAGGCCCACCATGCTGGAGAACAGGTTGATCCGCGCCTTGAGCGGGCGGTGCTTCTCGCCGAGCATCAGCATCAGCGCGGCGGTCAGCAACGGCAGCAGGATCGGCGCGATGATCAGTTGATTCATCCAGGTCATTCCTTGGGCTCCCGGCCGTCCACATGGTCAGTGCCGGTCAGGCCCCGGGATGCCAGCAGCACCACCAGGAACAGTGCGGTCATGGCGAAGCTGATCACGATTGCCGTCAGCACCAGGGCCTGGGGCAGCGGATCGGTGTAGTTGAGCAAGTCTTGCGGCACGCCATCCTTGATGATCGGCTCCTTGCCGATAAACAGGCTGCCCATGCTGAAGATGAACAGGTTGACCCCGTAGGAGAGCAGGCACAGGCCCATCACCACCTGGAACGTCCGTGGCCGCAGGATCAGCCAGACGCCGGAGGCCGCCAGGACCCCAATGGCAATTGCGATGACTTCTTCCATCAGGCGGCTCCTCCTGGGCTGGCAACGGCTTTCGCCTGGTTGCTGGGTTTATGGGCGCGCACCGATTGGTGGCCGAGGGCGGTGAGCATCAGCAAGGTCGAGCCGACCACCATGGCGTACACACCGACGTCGAAGAACAGCGCGCTGGCGACGTGGATGTCCCCCAGCACCGGCAGGCTGAAGTGCCAGGTGTGCGTGGTGAGGAACGGGTAGCCGGCGAGCAGTGCGCCCAGCCCGGTCAGGGTTGCCGACAACAAGCCAAAACCCATCCAGCGCATCGGCCGCAGGCTCATCTGCGCCTCGACCCACTGGGTACCGGCGACCATGTATTGCAGGATGAACGCGACGGACATCACCAGACCGGCGACAAACCCGCCGCCCGGTTGGTTGTGCCCACGCATGAACAGGTAGAACGAGACAACCAGGGCAATCGGCAGCAGCAGGCGCACCAGCACCGCCGGCACCATCATGAAGCCCAGGGCGGTGTCGCTGGCCTGGCGCGGGTTGATCAGGTCGGTGGCCACGTCGGGTGCCAGTTGGCGCTGTTGCGCGGGCAGTTCCATGCTTTCCTTCGACGGGCGGAAGCGGCGCAGCAGGGCGTAGACGGTCAGCGCCACGGCGCCGAGCACGGTGATTTCTCCCAGGGTGTCGAAGCCCCGGAAGTCCACCAGCATCACGTTCACCACATTGCTGCCACCGCCTTCTGGCAGGGCACGGCTGAGGTAGAAGGAGGAGATGTCGTTGGGCGTCTGGCGGGTCAGCATCGCGTAGGAGAGCAGCGCCATGCCGCCACCGACCACGGTGGACAGCAGGAAGTCCCGCAGGCGGCGGATGCGTGCCTTGCGCAGCGAGCTGGGCAGTGGGGAAACTTCTTCGATCCGCCGTGGCAGCCAGCGCAGGCCCAGCAGGATCAGCACGGTGGTGACCACTTCCACCACCAGTTGCGTCAGCGCCAGGTCTGGCGCCGAGAACCAGACGAAGGTCACGCAGGTCACCATCCCGCACACGCTGACCATGGTCAGGGCTGCCAGCCGGTGGTACTTGGCTTGCCAGGCGGCGCCCAGGGCGCAGGCGATTGCCAGCAGCCACAGGGTGACGAACACGATGGAGCCCGGGATCTTCGGCCGGTCGCCCCAACTGATGCCGCTGTAGAGCATCGGGATCAACCCGGCGATCACCGCCGCCAGCACCAGCAGGAACAGCTGGGTTTGCAGGCGTTTGGTGCTGATGCGTTTTTCGATCTTGCGCACCCCGCGCATCATCACCACCAGGCAGCGCTCGAAGCCGCGCTTGCCATTGAAGTAGCTGATGATCGGCGGGTATTTGAAGCGGCCCAACTTGAGTTGCTTGCGCAGCAGCAGATAGAGCACGACACCGCCGGACATGGCCACCAGGCTCATGATCATTGGCGCGTTCCAGCCGTGCCAGATGGCGAGGCTGTATTCCGGCAGTTCGCCGCCGACCACCGGCAGGGCCGCTGCGGCGAGGATCGAACCGACCACCTGGGCCGGGAAAATCCCCACCAGCAGGCAGGTAAACACCAGCAACTCCACCGGCGCACGCATCCAGCGTGGCGGCTCGTGCGGGGTGTGGGGCAGGTTGGTGGCCTTGGTGCCGAAGAACACATCCACGGTAAAGCGCAGGGCATAGGCCACGCTGAAGGTACCGGCGATGGTGGCGATGACCGGCAGGGCGATTTCCACCCAGGCGGTGGCGGAGATGAACACGGTCTCGGCGAAGAACATTTCCTTGGACAGGAAACCGTTGAGCAGCGGCACGCCGGCCATGGACGCACTGGCGACCATCGCCAGGGTGGCGGTAAACGGAATCAGCTTGAACAGGCCGCTGAGCTTGCGGATGTCACGGGTGCCGCTTTCGTGGTCGATGATTCCCGCCGCCATGAACAGCGACGCCTTGAAAGTGGCGTGGTTAAGGATATGGAATACGGCGGCGACAGCGGCCAGCGGGCTGTTGAGGCCCAGCAGCAAGGTGATCAGCCCGAGGTGGCTGATGGTGGAGTAGGCCAGCAGGCCCTTGAGGTCGTTCTGGAACATGGCGCAATAAGCGCCGAGCAGCAGGGTAATGGCGCCGGCACCGCCGACAATCCAGAACCACTCTTCGCTGCCGGACAGCGACGGCCACAGGCGGGCCAGCAGGAACACGCCGGCCTTCACCATCGTTGCCGAGTGCAGGTAGGCCGACACCGGCGTCGGTGCAGCCATGGCGTGGGGCAGCCAGAAGTGGAAGGGGAATTGCGCGCTTTTGCTCAGGGCGCCGATCAGCACCAGGGCGAGCATGATCGGGTACAACGAATGGGCACGGATCTGATCACCGGCAGCCAGGACCTGATCCAGGTCGTAGCTGCCGACGATATGCCCGAGCAGCATCACCCCCGCCAGCAGGCACAAGCCGCCCGCGCCGGTGACCATCAGCGCCATATAGGCGCCACGCCGGGCATCGGCGCGGTGGTGCCAGTAGCCGATCAGCAGGAACGAGAACAGGCTGGTGAGTTCCCAGAAAAACACGATCTGGATCAGGTTGCCGGAGATCACCAGGCCAAGCATCGCACCCATGAAGGCCAGGAAAAACGCGAAGAAGCGCGGCACCGGGTCTTCCGGCGACATGTAATACCGGGCGTACAGCGACACCAGGGTCCCGATGCCCAGCACCAGCATCGAGAACAACCAGGCAAAACCGTCCATGCGCAATACGAAGTTCAGCCCGAGGCTGGGCAACCACATGAATTCTTCACGTATCACGCCACCGTGGGCGATCTGGGGGTAGAGCAGGGCGACTTGAACCGTCCCGACCAGGGCCACAAGGCCGGCCAGCAGGGACTCTGTGTTGCGTGCGTTGTGCGGCAGCAAGGCCGCCAGACAGCTGCCGATAAAAGGCAGAAGCAGTAGAACTATCAGGGACATAGGCTTCTAATCTGCGGGAGTTTGGGATGCATCATACGTGCCGGAATCTTGATCACCAAACGGCAAGATGTGGCAGGATCCTACAAGGTAGGCTGAAAAAGGCTGTTTGGCATTGTTTCAATGCCCGTATCCAGGGCAGGTATGCTGTTCAGAGGTTTTTTTCAGCCTGTTGCATAAGGACGTGTGATGACCCAGCGATTGCTCCACCTTGACCATGTCGCCTGCAGCCTGCCGGATGGACGCAGCCTGTTCGACAACCTGAACCATGCCTTCAGCGCCCGGGCGACCGGCCTCGTGGGGGCCAACGGGACTGGCAAGTCCTTGTTGGGCGCAATGCTCGCGGGCACCCTGCAGCCCACCCGCGGGCATGTGCGCCGTGAGGGCAGTGTGTACGCGGTGACGCAACTGCTGGAGCCCGAACACTATCCCAGCGTGGCGGCGCTGGCAGGTGTCGACCAAGTGCTGGCGGCGTTGGCGCGCATCGCCGAGGGCAGCGTGGACGAACAGGACCATGCACTGGCCGTTGATCAATGGGATTGCGCGCCTCGACTGGCGGCGGCCCTGGAGCAAATCGGCCTGGGGCACTTGACTGCCGACTCGCCAACCGCGGCCCTCAGTGGCGGCGAACGCCAGCGCGTCGCTTTGCTGGGCGCCTGGTTGTCGAGGGCAGACTGGTTGATCCTCGATGAGCCCAGCAACCACCTGGACATCGATCAGCAGCACAAGCTTGCCCAGCAGATTGATCGCTGGCCCGGCGGCCTGGTGCTGATCAGCCATGATCGCGGGCTGCTGGAGCACATGGACGAGATTGTCGAACTGTCGCCCAAGGGCTTGGCGGTCTACGGCGGTAATTACAGCCACTATGCGGCGACACGGGAGCAGGAGCAGCAGGCGTTCCAGTCGGCGTTGCAGGGGGAGCGCGCGCACGCCAAACGTGAGCAGCGTGAAGCGGTCATCCAGATGGAGCGTCAGCAGCGCCGCAATGCCCGGGGCGACCGCCAGGCCCGGGATGGCAACCAGACCAAACTGATCACCAACGCCCAGAAAGAGCGCAGTGAAAACAGCCAGGGCAAGTTGCGCCTCAACCAGCAGCTGGCGCGTGAGCAGCAACAGCAACGGATCGCCGAGGCGCGTGCGCGGTGTGCGCCCGAGATCCAGCGCATGATGCTGTCGCCGGAAAGCGTGGTGCCCCAGGGCAAGCTGGTGCTGCAGTTGAACGACGTGGTGTTGCCGTTTGGCAGCCCGGCGCCGATCAATCTCACCCTGACCGGCCCGACGCGCATGGCGATCCTGGGAGCCAATGGCAGTGGCAAGTCGACCCTGCTGCGGGTGATTGCCGGCCAGTTGCCGGTGGCTGCCGGTGAGTTGGCGCGCAGTTGCCATATCGGCTGGCTGGACCAACACGCCGGGCTGGAGCACCCCGAGCGCACGGCGGTGCAATGGCTTTACGAAAGTAATCCGCTACTGGCGCAAAGCGAAGCGCGTACACGGCTGGCGCAAATGGGCATTGATGCTGACCGCGCGATGCTCGACACCTGCCAACTGAGCGGCGGCGAGCGTCTGAAAATTGCCCTGGCCGCACAGCTCTACGCCGAGCATCCGCCGCAATTGTTGTTGCTGGACGAACCCGACAACCATCTGGATTTGCCCAGCCGGATTGCCCTGGAGCAAATGCTCAATCAGTACCAGGGCGCGCTGATCGTGGTGTCCCATGACGAGGCGTTCCTGCAGGCCATCAACCTGGACGGTGAGTTGCGCCTCTGAGGCCGCTTAACCCTGGTTTTCATGTTCCAGTTCGGCCTGGGGCTCGGCGAGCCGCTGCCGGCGGGTTTTCATCTCACTGACAATCACCGCCGCCACGATCAACGCCGCGCCCACCATGGCAATCGGCGGGAAGCGCTCCCCGGCAATCCGCCCGACCACGCCGGCCCACACCGGCTCCCCGGCATAAATCAGCGTGGCGCGAGTCGGCGAGACGCTTTTCTGCGCCCAGTTCATCGCCACCTGAATCACCGCGCTGGTCAGCCCCAGGCCCACCGCGCTGAACAGCAGCAACCAGGAAAACCCCGGCAGCGCCTCGCCCATCGGCACCACCATCAGGAACGACAGCACCGACGCCGTGGCCAGTTGCACCACCGTTACCCGGCGTACATCCACCTGCCCGGCAAAGGCGCTGATCAGGATGATCTCGGCGGCAATTGCTACCGCACCGATCAACGTGGCGATTTCACCGGGGCTGAAATTCAATGATGCCCCGGCCGGGCCGGTCAGCAGCATCAGCCCGGTAAACGCGAGCATGATGCCGATGCTCGGCATCAACCCCGGCCGCCGTCCCAGTACCAGCCATTGCAGCAGCGGCACGAATGGCACATACAGCGCAGTAATAAATGCCGACTGGCTGCTCAGGATCGTCTGCAAGCCAATGGTCTGCAAACCGTAGCCGAACATGATCGCCACACCGATAAAGCAGCCAGCCTTCAATTCAAACAGCGTCAGGTTCCGCAGGCTGCGGAATGAGAACGCCCCGACGATGAGCGCCGCTGCAGCAAAACGCAGGCCGACGAAAAACATCGGGCCGCTGACCGCCATGGCGTGCTGCACCAGCAAAAAGGTGCCGCCCCAAAACATGGTGATCACCACCAATACACATTCGGCTTTGCTGAAACGGGAAAACAATGGGGAGGTGGTCATGGCGGCTCGGTCTTGCACAGGAAGGGCGCGGACCGCACAATGCGCCGCAAGCTGGGCAGTATACTGCGCAACCCCACCCTGTGAGCAATATAGTGCACAAAGAAAATCCGCAACGGGCCTCGGTCCTGCAACACGTCAGCCAGAACGTTCGGCGCCTGCGCCATGCGGCTGAGTTGAGCCAGACGGCGCTGTCCGAAAAATCCGGCGTCAGCCGGCGCATGCTGGTGGCAATCGAGGCGGGGGAGAAAAACGTCAGCCTGTCGACCCTCGACCGGGTGGCCGAAGCCCTGGACGTGGCCTTCAGCGACTTGATCCAGGCCCCGGATGCCGCTGATCACAGCCGTATCAACGAACTGGCCTGGGCCGGTGACATCCCCGGCAGCAAAGCCGTGCTGCTGGCCAAGGCCACCGCGCGTCGCGAGGTGGAACTATGGGAGATGCGCCTGGAGCCCGGCGATCGCTACATGCCTGAACCGGACCCCGAGGGTTGGAGCGTGCAGTTGTTTGTGTTCGAAGGCACCCTGACGCTGGTGCTGGGGGATGAGGAAAAAAACGTCGCCACCGGTGAGTTCCTGATGTTCGCCAGCCGCTACCTTCATGCCTATCGCAATGACGGCGACGTGGCGGTGCGGTTTGTGCGCAACGTGGTGATTTAAGACTCTTGGCTTTGAGTGTTGTCAACTGTCAGATTTCACAGCTTACATCAGCGTTGGATTGAATCTAGTGTGGGAGTTACTGCTCAGAGAACTGGCTCAATCGGAGCGCGGGCGGAAGGGGCAGTTGGCTTCACTAAATGGAGAGCACACTGATGACAGCGCAAGACTCAAAGCACATCAAGAGTAGTGAATTGCTTCCCCGTCCACGCATTAATCCCTCTCACGGGAACCATGTGAATTATCCCGAGATGCAGGGTGGGCAAGCCTCGATCATTATTCCCGCGTACCCGGGCCTGGCCATTGGGCAAACAATCAGGTGGACGGTCAGGGGGAACGGCTTGCTGTTTGGTCACATCGAGGTAAAGTCGCTGGAGCACCAATACAAAGATGTTGTGAACGGTATTGTCTTCCGCCGTGAGGTGGTGGAGGCAAAATATGGCGTGCGTCAAGATGGACATGACGAGCGCCTTTCTGACCATAGTTTTTATATCGTGGACGACCGTCCTGCCGATGCCTGAGTGGTAGTGAGTTGGCTTTCAATACCGAAGTCAGTGTCGCCGGTATTGAAAGCCACCACGGGGCCTTGCTCCCGGATGATCAACTGTTGGCAGTGCAACAGTGGTTGGACACTTTGCTGTTTTGAACCGCCAACGACTTCCCTGATATACCGGCAACCCGCTGATTTCATTGCACATTGCATTCGGGCACGACTCCTGCAATCACTCCAGTATCTCTCTGGAGCCTGGAGTCGGCCCATGTCAGCCCAACCCCTACAACCTGCCCACATCATCCGTTCGGACGCCGAGGCCATTGCGGTTGCCACCGAGTTGGCCAAGCGTTTTGCCGTGGACGCCGGCGTGCGCGACCGCGAGCGACGCCTGCCGGTGGCCGAGCTGGACGAATTCTCTGCCAGTGGCCTGTGGGGCATCACCATTCCCAAGGCCTACGGCGGCGCGGGAGTGTCCTATGTGACGGTGGCCGAGGTGATCAAGCTGATCTCCGCCGCCGACCCGTCCCTGGGGCAGATTCCGCAGAACCACCTGGGCGTCGTCGACATCCTCCTGCAAACCGCCAGCGAGGAGCAAAAGCAGCACTACTTCGCCAAGGTCCTGCTGGGCTATCGGTTCGGCAATGCCTTCTCCGAAGCCAAGAGCAAGAACGCCGGCACGTTTGACACACAAGTGCGCTTTGACGGCGACAGTGCGTACATCAACGGCGAGAAGTTCTACTGCACCGGCGCACTGTTCGCCCATATCGTGCCGACGGTGGGCGTCAACGAAAAGGACCAGGCGTTCATCGCATTTGTCGAACGGGACGCGCCGGGCCTGCAAGTGATCGACAGCTGGGACGGCTTCGGCCAGCGCACCACCGCCAGCGGCGGCGTGACCCTCGACGGTGTGAAGGTGCCGCTGAGTGCGGTGATCCCCGCGCACCAGGCCTTCGACCAACCCACCGCCAACGGCCCGATTTCGCAGATCATCCAGGCGGCCGTCGACACCGGCATCGCCCTCGGGGCCCTGGAACAAGCCAAGATTCATGCACGCCAGGCCCGGCCCTGGATCGACAGCCAGCAGGATCACGGCTGGCAAGACCCGTTCACCATCGCCGCCATCGGCGACCTGGAATGGCGGGTCCACGGCACCGAAGCGATCCTCGCCAAGGCCGGCATTGCCGTCGACCAGGCCCTGGCCAACCCCAACGAAGACACCGTGGCCAATGCCTCGTTGGTCGTCGCCCAGGCCAAAGTGCTGTCGGCGGAAACCGCCTTGCTCGCCAGCAGCAAACTCTTCGAACTGGCCGGCACCCGCTCGGTGTCCGGCAAGCACAACCTCGACCGCTTCTGGCGCAACGCACGTACCCACACCCTGCACGACCCGGCCCGCTGGAAATACCACCTGATCGGCAACTTCGTGCTCAACGGCGTCAAGCCCGCACGCCATGCCTGGAACTGAGGAGCTGCATCCATGACCGCACTGAATCAGGCGCGCCAACTGCTGGAAAGCACCCGGCGCTTTGTCGAGAAAAGTGATGACCCCTACGTGATCAGCCGCTTTGGCGATTTGCAGATTCGCGTGGAGGTAGCGGCTGCTTTGTTTGAGCGTGCCGAAACCCACCCATGCCCGGTGGCCCTCACAGAAGCCCAGATAGCGGCTGCCGAGGCCCTCATCGCTGTCAGCAACGCCGAATTCGAACTCACCGGCCAGCGTACTGCGCTGCCGCCGACCCTTGATGATCCCCTGCGCTGGAAATACCAGATTGTCGGCAACTACCACCTCAACGGTGTCGCCCCCCGGAGTAACGTTTAATGCCTCGTGAAATCCGTTTGAATGCCTTCGACATGAACTGTGTCGGCCACCAGTCGCCGGGCCTGTGGGCCCACCCGCGTGACCGCTCATGGCAGTACAAGGACCTGGAATACTGGACCGACCTGGCAAAAATTCTCGAGCGCGGCAAGTTCGACGGCCTGTTCATCGCCGACGTGCTGGGCATCTACGACGTCTATAACGGCAACGGTGACGCAGCGATTCGCCAGGCGACCCAGGTGCCGGTCAACGACCCGCTGTCGCTGATCGCACCCATGGCGCTGGTCACCGAACACCTGGGTTTTGGCCTCACCGCTTCACTGTCCTTCGAACACCCGTACCCGTTCGCCCGGCGCCTTTCCACCCTCGACCACCTGACCAAGGGCCGCGTCGGCTGGAACATCGTCACCTCGTACCTGGAAAGCGGCGCGAAGAACCTCGGCCAGAAAGCCCAGACCGAACACGATGCGCGCTACGACTACGCCGAGGAATACCTGGAGGTTTGCTACAAGCTCTGGGAAGGCAGCTGGGAAGAGGGCGCGGTGTTACGCGACCGCGAACGGCGGATCTTCAGCGACCCGAGCAAGATCCACGAGATCCGCCACGTCGGCAAACACTTCCAGGTGCCCGGCATTCACCTGTGCGAACCGTCGCCACAACGCACGCCGGTGCTGTACCAGGCCGGGGCGTCGAGCCGTGGCAAACAGTTCGCCGCCGAACAGGCCGAATGCGTGTTCGTTGCCGCACCATCGAAAGTGCTGCTGAAGAAAACCGTTGCCGATATCCGCCGCCGTGCGGCTGAGGCAGGCCGTGATCCGAAGAAAATCCTGATCTTCAACTTGCAGACGGTGATCGTTGGCGAGACCGATGCCAAGGCCAAGGCCAAGTTCGACGAATACAAATCCTATGTCAGCTACGAAGGCGCGATGGCCCTGATCTCCGGCTGGACCGGCATCGACTTCAGCCAGTTCAAGCCCGATGAACCCCTCAAGCATGTGCATACCAACGCCATTCAATCGGCGGTGGAAGCCTTCTCCACTGCCGACCCGAACAAGGTCTGGACCCCGAATGAACTGGCAGACTGGGTCGGCATCGGCGGCTTCGGCCCGCTGTTCGTCGGCGGCCCGGAAACCGTGGCCGATCTGTTGCAGGAATGGGTTGAAGAGACCGATGTGGACGGCTTCAACCTGGCCTATGCACTGACCCACGAGACCTTTATCGACGCGGTCGAGTTGCTGGTGCCGGAGTTGCAGAAGCGCGGCGTGTACAAGACCGAATATGCCCAGGGCACCCTGCGGGAGAAATTGTTTGGGGACGGCGCGCGGTTGGCGGACAACCATCCGGGGGCCAGCTATCGTGATTTGTCGGGTGTACATAAAACAAATGTGGGAGCGGGCTTGCTCGCGAATGCGGACTGACATTCAGCATTGATGTTGCCTGACGCACCGTTTTCGCGAGCGAGTCGAGCCGTCCCACCGCCGCCCACATAAATCCGGCCAGCGGACCACCGCATGCTTGTTTCACCAATAGGAGCATCACCCTATGAGCGTGCATGAACTTGAACTTGCGCTGGATGTGGAATGGCCCGCCGAACGGGTTACGGTGTTGCCCGAGGCGTTGGCGCAGTTGCGCCATTGGGCACAAGTGACCCCGTTGCACAGCGCCCTGCGCCACAAGCGTGACGGCCAGTGGTATGCCTGGCGCTGGATCGATGCGTTGCGGGATGTCGAGCGCCTGGCTGATGGCTTGCGTCAGCAGGGCTTTACCGAGCAGTCGCGGCTGGCCCTCAGCGGTGCCTTCGAACCCGGCCTATTGCTGCTGGCCCTGGCCGCCCAGGTGATCGGTGGCCAGATCCTGACCCTGGCGGATGACCTCGAGCCCGCTGCCCTGCAGCAACAAGTGTGGCGCATCCGGCCTACCCACGCGTATGTCCCTGGGCTCCAGACGTTGGCGATGGTGCGACGGATCGACCCTGTGGACACCTCACAACGGCTCTGTCGCTGGTGGCAGCCTTCGGGCAAGACCGAATTGTGGAGCGGGGAAAGCACCCATTGGCAAGGCGGCCTGGCGACGGTGCTGGAGCAATGGCTGATTAGCGGCCAGAGCCTGGGCTTCCCGCAGTCGGGCTGAACTAGGCGTCCCGGGTGGATGTGCTGGATACTGCACGGGGCGATTTTTACCACAACCATTCAGGCAGACAGTAAGGGCGCAATTTCATGAGTGAAACCGAACGCGGACAGGCGACGAGCGCCATTCGCAACGCCGATGTGCTGATTGTCGGCGGCGGCCTGAGCGGGACGATGCTGGCGGTGCAGTTGCTGCGCCTGCCGGGCACGCGGCAGATCCTGGTGATCGAGCCGCGCCAGGAACTGGGGCGCGGCGAGGCCTACAGTGCGGTAGAGCTTGGGCACACCTTGAACGGCAACGCCGCGCGCATGAGCGTCGACCCGGACAACGCCGATGACCTGACCCAGTGGCTGACCGCCTACATCGCCGGCGGCGGCTGGCCCGAGTCGGACCAGCAGCACGTGCCCATCAGCGAACTGTTTCCGCCCCGCGGGATTTTTGGCCTGTACGCGCAGCAGCGGCTGGCCGAGGCCAAGGCGATTTCCGCGTCGACCGTCGAGCACATTCGCGCCGAGGTGACAGACCTTGAGGTGGATGAACACGCCACGCGGCTGACCTTGAGCGACGGCCAGCAACTGCGCGGTGCCTGTGCGGTATTGGCCACCGGCATGTTCCCGGCGGCACGCACGCCACAGACCGAATCCAGCGGCTTGAATGCCGCTGCCGTCGACCCGTGGGATGTACCGGCCATGACCCAACTGGACCCGCAATCCACCGTGCTGATCATCGGTTCCGGGCTGACCATGGTGGACGCCGTGGTGTCCCTGGAACAGGCCGGCCATCGCGGGCCCATCGAGATTTTTTCGCGCCACGGCCTGTTGCCCCATGTCCGTCGGCAGCCGCCGGCCTGGGTCGACTTCCTGGGAGAAGACCACAGCCTGCGCAGCCCCCGGCAATTGCTGCGGGAGGTGCGGCGCCAATGCCGGCTCGCGCTGGAGCAGGGGATTGACTGGCAAGCGCCGCTGGACACCGTGCGTGCCAACATCGGGCGGTTGTGGAGCCAGGCCAGCGAGGGCGAGAAACGTCAGTTCGTGCGGCATGTGCGGCCCTGGTGGGAAAGCCACCACCACCGTTCGCCGCCGTTGAGTGCCGAGTTGGTGGCGCGGTTGCATGGGGAAGGGCGGCTGCGGATCCGGGCGGCTTCGTACAAGGGGCTGGTGCCTTCGCAAGGTGAGGTGACGATCCGCCTGCGTCATCGTGGAGAGCAGGATGTGGTGCAGGTGTCGGGGGCAGCGCTGATCAACTCCAGCGGGATTGAATATGACTGGCGGCGCGTGGCCCGGCCGTTGCCCAGGCAGTTGCTCAAGCGCGGGCTGATTCAGCCCGGGCCGTTGGCGTTGGGGATTGCGGCGGATGTGTCGGGGGCGGTGCTGGATGCCCACGGGAATGTCAGCCGGCGGCTGTTTGCCATGGGCCCGCCGTTGCGCGGGATGTGGTGGGAAAGTACCGCAGTGACGGATGTCGCGATTCAGGCCAAGGCGCTGGCCGCGAGGTTGGCACACCTCTGAATCTAATGTGGGAGCTGGCTTGCCTGCGATAGCGGTGGGTCAGCTGCATCTTTATCAACTGAGAGATTGCTATCTCGGGCAAGCCAGCTCCTACAGGTCGGGTTCATGGACCGACCTTCACAAACCCGGGCTTCAACCCAAACACTTCAACCCCCTGGGCCGTCGACTGCCCGGTGGTCACCGTCACCCGCTCCACCGGTTTATCCATCGCTGCCCGATATTCCACCGTCATCACCCCATCCCCGCGACTGATCGCCTGGGCCGGTACGACAATCGCCTGGTCATTGTTGTAGGTCACAATGGTCAACCGCGCACTCATCCCCAACCTTACCCGTTGCAACTGTTGTGGGGTCAGCTTGGGAATCGACAGGGTCACCGGAAACTGCGCGCTGCCCTGGCTGTCGCTGGCAATCGCCAAGCCACTGACCACGCTGACCGATCCCGTCAGCCGTTCCCCATCAAACCCGTCGCCCATCACCTCCACCGCCTGCCCTTGGTGCAACTGGTTGATGTCCAGCTCCGACACCTTGGCGACGATTTTCAGTTTCTCGATATTCGCCAGTCCAAACAGCACCTGGCCCTGGCTGACCTTGCTCCCGGCCTGCACCGGCGCGTTATTGCCCCCGCCGCCCTGGGTCGATGAATTACTGCCCGGCGCCGGCACCACAATGCCGGAGAACGGTGCCTTGACCTCCTTGCCATCGAGCAGGGTGCGCAGGGCTTCATATTTCACCGTGGCGTTGGTCAGCTCCATATCGGCGATCTGCCGGTATTCGCCCTTGCCTTGTTCAACGGTCTGTTGCAGCTCAGCGCGGGCGGCCGTCAGGTCGAGTTGTTGCTGGGTGGCCTGTTGTTTCAGGTCGTCGAGTTCGTTGCGCGGGATGATGCCGCGCTTGAACAGGTTTTCGCTTTCGGTGAGTTTGCGCTGGGTGTTGCTGGCGGTCATTTCGGCAGTGCGCAGGGTGCGGCGGGCGCGCCCGACTTGCTGGCCGCTGTCCCAGTCCTGCATTTCCTGCACCGTGCGCCGGGCCTTGAGCTGGGCGGAGAGGGCGTCGCGCAGTTGCACTTCGAGGGTGGCCGGGTCCATGCGCAGCAGCACCTGCCCGGCCTCGACCCGCTGGCCCTGTTCCACCAGGTTGGCCTGCACATTACCGTCGAACGGCGCGGTGAGGGTGATGGTGGTGTCAGGCTCGATCTTGCCCACCAGGCCGATCTGATGCACCAGCGGGTCGACCTTCACCGCCAGCCACTGGTCGGCGTTGCCGGGCTGGTTGGCGGCCGGGCTTTGACGGCTGAGCAGCGAAATGCCGACGCCAGCCACCAGCACAATCAACACGGCGCCCAACAGGCGCTTCTTATTAGTAGTCATTGAGGGCGATTTCCCAACTTTCCAGCGTCATGCCCAAGGTCAAGTCGAGCTGAGTCTGGGCGTTCAAATAGGCAATCAGCGCATTGAGCCGCGAGTTCTCGGCGTTGCGCAGGTCGGTTTCGAAACTCAATACCTGGAAGTTCGTGGAGCGCCCGGCGCTGAGTTTTTCCCGTTCGATTTCGATCTTGCGCTTGGACAACTCTACCGCCCGCTGGGAAATTTCATACTGGCGCCAGCGAGTGCCCAGGTCGCGCACCACATCGTTGACGTCGCGCTCCAGTTGCTGGCGGGCGTCGGCGATGATGATCTCCTGGTTTTCCACATCGACCCGCGCGTGCACCTCGGCCTGGCGAGTGCTGATGTCGCCGATGGGAATCTGCACCTGCACGCCCGCGTAGCTGTCCCAGCGCCGGTTGCTGTTGTAGCCGTTATCGTCATTGGTGGCGGCCCGAATCTGGTTGGCACCGGCCACCAGGTCCACTTGCCAGCGGCCGGAGTCCTTGGCGATCACCAGGTTGAGGTCGGCCTGCTGGCTGCCGAGCAGGGTGGCGAGGTATTCCGGCTGCTGGTTCTGCGCCAGCACGAAAGCCTGGCGTTTATCGATGTCCATGGGCCTGGCTTCAAGGGCCTCGGTGGCGCGGATCGGTGTCGACAGGTCGAGGGCCAGCAGGCGCAGCAGGGCCAGGCGGCTGGTGTCCAGTTGGTTCTGGGCTTCTTCCACCCCCAGTTGCTGGGTGGCGATATCGGCTTCGGTCTGCACAATCTCGAACTCGGCCATACGCCCGGCGCTGATCAGCGCCTTGTTCACTTCAAGCAAGGTGCCGGAGCGCTTGAGGGCGTCCTGCACGATGCTCAGTTGTTCCTGGGCCCGCAGCAACTCGCGGTAGGTGGCGATGATGTTGCTGATGGTTTGCGCCACGTTGGCCTTGAGGTTCAGGCGGTTGGCCTGTTCCGACAGGCGTGACAGGCGCAGCGGGGCGGTGGTGGCGTCCCAGCCGGCACCGCGCATCAGCGGTTGGATCAGTGACAGGTCGAGGCCGTCGCTGCGGTAGCGCCCGGCGCGATCGGCGTTGTTCAGTTGCTGGGTCCAGTTCATGCTCAGGCGCGTGCCGTACTCACCGAGCAAGGTGGCATTAGGCGCGAGGTTAGCGTTGCGGGAGCTGTCTTCAGTGCCTTTAGTCGTGCGGTAGTAGCTGTTCAGGGTCAGCTTGGGGTTGAACGTGTCTTCAGCTACCCGCAGGTCGAATTTCTGCGCCACCCGTTGCAGGTACGCGCTGCGAATCGCCGGGTTGTTGCGCAGGCCCAGGTACACCGCATCCCCCAGGGTCAGGGTGGTGGACTGGGCATTCAGCGACACGCTGCGTTCATAGCCACTGCGGGTGGTACTGGGTGCGGAGGGGCGAATCACCACGTCGGCGGCCACGCTGTGCAGGCTTACCAAGGCGGTCAACAACAGCAGGCGTTTATTCATCGCGCAGGGCCTCCACCGGCTGCAGCCGCGAGGCCGACACCGCCGGATAGATCCCGAAAAACAGCCCTACCAGCAACGTGCTGCCGACCCCGAGCGGCAGCGCGGCCATCGCCAGGGAAAACTGCCAGCCGGACAGCCTGGCATACAGGTACGCGGCGGTCATGCCCAGTACCGCGCCGCATACCGCACCCACGGCGGTCAGGGTCACGGCTTCCAGCAGGAACAGGTTGCGAATGTCGCGCTGGCGCGCCCCGAGGGCCATGCGAATCCCGATTTCCCGGCGCCGCTCCGAGACGTTCATCAGCATCACGTTCATCACGCCGACGCCGCCGCCCACCAGGGAGATCGCGCCCAGGGCCAGCAGCAGGTAGGCGAAGGTCCGGCTTTGGCGGGTCATGCCATCGATCATTTGCTGGGGCACCTGAATGTCGACATCGTGGTCGGTGAGCTGGGCTCGCAGTGCCACGGCTGAGTCATGGGCGAGGCGTTCCATATCCTGGCCGGGGGTGGCACGGATGATCACGTTGCCGATTTGCGGGCTGGCGTAGATCCGGCGCATGCCCGGGGCGGGGACGAACAGCGATTCGTTGGCCTGTACGGGAATCAGCATTGCCCGGGGCTGGCTGTGCAGAATGCCCACGATCAGGAACAGGTAATCGTTGATACGTACCCGGTCGCCCAGTTGCAGCGGGTCGCCGGGCACGCTCAAGGCCTGGACGACCTGGTCACCGACGACCGCATAGGTTTCCCCAGCATCGAAACTCGACAGGAAGCGCCCGTCGCGCACCGACAGGCGCATGGCATCCTTGAGGTCCGGCGTACTGCCGACGAGGCTTGCGTTCCAGGTACGGCCATGGAACACCACTGGCCCGCTGAACAGCGAGACCGCACCGATATGGGCAATGCCGGGAACGCTGCGGCGCACGGCTTCCAGGTCCAGGCTGGCGGGCATTTGCGCAGTGCTGGCACCCCTGGGCGGGAATTGCGCCACCAGGGTGTCGGTGCCCATGTCCTTGAAAATCATCGCCGCGTCTTCGGCGGCGTTGTGCCCGATATTGATCAGCGCCACCACCGAGGAACTGCCGATGACGATGCCCAGCAAGGCCAGGATCGAGCGCTTGCCCAGGGTGCGCAGGCTGACAAACGCCTCGTGCAGCAATTGGCTCAGGCTTTGTTCGACCCGCAGGCTCATAGGCGCCCGGCCTCTTGCACCACACCATTGCGCACCAGGATCTTGCGATTCAGGCGTTCGGCAATGTGCGGGTCGTGGGTGACGATGATCAGCGTCACCTGCTGCTCGCGATTGAGCGCCAGCAACAGGTCCATGATCTCCTGGGCGGTGGTGCTGTCGAGGTTGCCGGTGGGCTCGTCGGCGAGGATCACCGACGGATTGCCGACCAATGCCCGGGCGATGGCGACCCGTTGGCGCTGGCCGCCGGAAAGGTCGGCCGGGCGATGGTGGGCGCGCTCGGCCAGGCCCACCTGGTCGAGCATGCGCAGGGCCTGTTCCACCGAGTCGTGGCGTGACACGCCGCGGTAGCTCAGGGGCAGGGCGACGTTGTCCAGGGCACTGAGGCGTGGCAGCAGGTTGAAGCTCTGGAAGACGAAACCGATCTGCTGATTGCGGATCGCCGCCAGTTGATCGGGGCTGGCGCTGAAGATGTCATGGCCGGCAAAGCGGTACTGGCCGCAGTCGGGCAAATCCAGCAGGCCGAGAATATTGAGCAGGGTACTTTTGCCGGAGCCGGAGGCGCCGAGGATGCCGCAGCTGTCACCGGTTTCGATGGCCAGGCATACATCATTGAGAATCGACAGGTGTTGACCGGCCAGCTGATAGCTTTTGCCGATGCCTTGCAAGGAGATAAAGCCTGGGTGCGCGGGGGTATCTGTCATCATGACTACGCCTGCAGCCTCGACAGCGCCGTGCTTCCCCCGAAAATCCTTGTAACAAGTTCAGGAGCTGCCTGGTACACGTCACGGACTGGTTTTATTTCTTGTTTTTAAAATATTGTTTGAATACTAACCGCGATCCAGCCGTTCCGCCAGCCATGGATATAGAGCGGTTTTACCCTTTGAAACGATTCTTCAAAGGGACGTTTCCGGCGCTGCAAAAATCCATCAGCTACCCTCAATGAGCCCGTTGCTGTTGGCTTTGAATAGTATGGCGCTGTGTCACTACTTGCTTTCAGGCAGCGGCCCCGGTATAAAAAATCAAATTAATTTTTAAAACAATATTTCCGCAGTGGAACCCCAATCCCTATGGTCGCGAAGAAACTCAGCGCTCCAAACGTTACCAAGACCCGATTGCTGGATGCGACAGAGGCTCTTTTCATCAAATACGGCTATGACGCTGTTTTGTTGCGGCAGATAACCGAGAGGGCCCAGGTCAATCTCGCTGCGGTGAATTACCACTTCGGGGACAAGGACTCCCTGATGAAAACCCTGCTGATGCAGCGCCTGGAGCCGCTCAACGAGCAGCGCCTGGAGTTGCTCGCCCGGTGCGAAGCCGAATCCGACGGCCCGCTGGATTGCGACACCTTGCTCGGGGTGCTGTTCGCCCCGGCCATGGGCCTGGAACGCAGCGACCCGGCCAGCGGGGAAGGGCGTTCATTCATCCGGTTCCTGGGGCGGGTGTACAGCGACACGTCGCCGTTTATCCAGGAATACCTCAAGGTGCATTACCAGCCGGTGTTCCAGCGCTTCTTCGAAGCCTTCGCACTGGCGCTTCCGGACTTGCCGCGCAACGAGCTGGGGGTGCGCCTGCAATTTGCCCTCAAGGCGATCTCCGGGGTGATGGCCGGTACCGAGCTGCGTTTGCTGATGAACTCCATGAGCCTGGGACGCCCGGCCACGGATGCCGAGGTCATGGCCAAGCTGATTACCCTGGTGTCGGCGGCGATTCGTGTGCCGCAGCAAAGTCCTGAAGCCGAAACGGCCCTGGCGCGGGTGCTCGATACCCAGCGCGCGATACGTGAGCAAGCGGCGTCGCCTGTCAACAAGGTGGCTCGTTGACCCATCAAGACCGGCTCGCAATGAGCCGGTTTGCTTCGACTCCTCTCTCCAGAAACCGTGTGCCCACTCAAATCCCGGGCAAAAAAAACCCGCTGGGGCGGCGGGTTTTTAACTACAACGTTTGTAACGGATGAGGCTTTACCCTACGTCTCTGGATGTGAATAAAACGTGAAAAATATGTAAGAGAAAGTGTGAAGTCTATTGGCTTGTGTAATCCCGACAAATGGCAGTCAGCGTTTACTGTGAACCTGGCCGATAAAGTCTACAAGGTACTCACTCACCCGTTCCGGCGCATCCTCCATCAGAAAGTGCCCGGCGTTTTGCACCACCTGCAGCACGGCCCCACGGATGTCGTTGCGCAGGCGCCCACGACGCGGCGCTGGCGCATTTCAATCCGGTGCAGTTACAAGGCTCCATCCGCCTGGGCGCCACCGAACAGGTGCCGATGGCCGAGTTGTCGAACTTGCTCGGCCAGTTTTCCCGGCAACACCGCCAGCTGGATGTGCGAATTGTGGTGGAGCAGAGCCACGTGCTTCGCCAGGCCCTGGTGGACCGCGAGCTGGACCTGGCGCTGCATCAGGATTTTATTCCGCGTATCGAAGCGCGGGACCAATTGCTGTGGACCGAACAGGTGCACTGGTGCGCCCGGCCCGGCTGGCAGCCTGCGCCTGACGAATGCGTGCGGCTGATCACCTTCGGCCCCGGCTGTTTTTACCGGCAACTGGCCCAGGAACGCCTGAGCGCCTTGGGCATTCGCTGGCAGGTGGTGGTGGAATGTGGGTCGGTGGAGGGTGTGGTATCGGCCATCGCCGCCGGGTTGGGCATCGGCCTGCTCAGCAGTGACCATCTCGACAAGCGCGTGGAAGTGTATCGCCCCTTCGACCAGCGGATGCCGCTGCCCGAAGTGGCGAACGTGTTGCGCTTTGCCGAGGACAGCCCCGAGCCCCGGTTACAGGCGTTGCAGCAGCTGTTGATACAGGCGCTGCACCGGGGCTGATCAGATTTTCCAGTGGCTGGCGCTCTTGGCCAGGCGCTGGCGCATGGCGTCAATATTGGCTGCCAGTTGCAGGGTCAATAACCGGTAACCGTCCAACGCGTTGACCACCGGCACTTCAAAGGTCTGTTCGTGGGTCGGCGTGGTGCTCGGACGTTCCAGCCGGTCGGTGGCCCCGGATTGCAATGCCCGCGCCATCCCGATCAACTGCACCCGAATCTGCCGGTGCTCGGCTTTCAACGCCACCTGCATGCGCGCCAGGGCTTCCTTGTCCCGTGGGTCGGGGCGGGTGTTGCCGAGGATCTCCAGGGTGCTGATGCACATCCGCAAATGCCGCTGCAGGGTGTCCAGCTCGGTCATGGAAATCCGCACTTCCTTGGAGACCGATGGCATCAGCGAGCGTAGTTGCAGCATCGCGGCGTTCAGGCGATTCAGCAGCTTGAGGTGTTCATCATCGGTGACCGATTGGCCGCTGATGATCCGGCTATAAATCGCCGCGCAATCGCGCAAGGCACTGGCCAGGTTGTAGCGCCAGGAATACACCGCATACAGCGGCAGGGCGAAGGAAAACGCCAGGGCCAGGACGATCCCGATCAGGATGTCGACCGTGCGCCACAACCCGTCCGATATCGGATTATCGCCATGGCCCGCAACGATAAATACGGTGATGGCCGACAGCAACGCGATGTATCCGCCCTTGCCGATGGCGTGATAGGAAAAGAACCCGCACACCACCGACATCAGCAAATAGGTCAAAAGTGGCTGCCCCAGATACGCCTGTTGCAGCACCAGCAGCAAACCGACGCTGGCGCCGATCAACGTGCCGTAGGCGCGCTCGACGGCTTTCTTGCCGATATTGCCGTGGTGCTGCAAACCGCCGATCACGATCAGCATCGTCACCGAGGCCCATTCACCATGGGGCAGGTTGATGCCGGTGGTGAGCAGGATCGTTGCGAGCAACCCAATGGAAACCCGCACCGCGTGGATCAACTTGGCGTGACGGTAGCGCCGGTACGGGTCCAGCAAGGGACGCAGCAAGCGGCGGGCGAAGAGAGGGAGATTCATTGGTATCAGGGTAACCTCGTTGTTCAGGCTTCACTCAGTTCCAATGTGGGAGCGGGCTTGCTCGCGAAGGCGGCGTGTCAGTCAATACATCCGGTGACTGAACCACCGCTTTCGCGAGCAAGCCCGCTCCCACATTTTTAGATCGGTGTCGGGCTCAGAAAATATAGTCAGTGGTCAGAAAGCTCGACGTGCGTTCCTGCAGGATGTCACTGACCAGTTCCTTGTTGCTCGCCTGGAACTTGGTCGCCACCAGGGTACGGATCGAAAACACCCGCAACGCATCATGTACCGACAGCGTGCCCTCGGCCGAGTTCTTGCGCCCGTTGAACGGGAAACTGTCCGGCCCGCGCTGGCACTGGGCATTGATGTTGATCCGGCCCACCTGGTTGGCGAACGCGTCCACCAGGCGCCCGACTTCCCTCGGGCTGGTGCCGAAGATACTCAGTTGCTGGCCGAAGTCCGACTCCAGCACGTAGTCGATCACCGTCTCCAGGTCGCGGTAAGGCACGATCGGCACCACCGGGCCGAACTGCTCCTCGTGGTACACGCGCATCTGCGGGTTCACCGGGTACAGCACCGCCGGGTAGAAAAACGAGCCACGGCTGGCGCCGCCATTCTCGTTCACCACCTTGGCGCCGTGGGCCAATGCGTCGGTCACCAGGCCGCCGAGGTAATCCACCTTGCCCTGCTCGGGCAGTGGCGTCAGCGACACACCGTCTTCCCACGGCATGCCAGGCTTGAGGGTCGCCAGCTTGCGGTTGAATTTCTCGATAAAGCTGTCGACCACGTCCTCATGCACAAACAGGATCTTCAGTGCGGTGCAACGCTGGCCGTTGAACGAGAGCGAACCGGTGACAGCTTCGTTGACCGCATTGTCCAGGTCGACCTGCGGCAGCACGATCCCGGGATTCTTTGCATCCAGGCCCAACGCCGCGCGTAGCCGGTGCGGTTTCGGGTGCAGTTTCTTCAAATCGCTGGCGGCCTTGTTGGTGCCGATAAACGCAAAGATATCGATCTTGCCGCTGGCCATCAGCGCGCTGACGGTTTCGCGGCCGCTGCCGTAGATCACGTTGATCACGCCGGCCGGGAAGCTGTCGCGGAACGCCTCCAGCAACGGGCGAATCAGCAGCACGCCGAGCTTGGCCGGCTTGAACACCACGGTGTTGCCCATGATCAGCGCCGGGATCAGCGTGGTGAAGGTCTCGTTCAGCGGGTAGTTGTAGGGGCCCATGCACAGTGCCACGCCCAGCGGCACCCGGCGGATCTGCCCCAGGGTGTCCTGTTCCAGCTCGAAGCGGCTGGAGCGGCGGTCGAGTTCCTTGAGGGCGTTGATGGTGTCGGTGATGTAGTCGCAAGTGCGGTCGAACTCTTTCTGCGAGTCCTTGAGGTTCTTGCCAATCTCCCACATCAGCAGCTTGACCACTGCGTCACGCTGTTCGCGCATACGCCGCAAAAACGCTTCGACATGCTGGATGCGATCCACCACGCGCATGGTCGGCCACGCGCCCTGGCCACGGTCGTAGGCGGCCACGGCAGCGTCGAGGGCGGTCAAGGCGGTGTCGGCGTCCAGCAGCGGGGTGCTGCCGATGATCACCGGCGTGTCACCGTCGGCACCGCGCAACTGCACCGGGCTGCGCACTTCGGCCAAGGGGCCGTTCCACACATGCAACTGGCCGCCGACCAGGTAATCACGTTGTTCGATGGGCGCCGCGAGCCGGAATTGCTCGGGAATCTCGGCGGCAGTGGGAAACAGCTGGGCGAGCAGGTTGTCGGTGGTCATGTCGCTACCCCTGGAATGGTTGCAAAACGTGACTAGAGATTCACCCATCAACGCCCCGTGTGGCAAGGGCTAGACGCATTAACCCGCGAACCTTGGAAAACCTTGAGCACAACCGTGAGCTCGCCGGGTAAACTGCGCGGCTTTCTTGAAGGAGTTCACATGAGTCAGTACCAGCCGGGCATTCTTGCCGCACCGGTGCCGTTGCAGGCACGCCATCTGTTTTTTGCCATTGAGTCGCTGGATGCCGTGCCTGCCGCACTGGATGCGCTGGTGCAGTTGGTGGACGCCAGTGCGGTGGTCGGTTTTGGTGAGCCGCTGGTCAATGCCCTTGGCGCCCGGATTGACGGGTTGCGGGCGTTCCCTCATGTGAGCGGGCCGGGGGCGGAGAATCCGTCGACCCAGCAGGCGCTGTGGGTCTGGTTGCACGGTGTGGATCGCGGTGAGTTGCTGTTGCGCAGCCGGGCGTTCGAGAAGGCCCTGGCGCCGGGGTTTGGTCTGGTGCAGATGACCGAGGGGTTTCGCTACAAGACCGGGTTTGATCTGACCGACTATGAGGATGGCACTGAGAATCCGCATGATGATGCGGCGGTGGATGCGGCGGTGGCGCAGGGTGGTGCGAGCTTTGCGGCGATCCAGCAGTGGCAGCATGATCTGGATGGGTTTGCGGCGTTGCCGGCTCTGGAGCGGGACCACATTATTGGTCGGCGCCATGGTGATAACGAGGAGCTGGAGGACGCGCCGGAGTCGGCGCACACCAAGCGTACGGCTCAGGAGAGTTTTACCCCGGAGGCGTTTGTGGTGCGGCGGTCGATGCCATGGGCCGAGAATGGTCAGGCGGGGTTGATGTTCCTGGCGTTTGGGCATTCGTTTGATGCGTTTGAAGCGCAACTGCGGCGGATGAGTGGGCTTGAGGATGGGATTGTTGATGGGTTGTATCGCATTAGCAAGCCGTTGACTGGGGGGTATTACTGGTGTCCGCCGGTGCGTGATGGGCGGTTGGATTTTAGCTTGGTGCTCTGAGGTTTTTGTTCGGGGTACATATCCATTATTTAGGTAACGGCCGCCTATGGTTCCGCTCTTACAGCGGGTCACTTTTGGCAAACGCCCGGAATGCGGGC
>NZ_AKVH01000079.1:0-59568 GCF_000278565.1 Pseudomonas sp. Ag1
AAAATCAAGATCAACAGCAAGAGCACAGCGGCCTACCGGCCGGCTTGAGTGTTGAAGAACAAAATCAAAAGCTAAAGCGGGCACGGTCCAAATGTGGGAGCGGGCTTGCTCGCGAAGGTCGTTAACGATGACGYGGGCATTCTGGATGAACGCGGCGCYCTCAGGTTTTTCGCGAGCAAGCCCGCTCCCACAGAAAAGCAGATCTGTTTTCGCTCTGGTCTTKSCTTTTGCTTTTAACACTCAGGTCGGCTTTCAGGCCGCCGTGCTCTTGCTTTTGATCTTGATCTGACTGCCCCAATAAGCCCGAGGCCGAACGCAGGTATTGCGGAGCCCTTTGCCTACTTTGGGCTGGGCCGGCATTCCGGCTTTTCCAAAGTGAGCCGCTGTAAGAGCGGAACCATAGGCCGCCGTTACCCAAATAACGGATATGCCCCCTCAAATCCCCCGCAACGCCAACATCGCCAGATACAGCAGCACCACCCCACAGGCCCCATAGCTAACCCTCTGCCACATGGGCGAAGCATTCCGCCGCAGCAAATTGACCAACCCCGCAATCAAAAAACACGACAACACCGAAGCCAGCATAAACCCCGCAAAAAACATCAACGTCTGCCCATGGCTAGGCGCCGCCCCGACTATCCCCGATAACGCACTCCCCAGCGCCCCCCAATAGACAATGTTCTTCGGATTGGCCAGGGAAATCGCCGCCCCCACCACCAGCGCATTCTGCCCGGACCTGGCCGGCGCACTCCCGGCCTCTGGCAAGCGCCAGGCATCCATCAGGCTGCGAATCCCGAGCCAGGCCAGATACAGCCCACAAACGGCCGTCAGCGGCACCCGCACCGACTCATGCTGGATCAACAACGCCATGCCCGTAAGCCCGATCACCGCCCACACGGCATCGCCCACCAGCGAACCGATCTGCACCAACAGCGCAGGGGTAAACCCATGCAGCAGCCCACGGCGCAGCGTCTCCGCCAGCACCGCCCCCGGCGACAGGCAAAACACAAAACCGAACACCAGCGCCGAAAAAAAGATCGTCAACATGCCTGCCTTCCTTCAAGTGATGGCCGGCATTTTAGGGAAGGGTGTGTAAGTCGTCTTGAACCAGATTGCGCTTTTCAGCCCTTGAGCACGCGTTGATAGCGCCCCGGTGTGATCCCGTAGGCCGCCCGGAAATGCCGATTCAGATGGCTCTGGTCAGCAAACCCCAAGGCATGGGCAACCTGCGACGCCGCAACGCCTGAGCGCAACAGCCCCTTGGCGCGCCGGGTACGCAGTTGCATCGCCCACTGGCGTGGACTCAGCCCGGTTTCTTTCTGAAAAGCCCGCAGCAGATGGAATTTCGACAGGCCCAACTCGTCACCAAGGGTCTCGAGTGCCACCGCCTGGTGCAGGTTTTCAGCCAGCAATTCCTGGGCCTTGATCACCAACCCGCGTCCCACCGCAGTGCTGCCAGGCAAGCGGACGCCGCTGCAACCGACGACTTCGCCGAGCAGCACCACCAGGGCTTCCTCACTCAGCTCACGGGCCAGCGGATCGACACTCAACGCGCCTTCAATCGCCCCGGCGAGTTTCATCGCCAACGCCGGCTGGAAGCACAGCGAACGGTCGAACTCCAGGTGCGCCAGACCCAGATCAGCCGCCAATTGCTCGGCAGTCGCATACAAGCTGACAAACCGCCACGGCTGCCCTTCGGCCGCGCCGCCGCCTTGAATCTGCCCCGGGTTGTACAGGGTGATGCTGCCGGGGCCGGCCTCGAAGGTGCGACGATCCAGCCACACCTGTTCCTCGCCGAGCAGGTTGACGCCGATCACGCATTCATCATGGCTGTGGCGGGCAAATGTCAGGCCGGTGCAGGCGGTGCTGCTGACTTCGTAGTTGCCCAGCCAGGCGTGCTGCATGGAACTCATTGAGGGGGCTCGCTGTGACCGTTGCCCGCGAGCATACGCCGGAAAAGGGCTTCAGATCGACTACTCGCCCGGCTCTTCGGTTACAGCGTGGCGATGCGATCAAGCTTGGCCTTGATTTCGATGGGGCTGAGGCTGGCGAACGGAATCTCGAAAAAAGCCCGGCAGCGTCGTTCAATGATTTCCAGGGTGGCGCGGAACGCGGCGTCGACCTGGGCTTCATCGCCTTGAACATCCGACGGGTCCTCCAACCCCCAATGTGCCTTCATGGCCGGGCCGAAATACACTGGGCAAGCTTCTCCAGCAGCTTTGTCGCACACGGTAACGACGATGTCCGGCGGGCTGCCTTCAAAGGCGTCGTTGCCCTTGCTGTACAAGCCTTCCGTGCTGATGCCGGCGGCCTTCAGCGTGGTCAGGCTGCGTGGCAGCACCTGGCCCTTGGGGAAACTCCCGGAGCTGATGGCCTGGAAACCGTCCGGCGCCAGATGGTTGAACAAGGCTTCCGAAAGAATGCTGCGGCAGCTGTTGGCGGTGCACATGAACAGGACTTTCATCAAGCGAACTCCGTCAGAAACTCAGGCGCAAGGCCAGGGCGGCGAGGGTGATCAACAGTACCGGCAGGGTCAGCACGATCCCGACCTTGAAGTAGTAACCCCAGGTGATGGTGATGCCTTTGCGTGCCAGGATGTGCAGCCAGAGCAAGGTCGCCAGGCTGCCGATAGGGGTGATTTTGGGGCCGAGGTCGCTGCCGATCACGTTGGCGTAGATCATCGCGTCCTTGACCACGCCCACGGCGTGGCTGGCCTCGATGGAGAGCGCGCCGATCAGCACGGTTGGCAGGTTGTTCATCGCCGAAGACAGCAGCGCGGTGAGTACACCGGTGCCCAAGGCCGCGCCCCATACGCCATAGCTTGCGAAGGTGTCGAGCCAGGTCGCGAGGTAGTCGGTCAGCCCGGCGTTACGCAGGCCGTAGACCACCAGGTACATGCCCAGGGAGAAAATCACGATCTGCCAGGGCGCTTCCTTCAGCACCTTGCGGGTGGAGATTTTGTGGCCCTTGGCGGCGATCACCAGCAGTAATATGGCGCAGGCGGCAGAAATTGCACTGATGGGAATGCCCAGCGGTTCCAGGGCAAAGCAGCCCACCAGCAGGATGCCCAGCACCCACCAGCCGGCGCGGAAGGTGGCGCGGTCGTGGATCGCGCTGGCAGGGTCGTCGAGGTCGGCCGGGTCGTAGGTTTGCGGAATGTCCCGGCGGAAAAACCACAGCAATACGGCGAGGGTCGCGGCGACGCTCACCAGGTTCACCGGCACCATCACTGCGGCGTATTCGTTGAAGCCGATCTTGAAATAGTCGGCCGAGACGATGTTCACCAGGTTGGAGACCACCAGCGGCAGGCTCGCGGTGTCGGCGATAAACCCGGCGCCCATGACGAACGCCAGGGTGGCTGCCGGGGAAAAGCGCAACGCCAACAGCATCGATATCACGATGGGCGTGAGGATCAGCGCCGCGCCGTCGTTGGCGAACAAAGCCGATACCAGCGCGCCCAGCAGCACCATGTACGCGAACAGTCGCCGACCGCGCCCACGGCCCCAGCGCGCCACATGCAAGGCAGCCCAGGCGAAGAAGCCCGCTTCATCCAGCAGCAGGCTGATGACGATCAGCGCGACAAAGGTCCCGGTTGCGTTCCAGATGATGTGCCACACCACCGGGATGTCGGCCAGGCTGATAACCCCACAGGCCAGGGCCAGGATCGCACCCATCGTGGCGCTCCAGCCGACGCCCAGGCCCTTGGGCTGCCAGATGACCAAAATGATGGTGAGCAGAAAGATAGCAACGGCTACAAGCATGAAAAGCTCTCCGCAGGATCAGCAGCAGGCGCTGGCCCGTTGTGGTCGGTCACCCATGGTTTCCAGACGCTGGGCGTCTGTTTTTAACCAGGCTTGGTTGGCTTGCAGGGTGGTGTCGAGCACTGCCGTCACCCACTCCGGCAAGGCCGGGTTGAGGCGGTAATAAATCCACTGGCCCTGGCGACGGTCCAGCAGCAACCCGCAACTGCGCAGTTGCGCCAGGTGGCGGGAGATTTTCGGCTGGCTGTCGTCCAGAGCATGGATCAATTCGCACACGCAAAGTTCGCCTTCACGCAGGATCAACAACGTCAGCCTGGCGCGGGTGGCGTCGGCCAGGCATTTGAAGACGTTGGGCGGGGAGAAAAGATCTGACATGGTCAGTGCCTTGATACATATGGAAATACGAATATACGGATTTCCATATGTATTAGTCAAACCTTGTTTCGATTGACCTGCGTCAAGTGCCCGACAATCGATGACAAGTGGTTGAAATTAAACTGAAACACAAATGTCCTAAAGTGCCTGCCCATTGGTGATGAAGGAAGAAAACGTGTGACCCGTGCCACTCGCAACCTGCGCAAGACCCTGGATTCCGTCGCGGACAATAACGAAACCGCGGCGTTTGACCTGATGCGCGCCGTCGAAAAGCTCAGCGATGAAGTGCTGCGCCAGCGCCTGCTCAATACCATCCACCGGCTCAACCAGGACGCCCACGAACTGCGCGAAGCCCGGGACGCGGTGGAGCGGGTGTCGGTCAAACTGGCTTGAGCACGATCGTTCAAGACAATCCCTGATACCGCTGGCATGCTTGTCGACTGACTGTCGATGAGCTTGTTGTGTATGCCTAACGCTCTGCCTCTGAATGCCTTTTCCCGTGGCGCGATTGCGATCATTCCATTGTCCCTGGCGTGTGCGCCGTGGGGATTGCTGGCCGGTTCGACTGCAATTGATGCCCAATTCACGCCACTGGAAGCCCAGGGGCTGTCGACCATCGTGTTTGCCGGTGCCGCACAATTGGTGGCCATCGGCATGGTCAAGAGCGGCGCCAGCCTGATTTCGATCCTGCTGACCACCTTGCTGCTGACCTCCCAGCATTTGCTCTACGGCATGCACATGCGTCCCACGCTGTCGCCGCTCAAGCCACGGTGGCGCATGAGCCTGGGCTTTTTGCTGACCGACGAATTCTTCGCCCTGGTCAGCCAGTACGACCGCCAGACCTTCAATCGCTGGTACGCCCTAGGCGTCGGCCTGACGTTCTATATCATCTGGAACGTTTTTACCTTCGCCGGCATCGTGCTCGGCAAAAGCATTCCCGGGCTGGATCAACTGGGCCTGGAATTCTCGATCGCAGCGACCTTTATCGCCCTGATCACCCCGGTAGTGCGCGACGTGCCGACCATCGTCTGCGTAGCCGTGTCGTTGCTGTGCTCGGTTTGGCTGAGCTACCTGCACTGGGAATCGGCGGTGGTGGTGTCCGGTGTGTTGGGGATGAGCGCAGGGTTTGCCTGCAAGCGGCTGGGAGTAGGGCAGCAATGATCTTCGTGATGATTTTTGGCATGGGCCTGATCGTGTTTCTCAACCGCTACCTGTTTCTCGAGCCGCGCCTGCCGGTGCGCCTCAATCGCGGGGCGCGGGAGTTTCTCGGGTTTGCCGTACCGGGGATGCTCACCGCCATCTGCGGCCCGATCATTTTCCTGGCTGATCACAAGCTCAACCTGAGTGTAGGCAACCCCTACCTGCTGGCCGGAATCAGCGCCGTGGCGTTGATGTTCTGGACCCGTAGCGTGCTGATCACCGTGTTGCTGAGCATGGCGCTGTTCTATCTGTTCCGCTGGCTGCTCTGACCAACAAATTCCTGCTACGGGGGGAGCAAAACCAAGGCAAAAAAAAGCCTGCGGGAGGGCAGGCTGGAAGGGAGACTTCTTAAAAATGAGCCTGCCGACTATAGGCGGCGAGGTCTTCCTTCACAGTGAAACAAAGTTCATGAATCTGTCAGCTATTCGATAACCGGGGCGGCGGCTTTCTTGTTGGCTTTCGCCTCGGCCGCCAGGCATTCCAGGGCAAACTGCTCGGTGTAGGTCATCTGGATCGGGGTGCTTTCGCCCTTCACGGTGCGCTCGCCGTCAAGGATGTAGCGGATGCGCTTGTCGGTCACGCCGATGCGTTTGGCGATCCACGAAGGCGTCTGGCCGATGCGGCTGATCAGCTTGTCGGCGTAGTCGGTGGAGGGGTTGTAGCGCTCGGCATTGGGTGTCATGGGGTTTCCGGGTAAAAGCGGGTTCGTAAGTAGGCGGCAGGGTGACGCAATAATCCTTCGGTGTCGCCTGCTAATGGTACAGTCGCGTTTTTTCCAAGGAAGCTTCGGTATGCGGATGGTGGTAATTGGCGCTTTGGTCCTGGCATCGCTGGCCGGTTGCGCGGGTTCGAAGATGAAAGAGGCGCGTACCGGCACGCCCTACAAAACCCTGGCCTCGGACAAGGCTCCGCTGGTGGTTGCCCAGTGCATCCAGTTCGGCTGGCAGGATGAAGCGGTGTTCGGGGTGGATGCCGGTGGTTTCATGGAGCCTGCACAGGCTGGTGGCTTCACCATCTACACCACGGCAGGTGACTATTTTGTCGACGTGCGCAGTGCCGGCGCCGGCGCCTCCGTCAACTATTACGCGGCCCAGGATGACTATCCGGCCAAGCGCCGCCTGGCGGCACTGGCGACCTGCCTGTAATCCATTCCGTTAGAAAAGTTCAGAAATGCCCTGCGGACAGTCCCGCAGGCATTGTTTTAGTATTTTCCCGCTCACCCGGCGTGACTGCTCTTTACCGGTACAGGGATGTCGAGGCCGGAGCGTCGGGAGGGCAACTGTTTTCTAGCGGGGCATGTACCCCAGGTGCCAGCGCCGCGGAATCTTCAGCGACACCAGCCCCAACAGCGCCGACAGCACCCCGCTGACCAGCAGCGCACGAATCCCCATGTGGTGCTCCAGCAACGCACCGATCACCGCACCCACAAACATCCCGGCCCACGGGATCAGTTGCACGCGCCAGCCGTTGCGGCGTTCACCGAGCATCCAGCGGCCCAGTCCGCGACCAAAGCGTGACAGCGCCCCGGTGACATAGGTAAGCCCCACGGGCAACCCGTTCACTTCTTCGACGGCGGCATTCAGCATGCCCATGGCGATGATCGCTGCCAGCAACGCCGGCAATTGATCGGCAAACGGCCAGGCCGCAGCCCCGCACAGCAGGGTGGCGATGCACAGCAACAAGGGCAGGGCGTGGCGCCGGCTGACGCGGCTGACCATCACGCCCAGCGCATTCCCGGCGATAAACGTCGCCACCAGCAACGTCAGGCGCCCGGTAAGGCCCAGGTCGCCTTCGCTGATCGCCACGGCGAGGCGCGTGGTGTTGCCGCTCATGAACGACACAAAATCCCCGCTGGCCATGAAACCAATTGCATCGGTCATGCCCGCCAGCACGGAAAGGCTGGCCACCAGCAGCAACCCGACACGCCCGCGCCATTTGTGGCGATGCAGCAAGGCGGCGTTGGTGTAGGGCTTCAGGGATGAAGGCAGCATGGGGCCGGGTTCCTCGGTGAGATTATCCGGCCACTACCGTAGGGCGCTTCGTGCTCCGCTGCAATGACTTGGCGCACTTACAGGCGTTCGGCCAGTTGCTCCAGAAACATCGCCAGCCCGACTTCCTCGGCTTTCAAGCCTTTGCGCACTCGGGGCTTGGGCAGTTTCGCCAGTTCGCCCAGGCTGAAATGCTCCAGCACCGCCGGGTGGATGTAGCACTTGCGACACACCGCCGGGGTATTGCCCAGTTGCTTGGCAACGTTCTTGACCATCTCCACCACATGTTTCTTGGCGTCGGATTCCGGCTGCCACTCAAGCTCGCGCAGCACTGCCAGCGCCAGGGCGCTGCCGGCCCAGGTGCGGTAGTCCTTGGCGGTAAAATCCGCGCCGGTCAGGGTGTGCAGGTAGGCATTCACATCGGTGGAACTGACGGTATGGCGCTCGCCGTTCTCGTCCAGGTACTGGAACAGGTTCTGCCCCGGCAACTCCAGGCAACGCTTGATCACCGTGGCCAGGCGCCGGTCCTTGACGCTGATCTGGTGCTCGATGCCGCTCTTGCCGCGAAACTGGAACAGGATCTCACTGCCCTTGATATCCACATGGCGGGTGCGCAGGGTGGTCAGGCCGTAGGAGCGGTTGTCGCGGGCATATTGGGTATTGCCGACGCGGATCAGGGTGGCGTCGAGCAGCAGCACCACCGTGGCCAGGACCTTTTCCCGATTGAACCCTGGCGCCTCGATCTGTGCTTCCAACTGTTTGCGCAACTTGGGCAGCGCGCTGCCGAACTGTTGCAGCCGGGAGTATTTGTCGGTGTCGCGCACCTCGCGCCAGCGCGGGTGGTAGCGGTACTGCTTGCGCCCCCGGGCATCCCGCCCGGTGGCCTGCAGATGGCCGCGCGGGTCGGCGCAGATCCACACATCGGTATAGGCCGGCGGCACTGCCAGTGCGTTGATGCGTTTGATTTCGTCGGCATCGGTTATGCGTGTGCCGTCGGCCTTGAAGTATTGGAATTTGCCCCGCAGCTTTTTCCGGGAGATCCCGGGCTGGGTATCGTCGACGTAATGCAGGTCGCGGGGCAGGTCGGCAAGCAACGCAGGATCGGGCATGGCGCAAATTCCTTGGCAGGTATTTCTGATTGACCGCAGGGTTTTGCGGTCGTGCCAACAAGTTTGCTCCCCCGTAGCAGCTGTCGGGCAGTCAGGCCAGTACCGCCACCGCCTTGATTTGCGCCCACAGCGGCTGGCCGGGATGCAGCTGCAACTGGTCCCGCGAGTAACGGGTGATGCGCGCCAGCAGCGGCGTGCCGGCGGCGTCCAGGCTTACCAGCACGTGGGCTGCGTTGTCCGCCGGGATTTCCTGGGTCACCGTCACCGGCAGGCGATTGAGGATGCTGCTGTGTTCCTCGGCCTGCAGGCTCAAGCTGACGTCCCGCGCCTGGATCTTGAAACGCAACGGTTTGCCCAGCGCCAATGGTGCATGGGCCACGCGCATCTGCAATTGGCTCGCGGGCAATTGCAGGGTGAGCAACTGGTAATGCGCGTCGTAGGCGCAGACCGTTCCGTTGATCACCACGCCGGCGTCGTCGCCCAGGGCCATGGGCAGGTCAAGCCGGGCAAGGGTTTCGCCGATGGGGCCGCTGGCCAGGGCCTTGCCGTCACTGAGCAACACGATGTGATCAGCCAGGCGCGCCACTTCGTCCTGGGCATGGCTGACGTACAGCACCGGAATCTCCAGTTCGTCATGCAGGCGTTCGAGATACGGCAGGATCTCGCTTTTGCGTTTGCTGTCCAGCGCGGCCAACGGTTCATCCATCAGCAACAGGCTCGGGCTGGTGAGCAGGGCGCGGGCGATGCCGATGCGCTGGCGCTCACCGCCGGAAAGGTGCTGCGGATGGCGGTCCAGCAGGTGGCCGATGCCCAATAGTTCGGTGGCGTGGCTCATCTCCACCCGGCGTTGCTGGCGCGGGATGCGCTTGAGGCCGAACTCCAGGTTGGCCAGCACCGACAAATGCGGGAACAGGCTGGCTTCTTGAAACACGTAGCCCAGGGCGCGTTTGTGGGGTGGCACGAACAGTCCTTTGCGGCTGTCTTGCCAGACCTCGTCGTTGATCTGCACGAAACCCTCTTCAGCCCGCTCCAGCCCGGCGATGCAACGCAGGCAGGTGGTCTTGCCGGAGCCGGAATGGCCGTACAGCGCCGTCACCCCGCGACCGGGCAGGTGCAGGTCGACGTCCAGGGCAAACCCGGAATACTTCAGTTGCAGGCGTACCTCGATCATCGACATCAGCTCCAGCCCGCCTTGGTTTTACGGCTGGAGTAGAGCGCCAGCAACACCAGGAAAGAAAACACCACCATGGACCCGGCCAGCCAGTGGGCCTGGGCATATTCCATGGCTTCGACGTGGTCGTAGATCTGCACCGAGACGACCCGGGTCTTATTGGGAATATTGCCGCCGATCATCAGTACCACGCCGAACTCGCCGACGGTGTGGGCAAAACCGAGAATCGACGCGGTGATAAACCCCGGGCGCGCCAGGGGCAGGATCACCGTGAAAAAGGTGTCCCAGGGATTGGCCCGCAAGGTCGCGGCCACTTCCAGCGGGCGAGTGCCAATAGCGGAGAAGGCGTTTTGCAACGGCTGCACCACGAACGGCATCGAATAGATCACCGAGCCAATCACCAGCCCGGCGAAGCTGAAGGTCAGGGTGCCCAGGCCCAGCCATTGGGTGAACTGGCCGAAGTAGCCGTTGGGGCCCATGGTCAACAGCAGGTAGAAGCCGATCACCGTGGGTGGCAACACCAACGGCAGGGCCACCACCGCGCCAATGGGGCCGCGCCACCACGAGCGGGTGCGCGACAGCCAGAGGGCTATCGGAGTGCCGATGATCAGCAGGATGACCGTGGTCAGCGATGCCAGTTTCAGGGTCAACCAGATCGCGGAAAAATCGGCACTCGACAGCGGCATTTACAGCTCGTAACCGTAGGACTTGATCACCGCGGCGGCTTTCGGACCCTTGAGGTATTCAACCAGGGCCTTGGCGGCGGCGCTGTCCTTGCCCTTGTTGAGGATTACCGCGTCCTGCTTGATCGGGTCATGCATCGACGACGGCACGATCCAGGCCGAACCGCTGGTGACTTTGCCGTCCTTGTAGATCTGCGACAGCGCTACAAAACCCAGTTCGGCGTTGCCGGTGGAGACGAACTGATAGGCCTGGGTAATGTTCTGGCCCTCAACGAGCTTGTCCTTGACCTTCTCGGTCAGGCCTTCCTTCGTCAGCACCTGGGTGGCGGCCAGGCCATAAGGCGCGGCTTTCGGGTTGGCGATGGACAGGTGCTGGAACTGGTTTTTCTTCAGCACTTCGCCCTTGGCATCGACGTAGCCTTCCTTGGCCGACCATAGCGCCAGGGTGCCGACCGCGTAGGTGAAGCGCGAGCCCTTGACGGTGTCGCCCTCGGCTTCGAGCTTCTGCGGGGTGGTGTCGTCGGCGCTGAGGAACACTTCAAACGGCGCGCCGTTCTTGATCTGGGTGTAGAACTGGCCGGTAGCGCCGTAAGCAGCGACCAGTTTATGGCCGGTGTCTTTTTCAAAGTCGGCGGCAATCGCCTGGATCGGTGCGGTGAAGTTGGCAGCCACGGCCACCTGTACTTCATCGGCATTCGCCGAGGAGAAGCCAAACGCGGCGATCAGGGTGGCGAGGGCCGTGGGGGCCAGGCGTGAGGCGCGAATCATCATCAAGAAGCTCCTTGGGGTTTGCGGCTTGTTAGGCAGAGGGGGACTACCGCTATGTATGGGAATATATAGCGGTTGGCCACTGCCGGTACAGCGCAAAGTTGTCCCGGGAGTTCAGGTTCAGCGTCGGCCGAGTTTTTCCAGGGTTTGCGCGGCCAGTTCGAGCGTCAGGTCATAGCTGGAGATGTCTTTGCCGAGGCGCAGCGCCTGGCCCGACCACAAGTTGCTGAAGCCGGCTTCGTCCTTGGCCTTGAGCGGCATCAACGCACCGCCGGACAGCGGGAACGCCGGCGCCGTGGGGTTGATCGCGCCCAACTCACGCATTACGCGGTTGATGATGCCCCGCGCCGGGCGCCCGGTGAACAGGTTGGTCAGCGCGGTTTCACTGGCCTGGGCAGTGCGCAAGGCGTGGTGGTGTGACTTCGAGACGGTGGCCTCGGGGGTAAACAGGTACGCGGTGCCAATCTGCACCGCTGACGCGCCAAGGGCGAAGGCCGCGACAATGCCCCTGGCATCCCCGATGCCGCCGGCCGCAATCACCGGCACGCGCACGGCATCGACAACCTGTGGCACCAGCGCCATGGTGCCGATCTGGCTGTTCAGGTCGTCGCTGAGGAACATCCCGCGATGGCCACCGGCTTCGTTGCCCATGGCGATGATTGCATCGCATCCGTGCTGTTCCAGCCAGATGGCTTCTTCGACGGTGGTAGCCGACGACAGCACTTTCGCCCCGGTGGCCTTGACCCGGTCCAGCAGGGATTTTTCCGGCAGGCCGAAGTGAAAGCTCACCACTTCCGGGCGGAATTCTTCCACCACTTCACAGGCGGCGTTGTTGAACGGTGCGCGGTTGGAGACGGGCGTCGGCGCGTCAAAATCGGCGCCCAGCTCACGGTAGTAGGTTTCCAGCAGGTTCTTCCACTGAAGGTCGCGGTGAGCATCCGGCGTCGGTGGCTGATGGCAGAAGAAATTTACGTTCAGCGGCCGCGAACTGGCCTGGCGAATCGTGGTGAGTGCTTCGCGCAGTTGCTCGATGCTGAGCGCCGCCGCCGGCATCGAACCGAGGGCGCCGGCCTGATTGGCCGCAATCACCATGGCCGTGCTCGTGGCATTGGCCATGGGCGCCTGAATGATCGGTAACTCGATGCCCAGCAGGTCAAGAATTCGGGTGTCTGGCCAGGTGCTCATGGGACGCTTCTCCAACGGTGGAATGCTGTTCCGTCGTTTTAGCAGGGCCAGGCAGCACCAGGCCAGTCTGTATTATTCACTGGACGAATCCAGTGTTTCATGGGCGGTTATCAGTTGATGGCGTCACCCAGTACTGCATGAATCCGCTGGGCAATGTGCGCGGCGTGGGTTTCCAGGGCGAAGTGGCCGGTGTCGAGTAATTCCACCACGGCATTGGGGTTGTCGCCTTTGTAGGCATGGGCGCCCGGCGGGATGAAGAAGGGATCGTTCTGGCCCCAGATCACCAGCGCCGGCACTTGCGTGGCCTTGAAAAACGCCTGGAACGCCGGGTACAGCGTCAGGTTGTTGCGGTAGTCGAGGAACAGGTCCAACTGGATCTCGTCATTGCCGGGACGCTGCATCAGGAGCACGTCGAGCATGTAGGACTCCGGCGCCACCAGCTCCGGTTGCGACACGCCATGCAGGTACTGATAACGCGTGCCTTCCAGGCTGATGACCGCGTTGCGGATCACCTCGCGATTGGCCTGGCTCGGCTCGGCCCAGTAGGCCCGGATCGGATCCCAGGCGTCACCCAAACCTTCCAGGTAAGCATTGCCGTTTTGCGATATCAGCGCGCTGACCCGTTCCGGGTGGGCCACGGCGAGGCGCAGGCCCACCGGTGCGCCATAGTCGAACACATAGAGGGCATAGCGACTGAGGTTCAGGGCCTCGACGAAGTGGCCAACGGTGATCGCCAGGTTATCGAAGCTGTAGTGGTAATTGCGTTCGGCGGGGACTTCAGTGAAGCCGAAGCCTGGCAAGTCCGGGGCGATGATCCGGTAGCGGGTGGCAAGCAGCGGGATCAGGTCACGGTACATATGGGACGAACTGGGAAAGCCATGCAACAGCAACAACACCGGCGCGGACGGGTCGCCGGCTTCACGGTAGAAAATGCGCACACCATCGGCATCAACGTGCTGATAGCGAACAACCGGGGCTGAAATCGACATGATCGGAGTCCTCTTTGTAACTGGTTAAATTGATTTGGTGGGTTACTGGATTTGCAGGCTGCGCTTGAAAATGTAACCTGTCAAATTAATTTAATAGGTTACTGATCGACGAATTTAGTAACTATTCAAAAGCGTAATCAGCGGTTACGATGGCGCGGACTTGAAGAGGATTTGCCATGCCCGCCATCACCCCATCCCCGTTGGAACCCTACGTTCTGGCTGATCATCCCGTGCTGGACATGCTCAATACCCGGGCGAATGTCGACGGTGTGCCCTTTGAATTCTGGCAAGGCGATGCCGATGTCGAGCGCTGGCTGGTGCGGCTTGGCTGGGCCGAGGAGGGCGCAGTACCGGTATTTGAGGAGGGGGCACTGCTGGGCGCGGCGCGGGGATTGCGGGAAGTGGTCCGCGTGTTACTGGAACAGCGCAAGGCCGGCCAGCAGGGCGATCCCGGCGCGCTGAATGCGTTCCTGCGCAAGGCGGTCAGTCACCCGCAACTGGCTTGGCCGGCGCCTGGCGAGTTGCGGCTGGAGCGCCAGCGCAAGGTGCAGACTGCCGAGCAGTTCCTGGCGCCGATTGCCGAAGCCGCCGCGACGTTACTGGTGGAAGGGGATTTCGGCCTGATCCGCACCTGCGAACATCCCGAGTGCGTGCTGTGGTTCTACGACCGCACCAAGGGCCACAGGCGCCGCTGGTGCAGCATGGCGCTGTGTGGCAATCGGCATAAGGTGGCCGAGTTTCGCAAGCGCAAACTGGTGTAGACGTCCTCAGGATTCTGCCGGGCTTTCGCGCTCCAGCAACTGCCGCTTGCGCTCGACCCCCCAGCGGTAGCCCGACAGATTGCCGTCGGCGCGCACCACGCGATGGCAGGGAATCGCCACCGCCAGGCTGTTGGCACCACACGCCTGGGCCACGGCGCGATAGGCGGTCGGCGCGCCGATGCGCTGGGCGATCTCGGCGTAGCTGGCGGTGCACCCCACCGGGATTTCCCGCAAGGCTTGCCACACGCGTTCCTGAAACGCGGTGCCGCGCAAGTCCAGGGGCAGGTCCAGGCCCAGGGCCGGCGCTTCGATAAAGCCCACCACCTGGGCGATCAATTGTTCGAAGTCGTGATCGGCACCCAGCAGATTGGCGCGGGGAAACTGGTCCTGCAGGTCGCGCACCAGTTTGTCCGGATCATCCCCCAGCAGGATCGCGCACACACCGCGATTGCTCTGGGCCACCAGAATGGCGCCCAACGAGCATTGGCCAACGGCAAAGCGAATATCCGTGTTGGTGCCGCCGGCTTTGTAGTCGCGGGGCTTCATGCCGAGCAATTGGTCGGCAGCCTCATAAAAGCGGCTGTTGGAATTGAAGCCGGCGTCGTACAGCGCATCGGTCACCGAGTGCTGGTCCTTGAGGCCGTCCCGTACCTTTCGCGAGCGATGAGCACTGCCGTAGCGCTTGGGCGTCAGGCCGGTCACCGCCTTGAACACCCGATGAAAATGGAACGGGCTCAAGCCGGCGAGGGCGGCCAGATCCTCAAGGGGCGGCAGGGTCTCGGCCTGTTCGATGTGCCGGCAGGCCGCTGCCACCAGTTGCGCATGGCGTGCGGCCACCTGGGTCTGGTCTCCCGACGCGCGCTTGTTGGGCCGGTAGCCCGCCGCTTCAGCCTGTTGCGGGGTGTCGAAGAACTCGACGTTCTCCGGGCGCGGGCGCCGTGCGGAACTGCTGGGGCGACAGTACACACCGGTGGTTTTCACACCATAGACGAAGGTCAAGTCGGCCTTGGCGTCACGGGCGACAATCGCGGCCCAGCGGGGGTCTTGTTCGGTGGCGTGGCGCGCGGTCATGGTGGTGGCTCCTGGTTGAAGAATGCCAGGTTAGTCCCGTGGGGCATTCCCATCACTCCGATGCTTGCGGTCAAATTCATCCGGCCGTGCGAAACGTCAGGTTGATGCGCTGCGGCCCCATGACCGGATGCGTGCCGGGCTTGATCGGCATCACGCCGTGAAAGCGCAGGCGGTCCACGCCGCCCCATACCACTACGTCGCCATGGAACAGCGAGACTTTTTGCGTCTTGTCGCTGCGCTCATGGCCGCCGAACAGGAAGATCGCCGGTAAACCCAATGACACGGAGACCACCGGGGCCGCATAGCGACGCTCGTTCTTGTCCTGGTGCAGGGACATTTTCGCGCCTGGCACATAGCGGTTGATCAGGCAGGCATCCGGCTCGAAATCGTCGAAACCTGCATCTGCTGCCGCCATCACGGCCAGTTCGCGCAATGCGGCCGGCAGGGCTGGCCAGGGTTGTTGGTTATTCGGGTCAATTGGGGAGTAGCGATAACCGGTGGAGTCGGTCGTCCAGCCCAATTCACCGCAACTGCTTAACGCCGCCGACATGGTAAAACCACCGGGCGTGACCATTTGCCGGAAGGGCGATTGAGCCAATACCCGTCGCAGTTCCGGTAGCAAACGCTCGACCCAGGGCAGGGCATAGCCTCTGAGGACGTAGGATTGTTCACCGATTTGCTCGCGCCCCGGGGGCTGTTGCAGCGCCTCATCGGCGAACAAATCGGCGGTTGATCCGGGAAGGGTCTTACTGCGCATCGTGAAAAATCACTCCCAAGGTATGCCGGGTACCACTGTGCAGAACACTGACCCCATGGCGCAAGGTCACCCGATGAAACCCCCTCACACTCGGCATGGGTCGCTGATTGACCGCGAAGATTACCGCGTCACCCTGGTTGAGAGGGACGACCTGAGCCCGGGATTGCATTCTTGGCCGCTGCTCCGTCAGCACCAACTCCCCGCCACGAAAGTCCTCTCCCGGCTGCGACAACAGGATGGCTACTTGTAGGGGAAACACATGTTCCCCGTACAGATCCTGATGCAGGCAGTTGTAGTCGCCTGGGCCGTATTGCAGCAATAACGGGGTAGGGCGTTGCTGCCCGGCAGCGTGGCAGCGGGCAATGAAGTCGGCATGGTGCGCCGGATAGGTGATCGGCAGGTTCATCTGTTCGTTCCAGCGATTGGCCTGGGGCGCCAGGAACCCATACAGCTGTTCACGCAGCGCGCAGATCGGCGCTGGCAGCGGGTAGCGGAAATATTTGTATTCGCCCCGGCCAAAGCCGTGCCTGGCCATCATCACATGGGAGCGAAACAGTTCGGGTCGGGGGTAGTGGCCGCTCAGTTCAGCGCATTCCTGCTGATCCAGCAGGGCCGGAATCAGCGCGTTACCCTGTTCATCAAGGGCTTGCTCGATGGCGGCCCAGTCCAGCTTGGCCAGGCGTTCATGCAGTGGAGTGGAAGGCATCGACAAGTTCCTGTGGCAGCGCATTAGGGCTGCCAGTCTAGAAAGTCGTCAGCGTCAGAACACTCCGATGCTTGCGCTCGAATTACAGCGCCTTGCTCACATTGATGTCAGTAATCTCATCGCTGGCATCGTGGATTTTCGCCAGGGCTTCCTTGGCTTCCTCCACGCTGCCTGCTTGCAGTTGGGCGAACTCGAAGCGGCGCTCACCGTTGAGTTTGTACTTGATCACATATTTGGTGGTAGTCACGGGCATTCCTGTCAGCTCAGTTTCGAATTGGTGCGGCGCACAATGCGGATCTTGTGGGACAAGGTCGGCTTTTTGGTCACGCTGATGGCGCGGCGGGTCACGACGTCCAGAGTGATGTTCCAGAACCCGGTGCTGGGCGCAGTGATTTTTGCCGGGAACTTGTCGAACGCGCCGCCGTGGTAAGTATGGCGGCCGCCGTTCTTGAAGCTGCGAAAGTTGGCATCGCTCATCAGGCGGATGTTGCAGGTTTGCGAGCATTCAATGACGACAATATCTCCTTCATTGAGGTGCTCACGCTGGTGGATGAATTTCATAAGGTGTCTCCAGAAGGGCTTTTTCTGAAAAATCAGAACGATACGTAGGTTAAGATGGAGTTTATCAGCCCCAGCACGTTTATTATCGGACCGTCGTCGACGACTTCGACAATTTAAAACAGTTATTTACCGAGTTATCAGGGATAAATCCTACGTGGGCGGGAGAAAAATACCTTCTTCGCTGTCGTAGGGTCTTTATCGGAGGTTTTTATATGAAGTGGAGTGTGTTGGTTCTGGCCCTGGCGTTGGGTGGATGTGCTTCGGTGGCGGATATCAAGCAGACCCCACCAACTCTGGCAGTGATCTCCGGGAAAAAACCACAGGAATACGCGGCGTGCGTTGTCCAGAAATTGTCTAAAACCCGCAGGCCTTCGCAGATCGAGCCTCACAAGGATGGTGTTCAAGTTATCGTACCGCAGAAGTTTTCTGCCGACCCGTCGGCCATTTTTGAAATTGAAGAGCGCTCCAGCGGGAGCAGTATCAAGCTCTACGAGAGCATGTCCAATGTGCCTATTCGTCCAGGTGACGTGAAGGCTGCGGGGGAAGCGTGCATTTCCGGCTGAGTCTGTAGCCGCCCACCTCGAATCCGATCAAGAAGCCCGACCCTGCTGCCGCAGCGTCGGGCTTTTTTGTGCGCGATGTTCAGTACACCGTCCTTTTGCTCGCGGATGAGTGTTGTCGCGACCGGGCCATTGCCCTACCATTTGTAGGCTTATGCCTAATTCGCCTAAGCATATAACTATAAAAATGGAGTCGTGATGATGTCTATGGAACGAGTTCTGATGGGTAGCGCGTTGTTGCTGATGTTGGGCAATGCCCACGCGCTGGAGGGGAAAAACGTTTATATGCAGGGCGGCTCGCAGCCGGGAGCTGCGCCGTGCGTGGCCTGCCACGGGGCTGATGGCCTGGGGCTGGCAGCCGCGGGTTTTCCGCGTTTGGCCGGTTTATCGGCGGGGTATTTGCGTAAGCAGCTGCAGGATTTTAAAAGTGGCGCCCGGAACAGCCCGGTGATGCAGCCACTGGCCAACGCCCTGACGGAAGAGGAAGTCAGCGCTGTAACCCGGCAGCTGGCGGCAATGCCTGCGCCCGCACCTGTGCCGGTGCACCGCAGCGAGATGCCTACTGACGCTGCGCAAAAGATTGCCCTGCAAGGTGCGTGGGAGCGCCAGATTCCGGCCTGTGTCAGCTGTCATGGCCCGGCCGGCGTGGGCGTCGGCGACGGGTTTCCACCCCTGGCCGGACAATCTGCGGCCTACCTCGCGGCGCAGTTGAACGCCTGGCGCAGCGGCACGCGCCATAACGATCCGAATGATCTGATGGGCCATATCGCCAAATCCCTCAGCGCTGAAGAAGTGCAGGCCGTGGCCACCTATTTTGCCTCGTTGAGCGGCCAGGAGGCCAAGCCATGAAGCGCTTCTTGTTTGCTCCGCTGCTGGGAAGCCTGATCGGCGTACCCGTCCATGCCGCCCCTATTGCCATGGAAGACCAGTCACAGTTGCAGCCAGCCGGCGCTCATGGGGCTGCCGTGCAGTTCCAGCCGCCCAAAGAAAGCGAGCTGCCGGACAACGCCTACGGCAAGCTGGTGAAACAGGGCTACGCGCTGTTTGTCGACACCAAGCGCCTGGCGCCGCAATTTGTCGGTAATGGCCTCAATTGCAGCAATTGCCACCTGGACCAGGGTCGCCTGGCCAATTCGGCGCCGCTGTGGGGTGCCTACCCGATGTACCCGGCGTATCGAAAAAAGAACGACAAGGTCAACACCTTCGCCGAGCGTTTGCAGGGCTGTTTCCAGTTCAGCATGAATGGCGGCACGCCACCGGCTGCAGACAGCCCGGAGATTACCGCGCTGTCGGTATATGCCTACTGGCTGGCGAGCAAGGCTCCCTTGGGCGTTGAACTGCCGGGCCGTGGCTACCCGGACGTGCCGGCACCCGCCAAGGGTTACGACCTGGCCCAGGGCGCAGAGGTCTACAAGGGCCAGTGCGCGGTGTGCCATGGCGCCGAAGGCCAGGGCCAGAAAGTGGGCGACAACTACGTGATGCCGCCGCTCTGGGGTAAAGACTCCTACAACTGGGGCGCCGGGATGCATCGAATCAATACGGCAGCGTCCTTCATCAAGCACAACATGCCCCTGGGCCAGGGCGGCAGCCTGACCGACCAGCAAGCCTGGGACGTTGCAGCCTACGTCAACCGTCACGAGCGTCCTCAGGACCCGCGCCTCGTGGACGGCTCCGTGGAGAAAACCCGGGTGAAGTTCCATGCCAATGACGGCGTCAATCTTTACGGGCAGACGGTCGATGGCGTACTGATCGGGCAAGGCATCCGTTAAACTGTCGATAACCCATAAAAAATGCCGCTGAATCAGCGGCATTGTCTTTTCGGAAACTCAGTCATGAAACGTGAGCAAGTCAGGGAACAGCATGCAGGGGGGCATATTTCTGCGACCCATGTGATTCAAAATCCCGCGGATACGGGCGAGTGGATCGTGTTCTTCAAGAAGAGTGGCGGTCGCAGTTACTTCCTGGTGGATGACCAGGATGAAGTCGAATCCTTCTCCCGCCTGGACGACTTGATCGAGACCATTCGCGGCCTGGGCATCAAGTTCGCCGAAATTCACATGTAGTTATTTGCAGACCACCGTCACGCTGCGGGTCTTGTAGTTGCCGACATCCTTGCCCAGGGTCTTGTCGCTTTCTTTCAGGGCCGGTGTGCCTTCGGTGCCGACAATCCGGTAGCCGGTGCCCGCGCAGGACGCATCAGCCTTTTCATAACAGCTGGCCCAGGAGTTGGCTTCGCCGGAGCAGTCGATGGCCAGTCCTTGTTCGCCGTTCTTCAGGACCGTGTCGGAAGTGGTGGTGCAGCCACCGGTAAGCGCCAGTACCGCAATCAGTGCCAGGATCTTGTTCATGTAGGAGTCGTCATCAGGGTGTTGGAGGGGAGCGCTGACACTGTCGTGGGGCGTTACAGGCGAGATTATAGCGAACCGCCATCAACGTACAGACAAACACAAAAAAGCCCCGTCAAACGAGGCTTGATTGGCGTTACCGCGGTGTTACTTGGTTTTCGGACGCTTGCTCGACGCGTGGCCGGCCTCATCCACAAACACTTCGGCCACGGCACAGGCTTGAGCTTCGGTCGCGAATGCGCCGGCAACGCTGTCGCCATGGAAGTTGATCAAGTGCCAGCCGTCCGCTCGCTTGGTGATCAGGTAGCCGTTCACGCCTTTTGGTTCTGACATCTATCAATCTCGTTGTCTGGTTCAAGGGCGTAATGATAGCGCCAAACGGCGTGGGACGGCGCAAGTTGTTGCAGGTCAGTGCCGATCGCCATAAAGCGTGCTAAAAAGGTTGGAGCCCTTTGAATGACGGGCACAAGCCGACGATTTCTAACAGCGGCGAAGGTACTTGATTGAATGCCGGCGGAACTTACGCCGACATTTTTTCTCTATGTTGACATCGCAACGCCAGCAGGACCCATTGTAAGGTGACTGCGGCCTGATTAGACTGCGCCGAATTTCGTACGCACAGCCCTTTGTAAGGACTCATATGATCAAGAAATGCTTGTTCCCAGCAGCCGGTTACGGCACTCGCTTCCTGCCAGCGACCAAGGCCATGCCCAAAGAAATGCTGCCGGTGGTGAACAAGCCACTGATCCAGTATGGCGTGGAAGAAGCACTGGATGCCGGCCTGAACGAAATCTCGATCGTGACCGGCCGTGGCAAACGCGCCCTGGAAGACCACTTCGACATCAGCTACGAGCTGGAAAACCAGATCAAGGGCACCGACAAGGAAAAATACCTGGTCGGCATCCGTAAGCTGCTCGATGAGTGCTCGTTCTCCTACACCCGCCAGACCCAAATGAAAGGCCTGGGTCACGCGATCCTGACCGGTCGTCCGCTGATCGGTGACGAACCGTTCGCCGTGGTACTGGCCGATGACCTGTGTGTAAACCTGGAAGGCGACGGCGTCCTGACCCAGATGGTCAAGCTGTACCAGAAGTACCGTTGCACCATCGTCGCGGTTCAAGAGGTCGATCCTCAGGAAACCAACAAGTACGGCGTGATTGCCGGCGACGATATCGGTGATGGCCTGATCCGCGTACGCGACATGGTTGAAAAGCCAGCGCCGGAAGATGCTCCGTCGAACCTGGCGATCATCGGCCGCTACATCCTGACCCCTGACATCTTCAAGCTGATCGAAGAAACCGAGCCAGGCAAGGGTGGCGAGATCCAGATCACCGACGCCCTGCTGAAGCAGGCAAAAGACGGTTGCGTGATTGCCTACAAGTTCAAGGGTCGTCGTTTTGACTGCGGTGGCGCTGAAGGCTACATCGAAGCGACCAACTTCTGCTACGAGCACTTCTACAAGACTGGCAAGGCTTACTGATTCATCGTTGCCAGCCCGTTGAAAAAGCCTGCGAGTCGAAAGACCGCAGGTTTTTTTATGCCTTGCCCAAATAGCGGCTGGGGGCTTCGCCCAGTACCCGCTTGAACATTGCACCAAACACATTGCCGTTGGCATAGCCCATGTCCCGTGCAATAGCCCCCAATGGTCGGCCCTGGGCTAACTGGCAAACGGCTTCGGCAATCCGTAGCTGCTGGCGCCATTGGTTGAAGCTCAGCCCGGTTTCATCCCGAAACCGCCGGCGCAGGGTGCGCACGCTGGCGCCGATGGATTCACTCCAGTCTTCCAGGGTGGCCGGGTTCGCCGGGTCTTCCAGAAGCATTTCACACACACTGAGCAGGCGTTTGTCCCGGGGCAATGGCAGGCTGCAGCCTTCGGTTTGAGTCGCGGATATCAACTGGTGCAGCAGCAATGGCGTGAGCAGGGCAGTGTGGGCGTCGGGTGCGAGCATGCCCAGAATCAGCTCCCGCAGCAGCGGCTCTACCCTGATCAATCGGCAGGATTGCCACGCCGTGGGTAATTGATCGCTTTCCACGTACAGTGCGCGCATCGCAACCTCACCGACCATGTGCAATTCATGGTCGACACCCGGCGCAATCCAAAAGCCGTATGCCGGCGGGACGGTCCAGGCGCCCATGCGGGTCAACACCCGGATCACGCCTTGGGTGGCGTGCACCAGTTGGCCATATTCATGGCTGTGCCAAATCTCTCGTGCGCCATCGACATAGTCATGGGCCCGAACCCGTAATTCCTCGCTGGTGCTGCGAGCGGGCGCCCCAAAGCGTTTACGCCAGATGTTGTCCAATCAAGAATGATTCCTGAGATGTAGGTTGGAACGGTCATTAATTGACCCGTGCGCGTAGAAGAATGACCGGATCTTTAACGCGATTCAATATTAAATAAGAACGATTAACAAAAATACTTTTCAAGGAATCGTCATGTCCGGTGCGTTGTCTTCTCCTCCGTTTTACCTTTCCAGGCTGGCGCTGGTGGTGTTGGCGCTTGCTCCTGTTGTGTGGGCCGATGACGCGCCCATCGTGTTGAAGGACACCGCGGTGACAGCCGCCGAGGCCGAGCCGGCAGACGGCGTGGTGCCAGGCTATGTGGCGCGCAACACCACCGTGGGCACCAAAACCGGCGCGCCGATCGTGGAGACGCCGCAATCGATCTCGGTGGTCAGCCGCCAGCAGATGGATGACCAGGCGGCGCAAACCGTCGACCAGGCATTGCGCTACACACCAGGGGTTTACTCCCAGGATAACGACCTGCGGTTTGACCAGTTGAGCATTCGCGGCTTCGATGCCGACTCCTACCTCGACGGGCTCAAGCTCAATCGCACGACCTGGTTCGCTACGCCTCGGGTCGACCCTTGGTTTCTGGAGCGCATCGACGTGCTGCGCGGGCCAGCTTCCGTGCTGTACGGCCAGAGCGGGCCGGGCGGCCTGGTGGACATGCAGAGCAAGCGGCCGACGGATGAGCCACTGCACGTGTTGCAAATGAGCGTGGGCAATGACAACCGCTATCAGGCCGGCTTCGATTTTGGCGGGCGCCTGGACGAGCAGGGCGATGTGACCTATCGGCTGACCGGGCTGGGCCGCATGGCCGATACCCAGACCGATCACATCAAGGACCAGCGCATCGCCATCGCGCCGGCCATCACCTGGAACATCGACGACGACACCAGCCTGACCCTGCTGGCCAACTATCAATACGACCCGGAAGGTGGGCTGTTCAACCCGGTACCCGCGTATGGCACCGCGCTGCACAACCCGAATGGGCGCTTGCGCCCCGATGATTACCTGGGCGACCCGGACCGCGATCGCTTCAAGCGCAATCAGTTTTCCCTGGGCTACGCGTTCAGCCACCGGTTCAACGACACCTGGAGCTTTCGCCAGCACCTGCGCTATATGCATGATGACGTCGACTACTACCAGACTTCCCTCACCGGGCCGCTGGACGCCAACCTTGCCACCGCGCCGCTGTGGGCCAACGTCAATCATGAGCACCTTGGCCAGTTCGCCCTTGATAACCAGTTGCAGTCCGACTTCAGCACCGGCCCGGTCAAGCACACTGTGCTGATGGGGGCGGACTTCCAGCGGCTGTTGCAGACCATCAACCGGGGCGGTCAGTATTTCCCGAGTGCGATCAATATCTACAACCCCGACTTCAGCGCCTTGCCGAGGGTGCCGGTGTCCATCAACCAATACACCACCCAGAGCCAGTTTGGCGTGTACCTGCAGGACCAGCTCAGCTTCGACCATTGGCGCTGGCTGATCGGTGTGCGGCAAGACTGGGCGCGTACCTACGACAATCAGGACAGCGCGTTGACCGGCGCCAACCTGAGCAACACGCGCCAGCACGACGAGAAACTCACCTGGCGTTCGGGCCTGAGCTACGTGTTTGATAACGGCGTTGCGCCGTATGTCAGCTACAGCGAATCGTTCCAGCCGCAACTGGGCACTGACCGGCTGGGCGCGACATTTGTGCCGACCACCGGCAAGCAGTACGAAGCCGGCGTTAAATACCAGCCTGTGGGCTCCCGCAGCCTGTACAGCGCGGCAGTGTTCGACCTGCGTCAGCAAAACGTCCTGACCACCGACGATGTCGACCCCAATTTTGCCACCCAGAAAGGCGAAATCCGCTCCCGCGGCATCGAGCTGGAAGCCCATGCCGAGGTCACCTCGAACCTCAGCCTGATCGGTTTTTACACCTGGATGGACCAGCGCATCCTCAAATCCAATGACGGCGACCAGGGCGAACACCCGACCGGCATCCCGGGCAAGAGTGCCTCGCTGTGGGCGGACTACACCTTCCACGACGGCCCGCTGCAGGGCGTCGGTTTCGCGGCGGGTGCGCGCTACTTCGGGCCGAGCTACGGCAGCGCCGACAACACGCTGGAGGTGTCATCGCGCACGCTGTTTGATGCCGCGGCGCACTATGACGTGCAGAACTGGCGCCTGGCCCTCAACGCCAGCAACCTGTTCAACAAGGAATACCTGGCCTACTGCAGCAACGGTTTCCTTTGCTACTGGGGTGCAACCCGTTCGTTGCAGGCCAGCGCGACGTATTGCTGGTAAGGCGCTGACCTCTGGCGCGGCAGCAGGTATGCTGTTGTCCTGCCGAGGAGAGTGAAATGGCCTACGATTTTGACCTTTATGTAATTGGTGCCGGTTCCGGCGGTGTGCGCGCTGCACGATTCGCTGCGGGTTTTGGCGCCAAAGTGGCGGTGGCTGAAAGCCGCTACCTGGGCGGTACCTGCGTGAATGTGGGCTGCGTACCGAAGAAACTGTTGGTGTACGGCGCGCATTTCGCCGAAGACTTCGAGCAGGCCAGCGGTTTTGGCTGGTCCCTGGGTGAAGCGAACTTCGATTGGGCGACCCTGATCGCCAACAAGGATCGTGAAATCAACCGTCTCAATGGCATCTACCGCAACCTGCTGGTCAACAGCGGCGTGACCCTGCACGAAGGGCATGCGCGGCTGGTGGACCCGCACCAGGTAGAAATCAACGGCGAGCGTTTTACCGCCAAACACATTCTGGTAGCCACCGGTGGCTGGCCGCAGATCCCGGACATCCCGGGGCGCGAGCACGCCATTGGCTCCAATGAGGCGTTCTTCCTCAAGGAGCTGCCCAAGCGTGTGCTGGTAGTCGGCGGTGGCTATATCGCCGTCGAGTTCGCCGGGATTTTCCATGGCCTGGGCGCACAGACTTCGCTGCTGTATCGCGGCGACCTGTTCCTGCGCGGTTTTGACGGCTCGGTGCGCACGCACTTGAAGGAGGAGCTGACCAAGCGCGGCCTGGACCTGCAATTCAACGCCGACATCGAGCGTATCGACAAGCAGGCCGATGGCAGCCTCAAGGCCACCTTGAAAGATGGCCGCGTGCTGGAAGCCGATTGCGTGTTCTACGCCACTGGCCGACGCCCGATGCTCGATAACCTGTGGCTGGAAAACACTGGCGTCAAGTTGGACAAGCGCGGCTTTGTCGAAGTGGATGAGCTGTACCAGACCGCCGAACCGTCGATCCTGGCGATTGGTGATGTGATCGGCCGCGTGCAACTGACGCCAGTGGCCCTGGCTGAAGGCATGGCCGTGGCACGTCGCTTGTTCAAGCCTGAGCAATATCGTCCGGTGGACTACGCGATGATCCCGACGGCGGTGTTCAGCCTGCCGAATATCGGCACCGTGGGCCTCAGCGAAGAGCAGGCCCGTGAAGACGGGCACAAGGTGCAGGTGTTCGAAAGCCGCTTCCGGCCGATGAAACTGACCCTGACCGACTGGCAGGAAAAGACCCTGATGAAGCTGGTAGTCGACGCCGAGACCGACAAGGTCCTGGGTTGCCACATGGTCGGCCCCGACGCTGGCGAGATCGTGCAGGGCCTTGCGATCGCGCTTAAGGCGGGCGCGACCAAGCAGCATTTCGATGAAACCATCGGCGTGCACCCAACAGCGGCGGAAGAGTTCGTCACCATGCGCACGCCAGTGGCGCAGTAATCAGCCCTCGGTAGTTGCTTCCGGCACCGTCGCAACGACGGCTGCCAGGCGCAGCGCATCAATACTGGCCTGGGCCTTGACCAGGTCCAGTTCCAGGGTTTTGTTGGCCTTCTGATGCTCGGCCAGCGCTTCCTGGCGCGCCTGATTCTCCAGTTGGGCAACCCGCAAGCGCTCCTGCAACAGGGTACGCTCGCTGTCGATCACACTCACTTGCTCGCTCAATTGACGCTGCTGTTCGCGGTCCTGGCGAGCCTGTTCCTGCAGTGCGCTCAATTCCTTCACGGTCACTCGATGCTCGATCAGCAGGCGCTCGTTATCGCGGTGCAACTGAGTGATTTCATCCTGGCGCACCATCGCGCTCTGCTGGGCCTGGCGCAGCTCTGCCTGGACCTGCTGCAACTGGCCTTCATGGCGACGCTGTTCCTGTTCACGCTGGTCCTTGATCGCATTGCGGTAATGCTCCAGGGCGTCCCGGGCATGCAGGTGCTTTTCTTCCAGTGAGCGAATCTGCTCGTCCTTGTCGTTGATCCGCAACTCGTAATCGCTGCACGCCTGGCTTAGCCCGGCGTTGCGGGTTTGCTCGGTTTGCAGGCTGGAGCGAGTGCTTTGCAAGGCCGCGCTTTCATCGGCCAGGGCGGCGGACTGGATATCGAACTGCTGCTTGAGCTGGGAGTGGGCCGCTTCCAGCTCCTCAACCTGGGCGAGGAGGGCGGTTTTCTGTTGCTGGAACTGCGCCAGGGCCAGGTCGATAGGCTCCTGGGCCTTCTCCTTCAAGCGCTGGGCCAGTCGCGCCACCAGTTCACCCAATTCGTCGTCAATGGGCGCTTCGGTGATGGTCTGGCGGGTTTCGCTTTCGTCCAGCTCCTTCAGATAGCGGTGAATCGTGGTTTTCGAGCCGGTATTGCCCATCTCGATGCGTACTGCATCGATGCTCGGGTTTTCGCCACGGGCAAGGATCGCCAGGCGTGCCGTTTGAACTACTGCTTTATTGATGCCGCCGCGAGCCATGGAGTCTCCGTCGATTTGGTACTGTGGTACGTAGTATGTATATACGTACTATATCACGATTGTTTTAAAGCCAAAATTTATGATTTATCAGATGGGATATTGGCGTATTATCCCGTGTGATACAGGTTTTGAAATGGACAACAGCCAATGGCAGTACAGGCATGAGTGAGCTGGACCGTTATCTGAATGCGGCCACCCGCGATAACACCCGCCGCAGCTATCGAGCGGCAATCGAGCATTTCGAGGTGAATTGGGGTGGATTCCTGCCGGCGACCAGCGACAGCGTGGCGCGCTATCTGGTGGCGCATGCGGGCGTGCTGTCGGTCAACACGTTGAAGCTGCGTTTATCGGCGCTGGCCCAGTGGCACACCAGCCAGGGGTTTCCTGATCCGACCAAGGCGCCAGTGGTGCGCAAAGTCCTGAAAGGCATTCGCGCCCTGCACCCGGCTCAGGAAAAACAGGCGGAGCCATTGCAACTGCAGCACCTGGAGCAGGTCATCCAGTTCCTCGAACAGGAAGGCCACGACGCCCGGCGCGCAGAAGACCATCCTCGATGGCTGCGGGCCAAGCGTGACGCGGCGTTGATCCTGCTGGGTTTCTGGCGTGGCTTTCGCAGCGATGAGTTATGCCGGTTGAATATCGAGCACGTGCAGGCGGTGCCCGGTTCGGGCATCACCCTGTATCTACCGCGCAGCAAAAGTGATCGGGAAAATATCGGCCGCACCTACCAGACGCCGGCGCTGTTGCGGCTGTGCCCGGTGCAGGCCTATAGCGAATGGCTCAGCGCTTCAGCGCTGGTGCGCGGCCCGGTGTTTCGCGGCATTGATCGTTGGGGCAACCTGGGCGAGGAGGGCTTGCACGCCAACAGCGTGATCCCGCTATTGCGCCAGGCGCTGGAGCGCGCCGGGATTGCGGCCGATCAGTACACCAGCCACTCCCTGCGCCGGGGCTTCGCTACCTGGGCTCATCGCAGTGGCTGGGACTTGAAGTCGTTGATGACTTACGTCGGCTGGAAAGACATGAAATCGGCCATGCGCTATGTTGAAGCGACGCCCTTTCTCGGCATGACCCGGGCATCCCTCGAGTGATTCAAGGTTTCTTCTATTAATACAGTCTCTTGATAGTGAAAACCAATCGTCAGCATCAGGTTTGCCAATGAGCCATCGGCCGGGAGAGTGGGTAGGATTCACCTCATCAACTTACTAAGCCCTTCTACAAACCTGACGGAGAGTCAACGATGCCTATCATCAACAGCCAAGTAAAACCGTTCAAAGCTACCGCCTACAAAAACGGCAACTTCGTAGACGTGACTGATGCTGACCTGAAAGGCAAATGGTCTGTCGTGTTCTTCTACCCAGCCGACTTCACCTTCGTTTGCCCAACCGAACTGGAAGACCTGGCTGACAACTACGCCGAATTCCAGAAACTGGGCGTCGAAATCTACAGCGTTTCCACCGACACCCACTTTGCCCACGCTGCCTGGCACAACACCTCGCCAGCCATCGGCAAAATCCAGTACACCATGATCGGCGACCCGACCCTGACCATCTCCCGCAACTTCGACGTGCTGATCGAAGAAGCTGGCCTGGCAGACCGTGGCACCTTCGTGATCAACCCTGAAGGCCAGATCAAAATCGTTGAACTGAACGATGGCGGCGTTGGCCGTGACGCTTCCGAGCTGCTGCGCAAAATCAAGGCGGCCCAGTACGTTGCTGCTCACCCGGGCGAAGTCTGCCCAGCCAAGTGGAAAGAAGGCGAGGCCACCCTGGCTCCGTCCCTGGACCTGGTCGGCAAGATCTAAGTCTGTGAAATGCCAAGGGCGGGTTACCGCACCTAAGTAAGCTGCATCCGCCCTAGAAACGCCCGGGCGAGATTCGCTCGGGCGTTTTTTTGTCTGCAATAAACCGAATTAATAGGAAATCGCCCGTATGTTGGACGCCAATCTTAAAGCTCAGTTGAAGTCATACCTGGAACGGGTCACCCAGCCGATCGAGATCGTCGCCTCCCTCGATGACGGTGCGAAATCCCAGGAAATGCTTGCCCTCTTGCAGGATGTAGCCAGCCTTTCGACGCTGATTACCCTGAAAAGCGATGGCAATGATGCGCGCAAGCCATCGTTCTCCATCAACCGCCCGGGTGCCGATATCAGCCTGCGTTTTGCCGGCATCCCAATGGGCCATGAATTCACTTCGCTGGTGTTGGCGCTGCTGCAAGTCGGCGGCCACCCCTCGAAGGCCAGTGTCGAAGTGATTGAACAGATTCGCGCCCTTAAAGGCGAGTTCAGCTTCGAGACTTACTTCTCGCTGTCGTGCCAGAACTGCCCGGACGTGGTCCAGGCGCTGAACCTGATGGCAGTATTGAACCCGAACATCCGCCACGTCTCCATCGACGGTGCGCTGTTCCAGGCAGAAGTCGATGATCGTCAGATCATGGCCGTGCCCAGCGTTTACTTGAATGGTGTGAACTTCGGCCAGGGCCGCATGGGCCTGGAAGAAATCCTCGCCAAGCTCGACACCAGCGGTATCGAAAAAGCCGCCGAGAAAATCAGCGCCAAAGATGCGTTCGACGTACTTGTCGTCGGCGGTGGCCCAGCGGGTTCGGCAGCGGCTATCTACGCTGCACGTAAAGGCATCCGTACCGGTGTTGCAGCCGAGCGCTTCGGCGGGCAGGTGCTGGACACCATGTCGATCGAGAACTTTATCTCGGTACAGGAAACCGAAGGGCCGAAACTCGCCAGCGCCCTGGAGGCCCACGTGCGTCAGTACGACGTGGACATCATGAACCTGCAGCGTGCTACTGCGCTGATCCCGGCGAAAAACAACGGTGAGCTGCACGAAATCCGTTTCGAAAGCGGTGCGACCCTCAAGTCCAAGACCGTGATCCTGGCCACCGGTGCCCGCTGGCGTGAAATGGGTGTACCGGGCGAGCAGGAATACAAGGCCAAAGGCGTGTGCTTCTGCCCGCACTGCGACGGCCCGCTGTTCAAGGGCAAGCGCGTGGCGGTGATCGGCGGCGGTAACTCCGGCGTTGAAGCAGCCATCGACCTGGCCGGTATCGTCAGCCACGTGACCTTGCTTGAGTTTGACAGCAAGTTGCGCGCCGACGCCGTGTTGCAGCGCAAGCTGTACAGCCTGCCGAACGTTGACGTGATTACCAGCGCGCTGACCAGTGAGGTCAAGGGTGATGGCCAGAAAGTTACCGGCCTGGCCTACAAGGATCGCGACAGTGGCGAATTCAAGACTATCGACCTGGAAGGCATCTTTGTACAGATCGGTTTGCTGCCCAACACCGACTGGCTCAAAGGCACTGTGGAGTTGACTCCACGTGGCGAGATCATCGTCGATGCACGTGGTGAGACTTCGCTGCCAGGCGTTTTTGCCGCCGGCGACGTAACGACTGTGCCGTACAAGCAGATCGTGATTGCAGTAGGCGAGGGCGCCAAGGCTTCCCTGAGTGCTTTCGATCACCTGATCCGCACTTCCGCCCCGGCGTAAATTCCGGCCCGGAAATGAAAAACCCCATGAGTGATCATGGGGTTTTTTATTGCCGGCGGAACCTTACAGCGGCGTTGGCTGAATGATTTCAACCCAGTACGCATCCGGGTCTTTCACGAAGGCCAGGCTTTTCATGCGGCCGTCACTCAGGCGCTTCTGGAAGTCGCAGCCCAGTTCTTCAAAGCGCGCGCAGGCAGCAACGATGTCCGGCACCGAGATGCAGATATGGCCAAAGCCACGCGGGTCGGTGTTGCCGTTGTGGTAGGCAAAGTCCGCGTCGTTTTCGGTGCCGTGGTTGTGGGTCAGTTCCAGGATGCCCGGGATCGACTTCATCCACTGGGTGCGGGCGGCAGCGTCGGCCGGGATCTGGGCCTTGTCGACCAGGGCCAGGAAGTACAGGCTGAATTCGGCTTCCGGGAAGTCACGTTTTTCAACCAGGGAAAAACCCAGTACGCGGGTGTAGAAATCCAGCGACTTGGTGATGTCCTTGACTCGCAGCATGGTGTGGTTGAATACGAAGTTCGTGGTGGCGGCGTCAGGCTGGGCGGTGACGCCCGGGAAAGTGTTCAGTTCGTGCAGGCTCATGGGCCCTCCAGAGAAAAATGGGGCAAACGTGGCTCCGGTTGGAGCATCCCTTGGCTTGCGGCTGGCATCCGTGCAGCCGGTCCATGATACGCAGCCCTGCCGGTTGCGCCAAATGAAAAAGGTCACGCAACCCTTGCGGCCAGCGGGTGCAGGGGCCCAAACTTTGTCGCTTGAACCTTGAGTGTTTTTCGTAATGACCGGATTTCGCGCACCGTTGTTGAGTACCCTGGGCCTGTTGCTGGGCAGCACCGCTGCATGGGCGGCTGACCCGGAAATTCATTGGCCCAGCGGCTGGCAGGTAGAGGAAGTGGCGCCCGACGACCAGGCCCCGGCGCAACCGTCGGCGGTGTCCCGCCAGCGGGCCATAAAGAATGATGAGAATGGCGCGACCTTGATGGTCATGGAGTTGACGGGCACGCCAATCGAAGCGGGGCATACGGTCAACCTGCAAGGTGTGCTGCTCGAAATGCGCAAATCCATCCAGAAGGACTTTGCCCAGGGTGGTTATCAAAGTGTGTGCACCAAGATGCACCCCACAACATTGAGCCGGCTTGAGGCATTGGAAACTACCTGTGTAATCACCGAGAACGGTCGGCATGTGCTGTCGCAAACGTTGGTGGGGGCTGTCGATACCGATAAGGCCTATGTTTTTTCATACGCAGGCCAGGCCGACGCTTACGAATCAAGCAAGGATGAAGTCAGTTCGGTGCGTGACAGCCTTAAACTTTGAGCGTTGTAGGCATCGCGACAAATAAGTCGATTTGAACAAAGTGAAATGTTTTTTAAAGTTCGTTTTTGAAAGTGCCAGCGTCCTGATTTGTTTCACTATCGATGCCCGTAAACAAAAAAGCCCTGCATGTGCAGGGCTTTTCTTAGTGCGTTTGTACTAGCCGCAAAGCATTAGCCGCGAAGCCAGGAGTCTACTGTGGCTGCGCCGTACTGTTCTTTCCACGCCTTCAGGCCGCGATGGTTGCCGCCCTTGGTTTCGATCAGTTCACCCGTGTGCGGGTTGTGGTAAACCTTGACGACGCGGGCACGGCGCTGTTTGGGTGCGGCAGCGACGGAAGCGCCGGACTTGCCCGGGTTAGGATCCAGGATGGAGATGATGTCGCGCAGGCTTTTGCCGTAGGTCTTCATCAGCCCTTGCAGCTTTTCTTCGAATTCGATTTCTTTCTTCAAACCAGCATCGTTCTTCAGGGATTCCAGCTGGGCAAGCTGCTCTTGAAGGGCTTTTTCTGCTGCGCGAAATTCGGCGAGTCTGGACAAAATCTATACTCCAATAGTGTATTTGGCTGATATCTACTGCAAACAAAGCGATAAGCCAAGAGCCTTAAGGCGACTCAATGAAAGTGGCCTTCCTGCCAATTCAGCACAGGCAGGAAAAATTGTAGTAGTTAATCAGTCATGAGTAAATCATGTCTTTTGTATAAATAACAATATTTCCGTTGAAGTGGCTGGCTATTCAATGGCTGTTCAGGAATCTAATGAACTCGTCGCAAGGTACAGGCTTGCCAAACAGGTAGCCTTGCAAGAAATCAACGCCTTGGGCCGCCAGATAGTCACATTGTTCTTGTGTTTCGACGCCTTCGGCAACGATGCCCAGGTCCAGCTTGGCAGACAGTTCAATGATGCTGTCGAGTATATGCCGCGAGAGTGCATCAACACCGATCATTGCCACGAAGCTTTGATCTATCTTCAAGTAATCGACATTGAAGTTGCGCAAATAACCCAGGCTGGAGTGGCCGGTGCCAAAGTCGTCGATCGCGATCATTACCCCCATTTCATGCAGCGCCAGGAACAGCTGGCGGGTGATATCCGTGGGTTCGATCAACTCGCGCTCGGTCAACTCCAGGACCAGGATCACCTTGCCCGGCGGGAAGGCAGCGAGGAACTCCCGGCAGTCCTCCACCAGCCCCAGGTCGTGACAATGGCGAGCGGTAATGTTGATGCCCACGTGAAAATTGTCGGCAAACTGCGCGGTGTGGGGCGCCAACTGTGCGGCGGTCTGGCGCATCAGGGCGCGGGTCATCGGTACGATCAGGCCCGAATGTTCGGCCAGGGGAATGAACAGGTCCGGGCGCACCAGGCCTTCCCTGGGATGATTCCAGCGCATCAGCACTTCACAGCCGGCCCACTGCCGGATGTTGTCGCCACGCACCACTGGCTGGTAATAGGGCACAAATTCATTGGCGCCCAGGGCCCGTTGCAGTTCCAGGGTCGGTGCCGATGAGCGCTTTTGCAGCCAGTGGGCGAGGATGCCTGCCAGCACGCCGAAAAACACCACCAGAACGAACAGTGCAGGATACCGCGCCTGCATGTAGCGCCAGGTTTCACCCTCCGGCATCCCGGCTTCCACGCTGTAGGTATACCGTGTGGAGTCGAGATGATGATGCGCGACGGAAAATGTCGGCAGCGCTGTGCTGTGCACCTTGCCATCCGCCGCCAGCCAGTTAGGCCCCACCTGCAACACCAGGTCGGTATATCGGCTGATCAGGCGCAACGCGTTGGTCAAGTGGTAGCCATCAATGGAGGCGAAGGCCCCCCGGTCTCCCTCGGTGAGGCGATACACCAGCAATGCGGTGTCGGGTGTCACCGGGTTGCCTTTCATCAGCCAGAGACGGCCGCCGACGTAGTCCTCAGGGTTGACCGGGGACTGGTAGTTGCCACCAAACAACGAGCTGCAATAGATGTTGCGCTGCCAGGACAAGGTGGTGGCGCGCACGAACGGCCGGCGGGTGACCTGTTCCCGCAGCTTCAGTTGAGTCGGGTTATCACATTCATGGCCGGCCAGTGGCAGCAGGTCCTGGGCGGCGAGGGCGGTGTTGTCGAGCATCAGGTCAAACTGGCGCACGGCCTCCTGGGCGGTTTGCGCGGTGCTGTGCTCGAGGGTGCGCCCGGCTTGCCAATACAGGATAAGCACACCCAGCAAAATGGGCAGCGCGCCACTGAGCAGGGTGATCAGGTGGCGAGTGGAGGCCTTTCGGGGGCCTTTGACGGTCAGTGGCATTTGCGCAGCCTGTAGCGGGAGAGGGCAATAGGACGCTCAAATGCGGTCGGGACAACCTCGGTGGCCTTCCAACAAAGCGTATCGGTAATGGCCATGATAGATGGCGGCAGGCGTCTGTGCATGTTCAATAAAGCTTCAACCGTGTGGCCAGTTGAATAAATGCCAGGGTTGCCGGTGAGGACTGCCGACGGTCCAGTACCGCCAGCCCCACCTGGCGTTTGACGGCAGGCTTGAGCGGTTTGATCAGGTAATCCGCCTGCGTGGATTCAGGCAGCGACAACTCGGCGACAATGGTCACGCCGTCGCCCCGGCGCACGGTGTCCAGGGTGCTGAGCAGCTGTGAGCAGCGGTAACGCACATCCGGCTGCAACCCTGCACCGACGAACAGCCTTGAGACCAGTTCGGCCGAACCGGCCTGGGTCAGGATAAAAGGTTCACCACACAGCGCTTTCAGGCTGACACTTGGCTGCGCGCCCAAGTGATGCCCCAAGGGCAGCAGCGCGACCAGTTGGTCCTCAATCAACGGGAACGTATCGAAGCGCTCTTCAGGCAGCACCACAAACCCAACGTCGACGCGCCGCTCTTCCAGCCACTGCGTCACCTGGCGATCGGGGCCTTCGTCGACATGCACCTCGATGCCCGGATGCTGCTCGCGAAAATGCTGCAGGATCGCGGGCAACAAGCGAATCGATGAGGTCGGCCCGAACGAGCCGATGCGCAGCGTGCCGCGCTTCATCCCGCGGGCATCGGCGGCTTCCTGTTGCAGCGTGTTGGCCAACCCGAGCATGGCCCGGGCGCGCAACAGCAGTTGTTGGCCGATATCGCTGAGTTCGACCTGGGACTGATGACGTCGGATCAACTCCACACCCAGTTCCTGCTCCAGGGATTTGATCGCATGGGACACCGCCGATTGGCTGATGCCCAGGCGATTGGCGGCGCTGGTGAAACCTTGCAGTTCGGCCACCAGGGAAAAGATTTCCAGTTGGGTAAGGGTCATGAGTATTTACTCATTTTACGATGATCGGGGATTAGCCAAACAATAAGCCAATCCCGTGTCTTGTGAGTAGAAATCTGATGAACCCGAGCCCTGACCGTCTGACGTATCTGAAGCTGGCGGCCGTGACCATGATCTGGGGCGGCACCTTCGTTGCCGGGCGCTATCTGGCGGCAGGCCTGGACCCACTGTTGGCGGCGACCGTGCGCTTTGCACTGGCCAGCCTGGCGCTGCTGGCCTTCCTGGGCGTCGCGCGTATTCGCCTGGTGCGTCCGACCACCGCGCAATGGGTGCAATTGATGGTGCTGGGCTTTTTCGGGATCTTTTTCTACAACCTGTGTTTTTTCTACGGCCTGCATTACATCAATGCGTCCCGGGCGTCGTTGATCGTGGCGCTGAACCCGGCAGTGATTGGCCTGGCCTCGTGGCTGCTGTTCAAGGAACGCCTGGGCTGTTTCAAGCTGGTGGGGATCGCGCTGTGCCTGGGTGGCGCAGGGCTGGTGATCGTCAGTCGCAACCCGCAGTTGCTGCAGGGCACGGCAGATGCGTGGGTCGGTGACCTGCTGATTTTCGGCTGCGTGGTGGGGTGGGGCGTGTACTCGCTGTTTTCCCGGAGTCTCAACCAGCGCCTGGGGCCGTTGCAAACCGTGACCTGGTCGATCCTGCTGGGCACGCTGATGCTGACGATCACCACGCTGGTGACGGGTCGGCTAACGATGGCCGCATTGGGCCGGATTGATCTGCCCCAACTGATGAGTTTGCTGTACCTGGGCGTGCTGGGCTCGGCACTGGCCTACATCGGCTACTACGATGGCCTGCGCCGCATTGGCGCCACCCGTGCGGGTGTATTTATCGCCCTCAATCCGCTGACGGCAGTGATCTGCGGCGCATTGCTGCTTGGCGAGCAACTGACCGTGCCGATGCTGCTGGGTGGGGCGGTCATCCTGCTGGGCATTTATCTGTGCAACAAACCCCTTGCGCGGGCCAGGGCAATGGGGATTTGATAAGAGTACGGACAAATCTGTTTACGCTGTGTAGAATCGATTTACGCATACAAGAATAAGGACTTGCGCTAACGCAAGCCTCGCCCGTCAGAGACTGATGTAACCATGAAGCTACTCGGGTCCCCCCTCATCTTTGGTGACTTCCTCGCCCGCAGCGTGCGGGGTATCTCCTGTGCGCCACCCGCTGACCTCATCCTTGCTCGCAAATAAACATTTGTTAATTACAAGAATGATGATGAGGCACCGAAAATGGCAGACCTGTACGAAAACCCAATGGGCCTGATGGGCTTTGAGTTCATCGAATTCGCATCGTCAACCCCGGGCACCCTGGAGCCGATCTTCGAGATCATGGGCTTCACCAAGGTCGCGACCCACCGTTCCAAGAACGTACACCTGTACCGGCAGGGCGAGATCAACCTGATCCTCAACAACGAACCCAACAGCATCGCCTCCTACTTTGCGGCCGAGCACGGCCCGTCGGTGTGCGGCATGGCGTTTCGCGTCAAGGACTCGCAACAGGCCTACAACCGGGCCCTGGAACTGGGCGCCCAGCCTATCCATATCGAAACCGGCCCGATGGAGCTGAACCTGCCGGCGATCAAGGGCATTGGCGGCGCGCCGCTGTACCTGATCGACCGCTTTGGTGAAGGCAGCTCGATCTATGACATCGACTTCGTGTACCTCGAAGGTGTCGAGCGCAACCCGGTGGGCGCGGGCCTCAAGGTCATCGACCACTTGACCCACAACGTGTACCGCGGCCGCATGGCCTACTGGGCGAACTTCTACGAGAAGCTGTTCAATTTCCGTGAGGCGCGCTATTTCGACATCAAGGGCGAATACACCGGCCTGACCTCCAAGGCCATGAGCGCCCCGGACGGCATGATCCGCATCCCGCTGAACGAAGAATCGTCCAAGGGTGCCGGGCAGATCGAAGAGTTCCTGATGCAGTTCAACGGCGAGGGCATCCAGCACGTTGCCTTCCTCACCGATGACCTGGTCAAGACCTGGGATGCTTTGAAGAAGATCGGCATGCGCTTCATGACCGCGCCGCCAGACACCTACTACGAGATGCTCGAAGGCCGCCTGCCGAACCACGGCGAGCCGGTGGATCAACTGCAGGCACGGGGCATCCTGCTGGACGGCTCGTCAGTGGCGGGGGACAAGCGCCTGCTGCTGCAGATCTTCTCGGAAACCCTGATGGGCCCGGTGTTCTTCGAGTTCATCCAGCGTAAGGGTGACGACGGCTTTGGTGAAGGCAACTTCAAGGCGCTGTTCGAATCCATCGAGCGCGACCAAGTGCGTCGTGGTGTGTTGACCGCTGACTGATCGCCTGGGCGATACACAAAAAAGCCCGACCGGGATTGCACCTGGCCGGGCTTTTTGTTGCCCGGCAGAAACATCGGGACACAGGCGGTTGCCAGCGGCCAGGAACGGAATTCACTGCCAGCGTTACTCAGTGTCATATGCCCAGTTGAGGTTCATGTATGACAGTCATTGCGCACACCGGTAGTCCACCTCCAGGTTTGAATCAGGCAGCAGCCGTCAACGACGAACCGGCCATCAGTCCCTTGGCCCCAACTGTTCCCTCCCCATTAAGTCCTGCCACTGTCGCCCGCGTGACGTTTTCCTCGAACGTGGAATGGAGCAGTGCGCAGGGCGAGCTGACCGCCGCAGGCGTCGAACTGGCCAATGCCGTATTGGCCCCGGGTACCTCATCAACCGTCGGCGCGCAGGTCTGCACGTTCGCGGTGGACGGGATCCAGTCGAGCGACATTCTGGTGGTCAAACGCGTACCCGCCTCTGAAACCGGAACGAATATCCTGTTGTACATTCCTGACGTGGAGGGCAATTCGTTCTTCGAATTCAATAACCTTGAAGAAATGAACGCCTGGCTCAAAGAGGTCGCCACCGACCCTGACAAGTTGGATGTATTTGCCGGGCATTTTTCCCGCAATGCACCTGCCGATCAGACAAAGCGGGTAAAAGACACGATGACGCGCTTCGCAGCAGGCGATATCAATGCCGTGGTCGGGCCTTTTGGCTACGAAAAGGGCGATATCTTCAATCGCCTGGACAAGCACCCAAGCGTGCCGCCGGTACCGGTCAACGGGCTGACGGGGACCTACCTGAAAGTTGAGACCCGTGATGGCCGGGTGACTTTCGCAGGCACACGTCCGGACGGAGAAACCGTACTCTATCAGTACGATGCCTACGGCAACTTCCATGGAGGAGGTAACAAGGGCAACTTCTACTTTGTGAAAAACGGCCTGAACAATGACCAGCCGCTGTCGCCTGTTTCGCGAGAGCAATACTTGAAAACGGTCGTCAGTGTCAGCCTGGATAATGTGGGTGCCAACGATTTATGGGGGCTGTTCGACGAGTTCATCCGCCAACTGAAGAATCCGGGTTCAGGCATTGGGACGGCCTTGATCGCACTGGGCGTGCCTGAGGATGTGGCGCAGTCCATCGAAAAAATCGTCAAAAACCCCGTCACCGGCACCTTGCTTGAACTCAACCATGGCAACCGGCTCGGTAAGCTGTTTGGCGTTGAAAAGGCGCAAATGGACGCCGCACTGACGCAAATAGGCGACGAAATCCAAGGCAGGATTCCGTATTACGGGGCCATCCGAGGGGGGTTGTCGCAAACGGCTGTAATGCTCGAAATGGCAGCAAAAAAAAGCGCTGTCAGGCCTTCTGCTGACGCACCAAATGCTTGAAGCCTTCAAACACCAGCACCATCACCGCGAGCCAGATCGGAAGATACGTCAGCCATTCCCCCGCCTTGATGCTTTCGCCCAACAACAAGGCCACGCCGAGCAGCAGCACCGGTTCTACATAGCTGAGCAGCCCGAACAGGCTGAAGGCCAACAAGCGGCTGGCGACGACGTAGCACACCAGCGCCGACGCACTGATCAAGCCCAGCATCGGGATCAAGGCGTACAAGCCCTTGTGGGCGTCGAGCACGGCAAAACCCTGTTCGCCGCTTTGCACGAACCACAGTGCCACCGGCAACATCAGCGCCATATCGAGCCACAGCCCGCCGAGGTGGTCGGTCTTCAGGCGTTTGCGCAGTACGAAGTAAACCGGGTAGCCGATAATCACTACCAGGGTTGCCCAGGAGAATCCGCCCACCTGATACAACTCGTTCAGCACACCAGCACCGGCGAAGAACACCGCAATCTTTTGCAGGCGTGACAATCGTTCGCCATACACCAGCCGACCGGTCAGCACCATCGTCAATGGCAGCAGGAAATAGCCCAGCGATACATCCAGGCTGCGACCGTTGAGCGGCGCCCACATGAACAGCCACAACTGCACCCCCAGCAGCGCCGAAGACACCACGACCCCGCCGATCAGCGCGGGTTTGGCCGCAACCAGCCGAACCAGTTCCCACACCCGTCGCCACTCGCCGCTGACAATCATGAACACGGTCATGCAGGGCACCGTCAACAACATGCGCCAGCCGAAGATCTCCAGGCCGCTCAAGGGCGTAAGCAGCGACGTGAAGTAATACATTACGGCAAACAACACCGAGGCCAAGACCGATAACACAACACCTTTAGACACACTGTCCTCACGAAAGCCGATTGATACAAAAGAAGGGGGGATTTCAGGGAGGGAATATAGTGCTTTTGAGGTGAGATGTTTGCTCTGTTTTGGAGCGGTTTATGGGAGGATTTCTCAGGTCCCCCCATAAAAGGGACTTATGGCCGGGCAACTCGCCCCGACACAAAGTGGCTCACATCATTGAACCCTGGCGTCGACGCATGCCCTGGCGTGACCAGCGAGTCGATGAATGCTTCGTCCTCCGCCGTGATCTTCACCTCCAGCGCGCCGGTGTAGGCATCCCACTGCGCCTCGGTGCGCGGCCCGACAATCGCCGAACTGACCGCCGAGTTGTTCAGGACCCAGGCAATCGCGAACTCGACAATCCCCACGCCACGGCCCTGGGTGTATTGCTGGATCTGCTGGGCGATGCGCAGGGATTCAACGCGCCATTCGGTTTCCAGGATGCGCTTGTCCTGGCGTCCGGCACGGCTGCCGGCTTCAGGCGTTACGTCCGGCGCATATTTGCCGCTGAGCACGCCACGGGCCAGCGGGCTGTAAGGCACCACGCCCAGGCCATACGCGGCGGCGGCGGTGATCTGCTCCACCTCGGCCTGACGGTTGACGATGTTGTACAGCGGCTGGCTGATGATCGGTTTGTCCACCCCCAGGCGCTCGGCCACGCGGATCACTTCGGCGATCCGCCAGCCGCGGTAGTTGGACAAGCCCCAGTGGCGGATCTTGCCCTCGCGGATCAAGTCGCCAATCGCTGAAATCGTGACTTCCAGTGGCGTGTTGTGGTCTTCGCGGTGCAGGTAATAGATGTCCAGGTAATCGGTGTCGAGGCGCGTCAGGCTGGCTTCCAGCGCATTGAAAATCCGCTTGCGACTCAGGCCGCTGCGGTTCGGCAGGCCATCCGCCGGGCCGATGCCGACCTTCGAGGCCAGCACCCAATCCTGGCGCTGGCGGGCGATGGCTTCGCCGACGATTTCCTCGGAGCGCCCGCCGGTGTAGACGTCGGCGGTGTCGATAAAGTTGATGCCTTGATCCCAGGCCTTGTCGATGATGCGCAGCGAGTCCTCGGTGTTGGTCTGCTCGCCAAACATCATGCTGCCCAGGGTCAGTGCGCTGACCTTCAACCCGGACTGGCCCAGTGTGCGGTAAATCATCGTGAACACCTCAAAAGGGGGAGACAGGCCCTATCCAATACCAGAGAGCAAGGCTCTGGAACAAGCCCCGCGACGGTTATTGCGGCAATAGTTCGGCGCAGCGCAGTTGCAGGAAGCGGTGCAGTACCTTGACCCGCTCCGACACCTGCAACCGATGGGGACACATCAGATTGAACGGGGTCGGTTCGCCTTGCCAATCGGTGAGCAACGGCACCAGGCGCCCGGCCTTGATATCGCGGGCTACATCCAGCCGCGCTTTATAGGCGATGCCGTGCCCGGCCAACGCCCAGCGCCGCACGATCTCGCCGTCATCACTCAGGTAGTCGCCGCCGACCTCGACTTCCTGCAGCACCTCGCCCTGGCGAAAGTACCAGGTGTTGTTCGCCCGACCCTGGCGCATATAGCGCAGCGTGCTGTGTTGTGCCAGGTCCTGGGGGAGGCGTGGCGTACCGTGGCGCGCGAGGTAGTCGGGGCTGGCGCACGCCACCCGCGTGTGGTCGGGCACCACCGGCAACGCGACCAGGCTGGAGTCCCGTGGTACGCCGAAACGCAGGGCGATGTCGACGGTTTCGCGGAACAGGTCGGCATTGCTGTCGTTGAGCAGCAACTGAAGGCGCACGTTCGGGTGTTCGAGCTTGAACTCATCCAGCCAGCCCAGCAGCACATTGCGCCCGAAATCCGAGGGCGCGGCCAATTGCAGTAATCCGCTGAGGCTCTGGCCTTGCTGCTTGACCGCCTGTTCGCCTTCCGACAGCGCCTCCAGGGCCACGCGCACACTGTCGAGGTAGCGCCGGCCTTCTTCGGTCAGGCGCATGCTGCGGGTGGAACGCGCCAGCAGCCGGATGCCCAGGCGGGTTTCCAGGCGCTTGAGGGCAATGCTCGCTGCGGCCGGGGTCAGGCTGAGGCTGCGGGCGGCTGCCGACAGGCTGCCGGTGTCAGCAGTGCGTACGAACACTTCAAGGTCGAGGATTGAGCTCATTTGTAAAAATCCTTTAAAGATCTTGTCGTTTTACCGGGATTTTTCAACGATTGCCAAGCTGGGAAGATGAAAGCTCATTTTCTCAGCCAGGTATTTCCCCATGACATCTCCCCTCAACGGCAAAACCATCATCGTCATTGGCGGCAGCAGCGGCATCGGTGCCGAGGTGGCCAAGCAGGCCGTGGCACGCGGTGCCCATGTGGTGCTGGCCGGGCGGCGCTTGTCTTCAACCGTGGAGAACGGGGTGCGCAGCGAGCAGGTGGACGTGACCGACGCAGCCTCATTACAGCGCTTGTTCGAAACCGTGGGGCCGTTTGACCATCTGGTCTACACCGCAGGGCCTGCGGTGCAGGCCAAGGCCCTGATCGAGACCGACCTGAACCTGGCGCAAGACAACTTCAACGTGAAGCTCTGGGGTTCGCTGCGGGCGATCCAGTCGGCGCTGCCATTTCTCGCCGAGCGCGGCAGCATCACCCTGACGTCGGGGCAGTTGGGGCGCAAAACGGTTGCGGGGCAATTCATCAAGACCGGCATCAATGCGGCGACCGAAGCGCTGGGCAAGCAACTGGCCAAGGAACTGGCGCCACGGCGGGTCAATGTGGTCAGCCCGGGGGTGATCGACACCGAGGCGTATGCCGGGTTGTCCGATGAGCAGCGACTGGCAATGTTTGCCAAGGCGGGCGGGGCGTTGCCGGTGGGGCGCGTGGGGCAGGCCGAAGAAGTGGCTGCCGGGTATGTGTTGGCGATGGAGAACGGGTTTATTACCGGTAGCGTGATTGATGTCGACGGCGGCGGATTACTCTAAAGGCAGCTGAATAAAAAAGGTCCCGCTTTCAGGCGGGACCTGCATTATCAGTAGTAGGGCCGTGCTTAATAACGTGGCACCGGAACCGGTTGTGGCGGGTAGTAATAGCCTGGAGGCGGCGCCTGGTAATAGACCGGCGGCGGCTGTTGGATGTACACCGGCTGCGGCTGCACGTAAACCGGTTGCTGCTGCACATAGACCGGAGGCTGGGAGTTGGCGACCACCGAACCCACTACGAGACCGCCGACAACCGCACCCAGCAAAGCCGGGCCACCCCAGCCCCAACCACCGCCATGCCCGTACCCATAACCGTGACCCCAGCCATAGCCATATCCTCCACGGGCTTCTGCTTGCCCTGCGATGGCGAGGGTGGCAATGAGCAACATGGCTACTTTCATTTTTGAGAGTCGACTGATCATGATAAGTCCTCTACGTATGCACCGAACCGGTCTTGATAATATCCCCGGGCATAGGCTTCAGACAGCGGTTTCGGACGGGATGATGGAGTACGAAAGTAAAGGCTGGGTAAAGGTTGTAGCCTATTTGTTACCTGGAATGGGCGTAGAGGTTAATACGGCTGTCAGGCAGTTGTTTGCCTATAAAAACACGCCTTTATATGAGCAGATAGATGACCGGCGCCGCCCTCGATATCACGGCACCGGTCAGCGCTGATTCAAGCCTTGAGTGTGCGCGTCATGCGCAACGCCAACACACTGCCCGCGACGATCACCGCCGCCAGCAGGTACAGCGCCAGGTCCGTAGACCCGGTGGCATCTTTCACAAACCCGACGATATACGGGCTGAGGAACCCCGCCATCTGGCCCATGGAGTTGATCAACGCCAGACCGCCCGCTGCCGCACCTGCGCTGAGCATCGCGGTTGGCACCGGCCAGAACATCGGCAGGCCGGTGAGGGCACCCATGGTGGCGATGGTCAGGCCGAGGATCGCAATGGCCGGCGTGGTTGCAAAGTTCACCGCAATCACCAGCCCGATCGCGCCCATCAGCATCGGCACCACCAGGTGCCAGCGACGCTCCTTGCGCAAGTCGGCAGAGCGGCCCACCAGCAGCATGAACACCGCCGCCAGCAGGTACGGGATCGCACTCAGCCAGCCAATCACCAGGTTATCGCTGAAGCCCATGTTCTTGATGATCGATGGCAGCCAGAAGTTGATGGCGTACACACCGCTCTGGATGCAGAAGTAGATCAGGCCGAACGCCCAGATCGCCGGGTTCTTGAACACTTCCAGCAGCGAGTCGCTGGTGGTCTTCGGCTTGTTGGCCAGGTCGGTCGCCTGGTCGGCTTCCAGCACCGCGCGCTCATGGGGCGTGAGCCACTTGGCGTTGGCAAAGCTGTCGCTGAGCAGGAAGTAGGCGAGGGCGCCGAGGATCACCGTCGGCACGCCTTGCAGCAGGAACATCCACTGCCAGCCCGCAAGCCCGCCCTGGCCGGCGGCGAAGTGGTTGAGGATCCAGCCGGAGAACGGGCTGCCGAGCAGGCCGGATACCGGAATCGCCGACATGAACAGCGCCATGATCCGCCCACGGCGGAAGGTCGGGAACCACTGCGAGAGGTACAGCACCACGCCCGGGAAGAACCCGGCTTCAGCGGCGCCGGTCAGCAGGCGCAAGCCGTAGAAGTGCGTCGGTGTGGTAACGAACAACAGGCAGGTGGACAGGGCGCCCCAGACGATCATCATCAGCGCAATCCAGCGCCGTGGACCGAATTTGGTCAGCGCCAGGTTGCTCGGCACGCCGCACAGCACGTAGCCGATAAAGAAGATCCCGGCACCGAGGCCGTACACGGTCTCGCTGAATTTCAGGTCGTCGAGCATCTGCAACTTGGCAAAGCCGACGTTGACGCGGTCGAGGTAGTTGAACAGGTAGCAGATGAAAATGAAGGGGATCAGGCGCAGGGTGATGCGCTTGTATACGGCGTTTTTATCGTCATCGGTGGCCTGGGTAACAGCGGCGCTCTGTGACATGGCAGTCTCTCTTTATTATGATTTTTCGCGATGCGAGGGTAACGTTGATCGCCCAACGAGTCTCGGCCACCTCAAGGGGTGCTGTCTTTGTGCTCGCGCACAGTGAAGCATGGTTTGCGCTGTGCCTATGAACAACCGGTTTTTTTCAGGAATTTAGCCCCATGTTCGAGCTGGATCATGACCTGGCGCAGGATATCGTCAATCGCACCATGGCGATCCTGCCCTATAACGTCAACGTCATGGACAGCCAGGGCCTGATCCTGGGCAGCGGCGAACCCGAGCGGATCAACACCCGCCACGAAGGCGCGCAGTTGGTGCTGGCCAACGGGCGGGTGGTGGAAATCGACGGCCAGACCGCCAAGCACCTCAAGGGCGTGCAACCCGGGATCAACCTGCCGCTGCTGCACGACCAGCGCCTGATCGGCGTGCTGGGCATTACCGGTGAGCCGGAATTGCTGCGCACCTATGCCGAACTGGTGCGCATGACCGCCGAAATGCTGGTCAGCCAGCGTCACCAGCAAGCCGAGCAGCAATGGCGGCGCCAGCGCTGCGATGATCTGCTGGCACTGCTGCTGGCCGAGACCGGCGATTCGCCGCGCCTGGTGGATGAAGCCCAGCAACTGGGCCTCAAGCCGCAGCTGGCGCGCACGCCGTACCTGTTCGAGCTGGGCAGCGGCCAGTCGGCCGAGGCCTTGAGCGCCTGGCTGACCTCGCGCTACCCCGACAGCTGGTGCGTCAGCTCCGCGCAGTTTTCCCTGCTGTGGTGCCGGCCTGCGTCGGTGCAAGTCGATAACCCGCGCCTGCTGGAAAAGCTCGACGGCCTGGGCTGGAACATCCTGCGGGTCGCCGTCGGCGGGCAAGCGGACGGGCTGGCCGGCCTGCGCCGTTGTTACCGGCGGGTCGGCGACCTGCTCGCCTATGGCCGTGATGTGCTGCCCGAATCGCGGTTGCTGACCCTCAATCGCTACCGCCTGCCGGTCATGCTCTGGCGCCACCGCAACGACGACGCCCTCGACGAACTGCTCAACCCGCTGCGCAAGGTACTGGCCAAGGACAGCAACGGCCAGTTGCTGGCGACCCTGCGCAGCTGGTGCGACCACGACGGCCAAAGCCAGGCCTGCGCCGATGCCCTGGGGATCCACCGCAACAGCCTGCGCTACCGCATGGAACGCATCGCCGAGCTGAGCGGCGTCGACCCGCTGACCCTCGACGGCATGCTCGCGTTGTACCTCGGCGTGCAGCTATTGCCGCAAGCTTTGTCCAAATGAACAACAAACCCCAGCCACTCTTGTGCAATGGACCGGCGTTATTGCCGGTGCCAACTGGCAGCATGGGCGTTATAAAAACCGGAGAAAGCCCATGAAAATCATCATCGCCCCCGACTCGTTCAAGGACAGCCTGAGTGCTGAAGGCGTGGCGAATGCCATTGCCGAGGGGTTGGCCAGCGTGTGGCCCGACGCCGAGCTGATCAAGTGCCCAATGGCGGACGGTGGTGAGGGCACGGTGGAATCGGTACTCGCCGCCTGCCAGGGCGAGCTGCGCACCAGCCGTGTGCAAGGGCCATTGGGCGGCAGTGTCGACGCGCATTGGGGCTGGTTGGCCGAGAGCCACACCGCAATCATCGAAATGGCCGAAGCCAGCGGCCTGCAACTCGTGCCACCGGGTCAGCGAAATGCGTGTTCCAGCAGCACCTTCGGCACTGGCGAACTGATCCGCGCCGCCCTGGATGCCGGCGCCCAGCGCATCATCCTGGCCATTGGCGGCAGCGCCACCAACGACGGCGGCGCCGGGGCGATGCTAGCCCTGGGTGTGCAGTTGTTTGATGCCGAGGGAGCAGCGCTGCCCCTTGGCGGCCTGGCGCTGGGCAAGCTGTCGCGCATCAGCCTTGAACAACTGGATCCCCGCCTGAACGAAGTGCGCTTCGAAATCGCCGCCGACGTGAACAACCCTCTATGCGGTCCTCACGGGGCCTCGGCGATTTTCGGCCCGCAAAAGGGCGCCACTCCCCAGCAAGTCGAGCAACTGGATGCGGCCCTCGGCCATTTTGCCGATCACTGCGCCAGGGTATTGCCCAAAGACGTACGCGACGAACCCGGCAGCGGCGCCGCCGGTGGCTTGGGTTTCGCCGCCAAGGCGTTCCTTGGCGCGCAGTTTCGCGCGGGTGTTGAAGTGGTCGCAGAGCTTGTTGGGCTTGAGCAAGCCGTGCGTGGCGCCGACCTGGTGATCACCGGCGAAGGCAGGTTTGATGCCCAGACCCTGCGCGGCAAGACCCCGTTTGGCGTGGCGCGGATCGCCAGGCAGCACAACGTGCCGGTGATCGTGATCGCCGGCACCCTGGGGGATGGCTACGAGCAAATGTACGCCCACGGTGTGGATGCCGCGTTCGCCTTGCCGTCCGGCCCGACTACCCTGGAACAGGCCTGCAGCGACGCACCGCGCCTGTTGCGCGAGCGCGCCTCGGACATCGCGCGGGTCTGGAAATTGGTGGCTTCGCGTTCCCGATGAGTGCAGTGCAGGGCTCGCCATTCTGAGGCTTTGCCGCCTACACTGGTCGGCCACGTGTTTTTCAAAGGACGAAACACCATGCACACACCTGAACCCAAGATCGTTATCACGCGCTTCACCGAGGCCCACCTTGAAGGCGTCGCTGCGCTCTACAACGACCCGGCTGTCTGCCGTCAGGTGCTGCAAATGCCTTTCCAGTCAGTCGAGGCCTGGCGCAAACGCCTGGTGCAGGACAACGAGCGGCGGCTACAGCTGGTGGCGCTGCATGCCGGTGAAGTGATCGGCCAGCTGGGTTTGGAACAGTATTTGCGCGTGCGCCAAAGCCACGTCGGTTCATTCGGCATGGGCGTCGCCACCGCCTGGCAGGGCAAGGGCGTGGGCTCCCGGCTGCTGGGCGCGGCGCTGGAGGTGGCGGATAACTGGATGAACCTGCACCGGGTGGAACTCACGGTGTACGCCGACAACGAAGCCGCCCACCGGCTGTACCACAAGTTCGGCTTCGAGACCGAAGGCCTGCTGCGCGACTACGCCGTGCGTGACGGCGCATTCGTCGACACGCTGACCATGGCGCGCATCCGCAAGCCGGCCTAGTCGTCCTGCAACGCAAACGCCACCGCAGCCTGCGCATGCAGCTCGGTGGTGTCCAGCAAGGGCAGGTCGCTGTGCTGCGGCTTGATCAACAGGCTGATTTCCGTACAGCCGAGGATGATGGCCTGGGCGCCACGGGCGGCCAAAGACTCGATCACCCGCTGGTACACCTCGCGCGATGCGTCGCTGATCACCCCGACGCACAACTCTTCGTAAATGATCCGGTGCACGGCCTGGCGCTCTTCAGCGTCCGGCACCAGCACGGTCAGCCCCTGCGCCGCCAGGCGTGACTTGAGAAACTCCTGCTCCATGGTAAATGCGGTACCCAGCAGGCCAACGCTCAGGGTGCCAGCTTCCACGGCCGCCGCGCCGGCAGCGTCTGCAATATGCAGAAACGGTATCGACACCGCCGCTTCAATCTGCGGCGCTACCAGGTGCATGGTGTTGGTACACAGCACGATGCACTCGGCGCCCCCGGCTTGCAGGCGGCGGGCGGCGTCTTCGAGGATCAGCGCCGCGTCGTCCCAGCGCCCGGCGTGCTGGGCCTGCTCCACCGGGCCGAAGTCGACGCTGTACATCAACAGTTGTGCCGAGCGCAGCGGCCCGAGCTGGTCGCGCACGTTCTGGTTGATGATGCGGTAATACTCGGCGCTGGACTCCCAGCTCATGCCGCCGATAAGGCCGATGGTGCGCATGCGATGCTCCTGAATTGGACGGGCGAGGGCACCACATTACCCGCGCGCTGCGCTTTAGTCATACGCCGGTGTGCGGCATCTGCCATGATCAAGGCTCGCAACATGGGTCACCCAAGGAACACGGCAATGGACGATGTACAACAACTGGGCGAGATGCTGCGTCATTACGCCGACAGCGAAGCCCACAAGAAACAGCAGTTCGAAGTGCAGTCGGCCCATTGGGCGCAGAAGATCGGCGAGTTGTTCGGCCAGATCGAGCAGTGGCTTGCGCCTGTGAAGACGGTCGGTTTGCTGGAAGTGCAGCGCGAGGCGTACGTGGCTTCCGGCCCCAGCGTGCCGGTGGAGACCTCCACCTTCAAGACCGAGAAACTGACCATCCATATCGCCGGCAAACCGGTGGAGTTCGTGCCGGATGTGATGGGCGCCGGCGGTTTGATTTCGCTGTCGGTGATGGGCTTGACCGCCGCCCGCTACGGCAGCATTTCCCTGGTATTGCTGCCGGGGAAAAACGACTGGCTGTGGAAGAAAACCAACGGTTTGAAAGACCCGGATACGTTCGGCTTCGATGCCAACTTCCTGGCGTTGCAGTTGCAGAGCCTGATTCCCCGCGAACGCGGCTAGTCGCTCAATGTGGTGCTTGTGTGGGAGCAGGCTTGCTCGCGAAAGCGGTGTGTCAGTCGCTGTATATGTTGACTGAACCACCGCACTCGCGAGCAAGCCCGCTCCCACAATTAGATCTCTATATTGCCCCAGTCCTGCTTTGTTTCCTCAGGCGCCACCGCGTTGACCCGCTTGCCCGTGGCCCGCTCCACCCGCCGCGCCACTTCCGGGTCATCGGCGAACGGCATCAGGCTGGCCTCATCCAGGCTCTCCTTCGACTGGCCCCGCAGGCAATACTCCACCGCGCCATACAGACTGATCACCGCCGCCAGGTTCAGCGCTATCTCCCACATCAGGCGATCTGCGCGTCAAGCTGCGCCACCTTCAAATCCGCCACACGCACGGTGCGCCAGGTGTTGTACGCCATCAGCAACATGCCGCTGAGGAAGAACACCCCGCCGACGAATCGCACCACAAATCCCGGATGGCTGGCCTGTAACGCTTCCACAAACGAGTAGGTGAGGGTGCCGTCATCGTTCACCGCCCGCCACATCAGGCCCTGGGTGATGCCGTTGACCCACATCGACGCGATGTACAGCACCGTGCCAATGGTCGCCAGCCAGAAGTGCATATTGATCAGCCCCACACTGTGCATCTGCGCGCGCCCGAAGATTTTCGGGATCATGTGGTACAGCGAGCCAAACGTGATCATCGCTACCCAGCCCAGGGCGCCGGCGTGGACGTGGCCGATGGTCCAGTCGGTGTAATGGGAGAGGGCGTTGACGGTCTTGATCGCCATCATCGGCCCTTCAAAGGTCGACATCCCGTAGAACGCCAGCGACAGCACCAGGAAGCGCAGGATCGGGTCGGTGCGCAATTTATGCCAAGCCCCGGAAAGCGTCATCATGCCGTTGATCATCCCGCCCCAGCTCGGCGCCAGCAGGATCAGCGACATCGCCATCCCCAGCGACTGCGCCCAGTCCGGCAGCGCGGTGTAGTGCAGGTGGTGCGGACCGGCCCAGATGTACAGGGTGATCAGCGCCCAGAAGTGCACGATGGACAGGCGATAGGAATACACCGGCCGCCCGACCTGCTTCGGCACGAAGTAGTACATCATCCCCAGGAAACCGGTGGTCAGGAAGAACCCCACGGCGTTATGCCCGTACCACCACTGCACCATCGCGTCGGTGGCCCCGGAATACACCGGGTAGGACTTGAACCAGTCCACCGGGATCGACAGGTGATTGACCACGTGCAGCATGGCGATCACCACGATGAACGCACCGAAGAACCAGTTGCCGACGTAGATGTGCTGGGTCTTGCGCTGCACCACAGTGGTGAAAAACACGATCGCATAGGCCACCCACACCACGGTCATCCACACCGCGCCGCTGAACTCGATCTCGGCGTATTCCTTGGTGGTGGTGTAACCCAGTGGCAGGCTGACCAGCATGATCACGATCACCGACTGCCAGCCCCAAAAGGTAAAGGCAGCGAGCTTGTCCGAGTACAGCCGTACCTGGCAGGTGCGCTGTACTGCGTAGTAGCTGGCGGCGAATTGCGCGCTGCCGGCAAAGCCGAAAATCACCAGGCTGGTGTGCAGCGGGCGCAGGCGGCCGAAGGTGGTCCACGGCAGGTCGAGGTTCATCTCGGGCCACACCAGTTGCGAGGCGATCCACACGCCCATGGCCATGCCGACCACGCCCCAGACGATGGTTGCAATGACGAATTGACGCACGACCTTGTAGTTGTAGGCCTGTGCGGTTGATGGTGGTTGCATGCTTAGTCCTCCCACGGTTCCAAGTGGGCGGCACTGTAGGAAGTATGGGTAGAACAATACAGACTCAGACCCGGGTCATTAATACGGATCAGCCACTAACCTGCATTTTTCGCACGTTACCCCCGTCAATAAATCGTTTGTCCAACCCCCGCCCAATGACAAAACTGCAAGTCACTCGCAAAACAACAACGATTGGGCAAAAAACCATATGCAAATCGAGCGCAACTTTTACAACGGCCACTTCGCCGAACCTGCCAGCACCGCCCAAATCGCGGTCTACAACCCCGCGACCGAGGCCCAGGTAGGCCGGGTGTCCGCCGCCACCCCTGATGAAGCCAGTGCGGCCGTCGATGCCGCCGCCAGCGCACAGAAAACCTGGGGCAAGCTCACCAGCATCCAGCGCGCCGAACACCTGCGGGCTTTCGCCGCCGCCCTCGAAACCTGCGCTGAAAGCATAGGCCGGGCGCTGGCCAGCGAATCCGGCAAAAGCCTCGACGACGCCAGCAACGAAGCGCGCTACGCCGCCCAGATCACCCGCTACCACGCCGAATGGGCACGCCGCATCGAAGGCGAAATCATCCCCAGCGACACCCCGGACGAAAACCTGTTCCTGCAACGCGAGCCCATTGGCGTCGTGGCTTGCCTGATTCCGTTCAACTACCCGGTCTATACCCTGCTGCGCAAAATCGCCCCGGCGCTGATTGCCGGCAACACCGTGGTGGTGCGCCCGAGCAACAACACGCCGTTGTCCGCCTTTGAAATCGCCCGCGCCGTCGAGCAGTCGGGCATGCCGGCCGGCGTGATCAACATCCTGACCATGGACCACGCCACCGCCGCCGCCCTGTGCACCCACAAGGCCGTGGGCCTGATCACCCTGACCGGCAGCGTCAACGCCGGGCGCATCGTGCTCGACTACTGCAAGGCCAACATCGCCAAGCCGTCCCTGGAGCTGGGCGGCAAGACCCCGGCGATCATCGAGGCCGACGCCGACCTGGAAAAAGCCGCCAGCGACATCATCGCTTCCAAGACCACCCACTGCGGCCAACTGTGCACGGCCGTCGAGCGGGTGTATGTGCAGGAAAGCGTCTATGACCGATTCCTGGCCCTGCTCAAGGCCAAGATCGGCGCCGTCAAATTCGGTGACCGTGCCACGGATGCGGGCCTGATGGGCCCACTGGTCAACGCCAGCTCCCGGCAGAATATTCACGCCATGGTCGAGCGCGCCATCGCCGACGGTGCTGTACTGGAAACAGGCGGCGTACTCCCCGAAGGTCCGGGCCATTTCTACCCGCCGACGCTGCTCAGCGCCTGCCGCCAGGACATGGAAATCATCCAGGAAGAAATCTTCGGCCCGGTGCTGCCGGTGCTCAAGTACCGCGATATCGACGAAGCGCTGGCCATGGCCAACGATCACCAGTTCGGCCTGTCGTCGGTGCTCTATACCGAGAACTACCGCACGGCCATGAAAGTCGCCAACGCCATCGAGGCCGGCGAGTTGTACGTCAATCGCACCCCGGCCGACCCTTACCAGGGTTTCCACGCCGGCTGGAAACGCTCAGGGCTGGGCGGCGATGACGGCAAGCACGGGATGCTTGAATTCACCCAGACCCGTTTGGTGGTCATGAAGTACTGATTCACCGACCACCGGCTTCACCTCAATAAAAACAATTATCGGGGCACCTGCACAGTGGGTGCTCGAGGTCTACAAGATGTCCAAGCCTGCACCCGTTGCCCAGGGTTTCGATGCCGTGTCCGCGGCTAAAAGCGACAAAGCCAGTCGCTACTTCCAATTGATGTTGCTGGTATTGGCTGCCGGGGCGATCTACCCGATCCTCTACCTGCGCCAGGTCTACCAGACCACCATGCTCGAGGTGTTTCAGATCAACCACAGCCAGCTGGGTTATCTGTACTCGATGCTCGGTACGATCTTCCTGCTCAGCTACCTGCCGAGCGGCTGGTTGGCCGATCGCCTGCCGCCACGCTTCCTGATCTTCTTTTCGTTGGTGGCCACCGGGGCCCTGGGTATCTGGTACTCCACTGTGCCGTCGATGACCGGCCTGATGATCATCTTCGGCTGCTGGGGCCTGACCACCGGCCTGACCTTCTGGGCTTCGGTGCTCAAGCGGGTGAAGATGATCGCCCATCACAGTGAGCAGGGCCGTTTCTTCGGCATCCTCGACGGCGGCCGTGGCCTGGTGGAAGCCTTGCTGGCGACCGTGGCCCTGGGGCTGTTCGCCTACGCCACCGAGACCCGCAGCCAAACTGCGGCCGAAGGCTTCAAGCACGTGGTGTACCTGTATTCGTTCGTGTGTATCGCCATTGGTTGTGTGCTGGTGCTGCTCAAGGACCCCAAGTCCATGGCCGAAACTGCGGCGGTGGAGAAGGGCAAGTTCAACCTGATCGCCGACCTCACCACCCTGGTGAAAATCCCCGAGCTGTGGCTGGTGACCGCCATCGTGTTCTGCGGTTACCACATGTTCTGGGCCACCTACAGCTTCTCCGATTACCTGCAAGGCAGCGGCATGACCGCCGTGATGGCCGGCACCATCACCACCATCAAGTTGTGGATGCGACCCATCGGCGGGATCGGCGGCGGCTGGCTGGGGGACAAGTTTTCGAACATCTCGGTGCTGATCGTCGCGCTGATGCTGGTGACCCTGGCGATGGTCGGCCTGATCGTGTTCCCGGCCATTGGCAGCCTCGGCTTGCTGATCGGCACGGTGATCTTTATCGGCCTGATGACCTACGCGATTCGCGGCCTGTACTGGGCGATCCTCGACAGCTGCGACATCCCGCTGCGCATCACCGGCCTGGCCATCGGCATCGTCTCGGTGGTGGGTTACCTGCCGGACACCTTTATCCCGCTGATCAATGGCTACCTCACCGACACATACCCGGGGCAGGTCGGCTACAACCTGTACTTCGGCTACATCGCCTTCATCGGCGTGCTCGGGACCCTCGCGGCCCTGACCTTGCGCGCCCGGATCAATCGTAAAAAATTCAACCAGACAGGTGCCTGAGATGAAAATCGTCGCCCTTGAAACCCATATTGTCGCCGTACCGCCGCCGCACATCGGCGGCATGTATTGGCTGTTCGTCAAACTGAAAACCGACTGCGGCATCGAAGGCGTGGGCGAGATCTACGCCGCCACCTTCGGCCCCAAGGCCATGCTGCCGATCATCGAGGACGTGTTCGAGCGCTACCTGCTCAACCACGACCCGCACCACATCGAGCGCTTCTTCCGCCAGGCGTACTCCAGCGGCTTCACCCAGCGTCCCGACCTGACCATGATGGGCGTGGTCAGCGGCCTGGAAATGGCCTGCTGGGACATCATCGGCAAGGCCGCCAACAAACCGGTCTATGAGTTGCTGGGGGGCAAGGTCAACGAACGCCTGCGTTCCTACACCTACCTGTACCCGGTCAACAGCAAGGGCGAGTACGACTACGACGACCCGGACCTGGCCGCCGAATGCGCGATCGAGAACATGAACAAGGGCTTCACCGCCGTGAAGTTCGACCCGGCAGGCCCGTACACCGCGTACTCCGGCCACCAGATCTCCCTGGAAGTGCTGGAACGCTGCGAAACCTTCTGCCGCAAGATTCGCGAGGCGGTGGGCGACAAGTGCGACCTGCTGTTCGGCACCCACGGGCAGATGGTGCCGTCGTCGGCGATTCGCCTGGCCAAGCGCCTGGAGAAATACGACCCGCTGTGGTTCGAAGAACCGGTGCCACCAGGCCAGGAAGAGGCCATGGCCCAGGTCGCGGCGAAGACCAGCATTCCCATCGCCACCGGCGAGCGCCTGACCACCAAGTACGAGTTCTTCAAGCTCTTGCAGGCCGGTGGTGCATCGATCCTGCAAATGAACGTGGCCCGCTGCGGCGGCCTGCTGGAAGCCAAGAAAATCGCGAGCATGGCCGAGGCCTACTACGCGCAGATCGCCCCGCACCTGTACAACGGACCGATCGGCGCAGCGGCGAGTTTCCAGTTGGCCACGTGCACGCCGAACTTCCTGATCCAGGAAAGCATCATGACCTGGGGCGGCTTCCATGCCGAAGTGCTGACCAAGCCGCTGCAATGGGAGGACGGCTACATCATCCCGTCCACCGAGCCGGGCCTTGGGGTGGAGCTGAACATGGACGTGGTGCGCAAGCACACGCCGTACACCGGCGAGCGGCTGCACCTGCAAATGGCGCCCACGCCTGCTGACGTGAAAGACACTTCGCCCGCCAAGGGCTAAAAAAAACGACTTATGCGGTAACCGTGAATGACATACGACTACATCATCGCCGGCGCCGGCGCCGCAGGTTGCGTCCTGGCCAACCGACTCTCCGCCTCGGGCGAGCATTCGGTATTGCTGCTGGAAGCCGGCGGCAAGGACAGCTCCTGGTGGTTCAAGATCCCGGTCGGTTTCGCCAAGATGTACTACAACCCGACCTTCAACTGGATGTACTACAGCCAGCCGCAAAAACAGCTGGCCGACCGTGCCATCTATGCCCCGCGGGGGAAGGTGCAGGGCGGTTCCGGCTCGATCAACGCCATGATCTACGTGCGCGGCCAGGCCCATGATTTCGATGACTGGGCGGTCAATGGCAACGACGGCTGGGGCTTCAAGGACGTGCTGCCGTACTTCCGCAAGCTGGAAAATCACCCCCTGGGCGACACCGAATACCACGGTAGCAGCGGCCCCATCAGCATCACCCCGATGAAGGGCCAGACTCACGCCATCTGCGATGTATTTCTCAAGGGCTGCGAGCAATTGGGCTATGGCCTGAGCGATGACTTCAACGGGCCGAACTTCGAAGGTGCGGGCCTCTACGACGTCAACACCCGCAACGGTGAGCGCTGCTCCAGCAGCTTTGCGCACCTGCACCCGGCGTTGGGTAGGCCGAACCTGACCGTGGAGTTGCATGCGCTGGTAGACCGCGTGCTGTTCGACGATCAACAACGCGCCACCGGCATCAGCGTGACCCAACACGGCGTGGTTCGCACCTTTACCGCGCGCAAGGAGGTGATCCTGTGCGCCGGGGCGGTGGATACGCCGAAGATCCTGCAACTGTCGGGTGTGGCGGACAAGCAATTGCTCGCCGAACACAACATCCCGCTGGTCAAGGACCTGCCTGCAGTGGGGCAGAACCTGCAGGACCACCTCTGCGCCAGCTATTACTACAAGGCCAATATCCCGACCCTGAACGACCAGCTCAGTTCGCTGTTTGGCCAGTTCAAACTCGGCCTCAAATACCTGCTGACCCGCAAGGGCGCGCTGGCCATGAGCGTCAACCAGGCCGGCGGGTTCTTTCGCGGCAACGAAGGGCAGGCGCACCCCAATCTGCAGCTGTACTTCAACCCGCTGTCGTACCAGATCCCGAAAAACAACAAGGCCAGCCTCAAGCCCGAGCCGTATTCAGGCTTCCTGCTGTGCTTCAACCCGTGCCGGCCTACCAGCCGCGGGACGATCCGCATCGCCTCGAAAAACCCACGGGACGCGGCCTTGATCGACCCCAACTACCTGAGTACCCGGAAGGACATCGACGAGGTGATCCAGGGCAGCCGGCTGATGCGCAAGATCATGCAGGCGCCGGCGCTCAAGGGCGTGACGGTGGCCGAGGTATTGCCGGGGCCGGCGGTGCAAACCGATGAGCAGATGCTGCAGTACTTCCGCGAGAACAGTGGCTCGATCTATCACCTGTGTGGCTCTTGCGCCATGGGCTCGGACCCGCTGGTGTCGGTGGTGGACAAGCGCCTGAAGGTGCACGGGATGCAAGGGCTGCGGATTGTCGATGCGTCGATTTTCCCCAACGTGACCTCGGGCAATACCCATGCGGCGGTGTTGATGGTGGCGGAGAAGGGCGCGGATCTGATCCTGCAGGATGCCTGAATTGATCGTTCCCACGCTCTGCGTGGGAATGCATCCTGTGACGCTCCGCGTCACGACTTCAAGAGCRGACGCGGAGCGTCCAGGGCGGCGTTCCCACGCGGAGCGTGGGAACGATCATAGAGAGACCGTGTTTTGCCACTGGGCAACCGTTTCGGCACTGATGCTTACCCCACCACACACAATCACCACCACATCCTCAATCCCGGCAATCGCCCCATGCTCCAGATACGCCACGGCCAACGAAACCCCACATGCCGGTTCCACCAACTGGCGTAAATCATCGGCGTACCGCGCCACGCCCATCATCGCGTCGGCATCACTCAACACCACGCATTGATGGGCAAACCTGCCGATATGCTGCACCGGCCACGCCGCCACCTGGGTCGCGGCCAACGACTTGGCCACGGTATCGATCTTCGCCAGCCGCACGGGCTTTTCAGCCTCTACGGCAGCAGCAAACGAAGCCGCGCCCGCCGTTTCACACGCAATCACCTTGCAGCCGAACCGCCCATGACGCTCCAGGCCCGTCAGAACGCCCGCGAGCAGTCCACCGCCGCCCACCGAGGTCACGATGGCGCCCACCTGAGGGCAGTCCTCAAGAATCTCATCGATCATGCTGCTGTGGCCTTCCCACAACAGCGGGTGATCAAAGGCCGGCACATACAGTGCCTCAGGTGATTCGGAGAGTTGCAGCGCCAGCTCATTGGATTGATCCCACAGATCACCGTGCACCACCACCTCGGCCCCGGCCTGGCGGATGCGTGCGCGGGTGGCTTCGGGGGTGGTGGTCGGCACCACGATCCGCGCCTGTAACCCCAGGCCGCGCGCCGCGAAGGCCGTGGCCAGCCCGGCATTGCCGCCGGAGGGGCATACCACCGTGGTCTTGCCCTGGCTCGCCGCGTAGGCGCACAGCGTGGTCATGCCGCGCAACTTGAACGAGCCACAGGGTTGCAGGTTCTCGAGCTTCAGCCAGACCCGCCGGGTAGCGGTGGACAAGCCGGGGTGCAGGATCAACGGGGTGCGAATCGGCAGCATTTCACAAGTTCCTTTTGGCTGAGGCTGCCATCCTACCTCAGCTCGTGGCTGCCACCAGGGGTTCGGCCGGTGTCCTGCGGCGCGTCACATGGCTGATGCCCATGATGATCAACGGCGTGAACAGGGCGATGTAGGCGTTGTCGATGCCCCACGGATTACCGGCGAGGAACCAGCCCACGGTCGCGAGCAACGAGGCAATGATGCTCAGGAATGCCCCGGCCGCCGTGCCGAATTTCGGCGCGTAGAACACCATCAACACCAGCACGGCCAGGGAGGCGCGCAACGCCTTGCCGAGGAAGGCGATCATCAGCACCTTGTCCGAGGTCAGTGCCAGGGCAATCGGCAACAGGCCGACAGCGATGGTCGCCAGGCGCACGAAGCGCAGGGACTTGGCGTCGCTTTTTTCCGGGTTGAACCATGGCTCGTAGAAGTCCCGCAGCAACAACGTCGCCGAGCCCATGCTCACCGCCGAAATGGTGCCGAACAGCGAGCCGGCAAGGCCTGCCACCACCAGCCCGGCCGTCAGTTGGTCCATGCTGGCGATCAGGGTGGGGAAGGCTTGCAGGGAGTCGACATGGGGGAACAGCACCGCGCTGCACATACCGATCAGTGCTGCGCCGATGCCGAACGGCACCATCAGCACCGCCACGTAGAAGCAGGCGCGCTGGGCCTTGCCTGCGTGGCTGACGGTGTTCACCGCCTGGATTACGTATTGGGTGGAGAAGATCGAACCGATCCCGGCGATCATCCAGGCGATGATCTGGCCCCAACCCACGGCGGTCCAGTCAAACATGCTGGCAGGCAATTGCGCTTGCAGCTGGCCGATGCCGCCCACCTGCTTCAAGCCGAACCACAAGGCCAAGCCGACGCCCAGGTATTTCAGGGCGGCGTGGACGAAGTTGGTGTAGATCACTGAGCGCATGCCGCCGATGCTGACGTATGCCACCGAGACTACGCCGACGATCACGATCGCCAGGGTTCGGTCTACTTGCATCACGCTGGCCAATACGGCGCCGCCGCTGGCGTAGATCGAGACGGCGACGATCTCCAGGGCAAAGATGGTGATGATCGACGTGGCGAAGCGGGTGCGTTGGCCGTAGTTGCGCGCGAGTACGCCGGAGATGGTGTTGTCGCCCAGGTCCTTGTATTTGCGCGCCAGTAGCCAGGCGAAGAGTACGAAGCCCAGGGCCAGGGCGAACAGGTTCCAGGCGGCGGAGATGCCGACCTTGAAACCGGTTTGGGCGGTGCCGATGCTGACTGCGGTGCCGATAAATTCCGAGAGCATCAGGAAGCCGATCAGGAACGCCGGGAAGTGGCCGCCGCCGGTGGTGTAGTTGTTGGCGCTGCGGGAGTGGCGGCGGACGCCGTAGCTGATCAGTGCCAGGCTGAGCATGTACAGGCCGGTGATGGACAGTACGATCCATGAGGAGTGGGTGGGCATTTTTTATACTCTTTAGGTATTTTTGTAATTGTGGATAGTTTCCTCTGCTGGTTTTGCTTTCGTCTAATATCGGGTTGGTATGGTTTGATACTCTTTTGGTATGGGTGTATATCCGTTATCTGGGTGACGGCTACCTATGGTTTCGCTCTTACAGCGAGGGCCGCTGCGCAATACCTGCGTTCGGCCTCGRGCTTATTGGGGCAGTCAGATCAAGATCAAAAGCAAGAGCACGGCGGCCTGAAAGCCGACCTGAGTGTTAAAAGCCAGATCAAAAGCCAGAGCGAAAGCCAGAGCGAAAGCAGAGCCGCTTTTCTGTAGGAGCTGGCTTGCCGGCGATGCAGACAACTCGATCTTCCAGACACACCAAGGTGATGCCATCGCCGGCAAGCCAGCTCCTACATTTGAACCGTGCCCGCTTTAGCTTTTGATTTTGCTCTTCAACACTCAAGCCGGCCGGTAGGCCGCTGTGCTSTTGATCTGCTTTTGATCTTG
>NZ_AKVH01000080.1:0-63147 GCF_000278565.1 Pseudomonas sp. Ag1
GACGCCAGGTTAGCCGTCCTGGGCCAAGGATGGCCCATGACGGCGGCCCACGGTCCAAAGCCGGAGTGAGGGCACACCGAGCCCAGGCGAGGTGCCGAGTGGTGGGGCAAGAGCGTTTTGCTTACTTTTGCGCTTTTCAAAAGTGAGCCGCTGTAAGAGCGGAACCAATCGAAGCCGTAACCGAAGGAATGGATATGTACTCAACCAAACGAAGCGCAAAAGCATGAGCCTCCTGCCCTACGCCTGGGCCAAATCCCAACGCATCCTCCTCCACCCGGGAACCCAGGGCCCGACGCTGACCATCTGCCCCTCGACCCCCGGCTGGTCCATCAGCGAGGTCTACCGCCAGTTCGGCCAAACCCACCTGATCCAGGTGCGCGACGACGAACTCGACGGCCTCCTGGCCACTGCCTACGCCGACACCGGCAGCGCCGCCGCCGTCGTGGGCGCCGCCGAAAACGAAGTCGATCTCGACCGCCTCATGCAAGACATCCCCGAAATCACCGACCTGCTCGACACCCAGGACGGCGCCCCGGTGATCCGCATGATCAACGCCTTGCTCACCCAGGCCGCCCGCGACGAAGCCAGCGACATCCACATCGAACCCTACGAAACCCACTCCGTGGTGCGCTACCGCGTCGACGGCACGCTGCGTGACGTGGTGTCCCCGCGCAAGGCCCTGCACGGCGCCCTGGTCTCACGCATCAAGATCATGGCCCAACTCGATATCGCCGAAAAACGCCTGCCCCAGGACGGCCGCATCGCCCTGCGCGTGGCCGGTCGCCCCATCGATATCCGCGTCTCCACCGTGCCCACCGGCCATGGCGAGCGCGTAGTGATGCGCCTGCTGGACAAACAAGCCGGCCGCCTGCAGCTGGAAACCCTCGGCATGGACCCCGCCGTCCTGGCCAAACTCGACACCCTGATCCGCCAACCCCACGGCATCGTGCTGGTCACCGGCCCCACCGGCAGCGGCAAGACCACCAGCCTCTACGCCGCCCTGGCCCGGCTGGATGCGAGCACCAGCAATATCCTGACCGTCGAAGACCCGGTGGAATACGACCTGCCGGGCATCAGCCAGATCCAGGTCAACGCCAAGATCGACATGACCTTCGCCCTGGCCCTGCGGGCAATCCTGCGCCAGGACCCGGACATCATCATGATCGGCGAAATCCGCGACCTGGAGACCGCACAAATTGCCGTCCAGGCCTCGCTCACGGGCCATCTGGTGCTCGCCACCCTGCACACCAACGACGCCGTCTCGGCGGTCAACCGCTTGATCGACATGGGCGTCGAACCGTTCCTGCTGGCCTCGTCACTGCTCGGCGTATTGGCCCAGCGCCTGGTGCGTCGGCTGTGCCCGCACTGCAAACAGGAAGACCCGGCCGCGCCCGGCACCTGGCGGCCTGTCGGGTGCGCGCAGTGCAACCAGATCGGTTACAGCGGGCGTACCGGTATCCATGAATTGTTCTGCATCGACGACGAGCTGCGCGGGCTGATCCACCAGGGCGCCGGCGAGCAGGCCTTGAAAGCCGCCGCACGCCGCGCCGGCATGTTCAGCATGCGTGAAGATGGCGAACGCTGGGTACGCAGCGGCGCCACCGCCCCCGAAGAAATCCTGCGCGTAACACGGGACGCCTGATGAACCGATACCGCTACGAAGCCGCCGACGCCAGCGGCAAGCTGGAGTCCGGGCACCTTGAGGCAGACAGCCAGAGCGGCGCGTTTGCCCACCTGCGCAGCCGTGGCCTGACGGCCTTGCGGGTGCAGGTCGAGAACAACAACGAGCGTGCCGGCGGTGGCGGCCGGTTCAGCGCCAAACTCTCGGACAATGACCTGGCCTGGGCCACGCGCCAGCTGGCGAGCCTGCTCGGTGCGAGCCTGCCACTGGAGGCCGCGTTGAGCGCCACGGTGGAGCAAGCCGAGAAAAAACACATCGCCCAGACCTTGAGCGCGGTGCGCGCCGATGTGCGCAGCGGCATGCGCCTGGCCGATGCGTTGGCCGCGCGGCCCCGGGACTTTCCGTCGATCTATCGGGCGCTGATCGCGGCGGGGGAGGAGTCCGGCGACCTGGCCCAGGTCATGGAGCGCCTCGCCGACTACATCGAGGAGCGCAATAACCTGCGGGGCAAGATCCTCACGGCGTTTATCTACCCGGGCGTGGTGGGGCTGGTGTCCATCGGCATTGTGATTTTCCTGCTCAGCTACGTGGTGCCGCAGGTGGTCAGTGCGTTTTCCCAGGCTCGCCAGGACCTGCCGGGCCTGACGTTGGCGATGCTCAATGCGAGTGACTTTATCCGCGCCTGGGGCTGGCTGTGTTTTGCCGGGATCGTGGGTGGTTTCTGGAGCTGGCGCCTGTACCTGCGCAACCCCGTGGCACGGTTGAGCTGGCACAGCCGGGTGTTGCGCCTGCCGTTGATCGGGCGTTTTGTACTGGGCCTCAACACCGCGCGGTTTGCCTCGACCCTGGCGATTCTCGGCGGGGCGGGCGTGCCGTTGTTGCGCGCCCTGGAAGCGGCGCGCCAGACCTTGTCCAACGACCGCCTGAGCCAGTGTGTCAGCGACGCGACGGCCAAGGTGCGCGAGGGCGTCAACCTGGCTCCTGCGCTGGCGGTGGAAAAGGTCTTTCCGCCCGTGCTGATCCACCTGATCGCCAGCGGCGAAAAAACCGGCTCGCTGCCGCCGATGCTCGAACGCGCGGCGCAAACCCTGTCGCGGGATATCGAGCGTCGGGCGATGGGCATGACGGCGTTGCTTGAACCACTGATGATCGTGGTGATGGGCGCCGTGGTGTTGGTCATCGTCATGGCCGTGCTGCTGCCGATCATCGAAATCAACCAACTGGTGACCTGACTGCTGACGAAACACGATCAAAAATGTGGGAGCGGGCTTGCTCGCGAAAGCGGTGTGTCAATCAACACATGTCGCGCCTGATCCACCGCTTTCGCGAGCAAGCCCGCTCCCACATTTGAACTGCGTTTCTTCAAGACTATTTTCGCGCGCCCGACACGCGGGTCCCAACCTCGGGTTCCTCATTCTGTCATCTGCCCAACCCCACCACACGGCCCGTAACGCCTCCAGCCCGGTCCTCGAAATCCGCGCTGAAACCTCGCTGTCACCTCACCCCCAAATCGCTCAAAAGTGTGACCAAAACACCCGAGAATCTTTTTAAAAATCAAGCCGTTCCTCCCGAGGTTTTTTCCTTTAGCTGTCATCGGATGCTGCGAAATTTCATACCCATGGCCTCACCCCTGGGTACCCCCCGGAACACAGCCCGGGACCGAAGCCATAGCGTCATCTACCCCAACGTACAAACACGACGAAAGGAGCTTCTTCATGTTTAAGCGCAACGTTCTCGCGGTATCCATGACCCTCGCTGCACTGTGCTCGGCCCAGGCTGCCATGGCAGACATCAACGGCGGCGGCGCCACCCTGCCACAACCGCTGTACCAGACCTCCGGCGTATTGACCGCCGGTTTCGCCCCGTACATCGGCGTGGGCAGCGGCAAGGGCAAACTGGCGTTCCTGAACAATGACTACAGCCAGTTCGGCACCGGCACCAAGAACGTTCACTGGGCGGGCAGCGACTCGAAGCTGACCTCGACTGAACTGTCCACCTACGCCTCCACCAAACAAGCGACCTGGGGCAAGCTGATTCAAGTGCCTTCGGTCGCCACTTCGGTTGCCATTCCATTCAACAAGGCTGGTACCAACGCAGTTGACCTGAGCGTTGATCAACTGTGCGGCGTGTTCTCGGGCCGCATCACCACCTGGAACCAACTCCCGGCTACCGGTCGCACCGGTAATATCGTGGTGGTTTACCGTAACGAAGCCAGTGGCACCACCGAGCTGTTCACCCGTTTCCTGGCGGCCAAGTGCGTCAATGAGTCCAAGAAATTTGTGGTCACCACCAACTTCGCGGACAGCTTCGGCGTGCCACCAGGCGCCGTGCCTGCCGTGACCAGCCAAGGCGTGATGACCGCGCTGAACGCCGGTGATGGTCGCATCACCTACATGAGCCCGGACTATGCCGCGCCTACCTTGGCTGGCCTGGATGACGCCACCAAAGTGGCCAAGGTCGCCGGTGTTTCTCCAGCCCCTGATAACGTTTCCGCCGCCATCGCTGCTGTGCCCGTACCGGCTGCTGCCAACATCGCCAACCAGAACGCCTGGGTTCCGGTGTTTGCTGCCGCCGCCGATGCCAACGATCCAAGCGTCGTGCCTTACCCAAGCAGCGGTTATCCGATCCTGGGCTTCACCAACCTGATCTTCAGCCAGTGCTACGCCGACGCCACCCAGACCTCGCAAGTGCGTGCGTTCTTCACCCGTCACTTCGGTGCCAGCGCCTTGAACAGCAACGACAACGCGATCAAGGCCAACCGCTTCGTGCCACTGCCAGCTGCCTGGAAAGCCGCGATCACCAGCAACTTCGTTACCGCAACCAGCGCGCTGAGCATCGGCAAGTCTGATGTCTGCAACGCCATCGGTCGTCCGCTGTAACCCACGCTTTTACCGACCGGCAACACCCGATCAGCAACGGCCTGTGCCGTTGCTGATTTTTGCGTTTGCGGCTCGGCTATCAGCCTTACATGAACTTTCCATGACAGAAGTTCAGTCCCGCCCCTCGCCAACCGCCTAACTCCCATACGTGACGCACGTCGCCAGTTCCCCATGGGCAAAAACAAAGAAGGAAGCTTCCTGATGGTCCGCTGCAAACCACCGGTCAACCTGAATGCCCAAGGCCCTGGCGGCCAGACGATCCTGCGCCTCAAACCCCTGGCCCAGGCGATTGCCTTGTTCATGGTGGCAGGCAGCGCCCACGCGGCGACAGCGTTCAGCTCCGGCTGGTTTGCCGACAAGGGTGCCTCCCAGGCGGCGACAGCGGCCCGCCTCAACGGGGCGCAGGTGCCGGGGATTCCGTCGTTGAATCAGCAGGCGCGGGCGAACCAGCAGTTGTCACGTTCCATCAGCACGCTCAACAACAGTGTCGCGGCGATTGCGGCCCAGCAGGCCGCCCAGGCCGCTGGCCGGCAAGCGGCGCTCGGCCAGGTCTCGACGATTCCCGACGGCCTCGGCAAGGGCGGCTTGAAGGTGGACAACAGCCTGACCCAGGGCTGGACCAACGCCAAGGGCCCGACCCAGAGCCAGTCCGGTGGCAAGACCACGGTGACCATCGAGCAGACCGCCGACAAGGCGATCCTCAACTGGGAAACCTTCAACGTCGGACGCAACACCACGGTCGATTTCCAGCAGCAATCGAATTGGGCCGTGCTCAACCGTGTCAACGACCCCAACGCGCGCCCCAGCGAAATCCAGGGCCAGATCAACGCCCCTGGCACAGTGATGATCATGAACCGCAACGGGGTGATCTTCAGCGGCAGCAGCCAGGTCAATGTGCGCAACCTGGTGGCGGCCGCTGCCACCATCACCGATGACCAATTCACCCAACGCGGGATCTATGTGGATGCCAACGGCACCCAGCCGACTTTCACCGACGCGGCGGGCAAGGTCGAGGTGCAGCGCGGCGCGTTGATCCAGACTCACAACCCGGCCACCTCTACCGACGCCGGTGGCTACGCCTTGCTGCTCGGCTCGGAGGTCGAGAACGCCGGCAGCATCATCACCGCCAGGGGCCAGGCCACCCTGGCCGCCGGCGACAGTTTTTATATCCGCAAGGGCGTCGGCACCACCGGCAACGATCGCTCCACCACCCGTGGCAATGAAGTGGCCACCAGCCTCAAGGCCGGCAGCACGTCGGGCAAGGTCAGCAACAGCGGCCTGATCATGGCGTCGACCGGCGACATCACCCTCACCGGGCACCAGGTGCAGCAGAACGGCGTGGCCCTGGCCAGCACCTCGGTGGATACCCGTGGCACGATTCACTTGCTCAACGCCGCCAGCGACACCAGCGCCAGCGTGACCCTAGGCGAGGGCAGCACCACGGCGATCCTGCTGGACGCCAGCGGCAGCACCGCCCTCAACAGCCAGAAGGACAACGGCCTGATCAAGCTCGACGGCTTGCCTGCCAACCTGATCACCGGCCAGTTCAACAACCTCAGCGCGGTGGCCGACCGCACCGACCAGTCGCGGATCGAGATCGTCAGCGGCGGCACTGTGGATTTGCGCAAAGGCTCGATCACCCTGGCCACCGGCGGCCAGGTGGCGGTCAGTGCCGGCCAGCGCAGCCTGGTGCGTGACGGCGCGATGATCGACGTGTCCGGCGCGATTGGCGTCAAGGTGGCGATGGAAGCCAACAACATCAAGATCAACGTGCAGGGCAACGAACAGCGCGACGCGCCCGCCAACCGTGACGGCGGGCAATTGATCAACAACGATGTATGGGTCGACCTGCGGGACCTGGTGTTCGTCCCGGCCGGCACCAACGGCTATGCGACGGACCGCTGGTACACCGCCGGCGGGCTGCTGGAAGTCGGCGGTTACCTGGGCACCCAGGGCCACTCGGTCGGCGAGTGGATGGCCCAGGGCGGCACTGTGACGTTCACCGGCAAGGACGTGGTGACCCAGCAGGGTGCCCAGGTCAATCTGTCGGGCGGCACCGTCGATGTGCAGGCCGGCTACATCCGCCAGACCTGGCTCAAGGGGCCTGACGGCCAGCTCTATGAGCTGTCGAAAGCCCCCGGGGACATTCTATACGCGGGGATCTACAAGGGCTTTGAAGACACCAGCGTCCGCTGGGGCCGCAGCGATTTCTATTACAACCCGCTGGTGGCCCAGCAAAGCCGCTACGAGGCGGGCTACACCGTGGGCCGCGACGCCGGCAAGCTGGTGGTGGGCACCACCAACGCGGTGCTGGAAGGCCAGTTGATCAGCGATGTATTCCAGGGCGATCGCCAGACCCAGGCACCGAATATTAACCTTGATGGTTATCAGCAGTCACAGCAGGCCATGGCCCAGCGGGCGCAGTTGATCATTGGCCAGTACACGCCGGTGTACAACAAGGCCACCGGCACCTTGCGCTACGCCTTGACCCCGACCATCGACCAGGTGCTTATCGAGGGCAGCACGCAAAAAATCGCCGACGGCCTGGACCTGGCCACTGCGCTGCCGACCGAACGCCAGGGCAAACTGGTGCTCGACAGTGACCAGCTCAATGGCTACCGGTTGGGCGCGATCAAGGTCGGCGCAAAGCAGCAGATTGACGTCAATGGCGCACTCAAGGTGGCTGACGGCGGCGACATCACCCTGTTCGGCCCCGTGGTTTCAGTCAATGCCAACCTCACGGCCCACGGCGGCAGCATCAACGCGGGCAACCTGCTGAATCAGGTCGACCTCAATCGCTCCAATGTCGTTGGCGATGTGATTCTGCCGGGCATCGGCCGGCTCGATGTGGCCGCCGGAGTCAAGCTGGACAGTTCCGGGCGCTGGAATAATCTGGCGCTGGACCCTTCGGCCACTGATGGGGTGGCGTATATCAACGGTGGCAAGGTGTCGTTGCGCAGCTCCGGCGACGTGAACCTCGCGGCGGGCAGCCTGGTGGAAACGTCGTCCGGGGCAACCATCGGCCTGGATGGCAAAGTCCGGGGCGGCAAGGGCGGCGACGTGACCGTGGGCGCACTGGGGGCTTTGGGCCTGGGCGCCGAGATTCGCGGCTATGGCGTCAGCGCAGGCGGCACCCTGACCTTGCAGGCCAACAAGGTGCAGATCGGCCAGAGCCCGCAGGCGCCGGATGCCAAGACCTTGCAGTTGGCCGGGGATTTTTTCAACAAGGGTTTTTCGGCCTATGACATCACCGGCAACGAAGGATTGCTGGTCGCCGATGGTACTCAGGTGGATGTGAACGTGCCGGCCTACCGGCTCTCGGAGCAGGCCGCCACGACGCCGGGCGGCGGCGCTGCGGCCAGCGTGATGGAGCGCTGGACCCCGCCGCTTTACCAGGAAGACGCGAGCAAGGGCGTACTCGGCCAACGCCGTGGCGCCAGCCTGACCCTTTCCGCCGGCCACCTGGAGTCGCCTGCCGAGCAACTGCCGACAACCGCGCTGGTGGTCGGCAAGGGCGCGGTGATCAGCGTCGACCCGGGCCAGTCGATCAACCTGCGCAGCATCGGCCAACTGACGGTCGACGGCACGCTCAATGCCTGGGGTGGCAGCGTCAACCTGAACGGCCTGACCACGCGCGCGTTCGAGCCGGCCAACGCAGTTGGCCACGGCCGCTCCATCTGGCTGGGTGAAAATGCACTGATCGATGTCGCCGCCCGGGCCGCGACCGCCGTGGACAATCGCGGGAGCCAATACGGGTTGGTCCGTGACGGCGGCAAGATCAGCATCGGTGGCGAGATCAACCTGAGCACCGGCACGGTCACTGCCAGCGACCTGTTTGTGGTGGTACGCGAGGGCGCCCGGCTGGACGCGTCGGGCACGCAAGCGGTGTTGGATGTGCCGGGGCAGGGCGCAACCCGGGTGGCCAGCAATGGCGGCAGCATCAGCCTGGCGTCCAACAATGGCTTGTACCTCGACGGCAGTCTGGTAGCCCGGGCCGGCGGTGCCGGCGCAGCGGGCGGCAGCCTGAACGTAGCGCTGGACAGCCCGTATTACACCAAGAGCAGTGTCACGGATCGCGTGCTGAAGGTGCGTGAACTGGTGCTCGGCCAGACCCATCAGGCCCACACGCTCGCCGGCACCGCCGCCGACGCGGCCGACAGCCTGGAATACGGCCACGCTCGCCTGGGCGTCGACCAGGTCAGTGCGGGCGGCTTCGACAACCTGGCATTGATGAGCAACGGCCTGTTGAGTTTCGACGGCGATGTGTCCTTGAACATGGGCCAGAGCCTGCGCCTGTACAGCGGTGCCTTCAACCTCAGTGAGGGCGCGGCAGCCAATGCCCGGGTGAATCTGTCGGCACCGTCTCTGCTGCTGTCCGGCATGGATTCGCCGGCCCGGGAGTTCTACGTGAACCCGGTGTCGGTGTTGCCGTTACCCTCGCTGCGCGCCACCGAGGCGCAGTTCAATGCCAGCGGCAGCTTGATCGATGTGCGCGGCAGCGTGTTGTTTGGCAGCAAGGGCAAACTGCGCCAGGCCGACGACAGCCTGGTCGGCCTTGAGCGTCGCGGCTTTGATCAGGTCAACCTGACCAGCCAGGGCGATCTGCGCTTCCTGGCGGGTGCGAACCCGGACGGCGTGGCCTTGAGGGCCAGCACCCAGTTATTGACCCAGGGCGATATGACCTTGCGGGCGGCGCAGTTGTATCCGGCCACGGAGGTCGGTGCGCGGGTCATTGCCGGCTACCTGAGCGAATTCAACAGTCTCAACATCACGTTCGACCCGCTGCGCACCCTGACCATTGGCCGTACCGGCAACACGGATGCCGCGGTGCCTTACTCGGCATTCGGGCGCCTGCAACTGGGCGCCGCGACGGTGCGGCAGGGCGGTGTGGTGCGGGCGCCCCTGGGGTTGATCGATATCGGCAGCATGGGCAGCAGCCAGGTGCAATTGCTGCCGGGCAGCGTGACGTCGGTGAGCGGCAGGGGCCTGGTGCTGCCGTATGGCGGCACCCTGGACGGGCAGGTCTATAAGTACAACGGCAAGACCGTGACGTTTGTCGGCCAGGGCGGGCTGGTCAACCAGGACGCGGAACTCAGCGTCGGGGTGATTCTCGGCGGCCAGTCGGTGCAGGTGCAGCCTGAGGCTACCCTGGATCTGTCGGGCGGCGGCGAATTGCTGGGGGCCGGTTTCGTTTCCGGGCGCGGAGGCTCTACGGATGCGCGCTACAGCCCACTGGTGCAGTTTGGTGCCAATGGCGGTTTTGTGTTGCCGGGCCTGGGCACCAACCCGATTTACGCCATCGTGCCCGGGGTGCAGCCCGGCGCGGCACCGGTGGCGCCGGAGAAGGGCGCAGTCGATCCGTTGGTGGGCCAGCAGGTCACCATCGGCGCCGGAGTGCCGGGGCTGCCGGCGGGCACTTATACCCTGATGCCGTCCACCTACGCCTTGATGCCCGGCGCTTTCCGTGTCGAGATCAACGGCCTGGCCGGTCTCGGCAGTGATGCCGCCACCCAGCGCATGCGCAATGGCTCCTGGTCCACCGCCGGGCGCTTGTCCATCGCCAACACCGGGATCGGCAACAGCGTTGCCAGCCAGTTGATTCTGACCTCGGCCGATACCTTGCGTCGCTATTCCCAATACAACGAAACCAGCTACGCCCAGTTCGCCATGGCCGACGCTGCGAAACAGGGTGTGCCACGCCCGATGCTCGCCGTCGACGCCAAGACCCTGAAACTGGCCTTGCGGCCAGGGGGCGGCGCTGATGCGTTTTCGTTCCAGGGCATAGGCCGTTTTGAGGCCGCGGCGGGTGGCTATGGCGGCGCGGTGGCGGTGATTGATCCAGGCAAACTGGGTATTGAAGTCGTCGCGGCGGGCAGTTCCGCAACCAGCGGTTTTTCCGGCATTACCTTCAACGATGACAGCCTCAACGCCTTGGGAGCCTCGCGTTTGATGGTGGGGGGGATGACGGCAGTTACGTATGGCCAGTCCGGGAATTACATCGCCCTGGCGGGCGGTACGAGTCGGGCCAACAGCACCGTCACGCTTCGGGAAGGTGTGACGCTCGCAGCGCCGGAAGTCTTTTTGTTGAGTGACACCAACGCGATCGTCCTGGAGCAGGGCGCATCCATCAACACCATCGGCCGTGGCAAAGCCAGCTACGACGCTCGTGACGGTTTTATCTACAAAGTCACCAATATGCTGGCGGCGTCCAACGGCTTGCTCAATGTCATTGCATTCAATACGACGGTGCCCAGCGGCGGGATCAGCATCGGTGTGTGTGACACGGGCCTGTGCAGCGGGCAAACCGGGCTGTACTCCGAAGGCAGCATCGTGGCGTTGACCAACAATACCTTCCAGTTGGGCGACCAGGTGCGCTACGGCACCCGTCACCTCAACCTGGGGGTCAACACCATTAACCTCGGCAGCGCCCAAGCCCTGGCCGCTGCCGCTATGGCCAATCAGTTGCCGGCCGGCCTGACACTCACCCAGGCGCTTCTTGATCGCCTGCTCAAAGGTGATTCACAGTTCGGTGCGCCGGCCCTGGAAACCCTGCAGCTCTCGGCGCGGGACAGTTTCAACTTCTACGGCAGTACCTCCCTGGACACCTATGACCCACTGACGGGTAAGTCGCGGCTGAGCAACCTGATGCTCTCCACTCCGGCGATCTACGGTGCCGGTGGCGCTGGCGACGTGGCCAACATTCATACCGCCAACCTGATCTGGCAGGGCGCGACCACCCCACCGGGCTCGGTGATCGCCGGCGGGGCGGGCACTGGCAGCGGGCGCCTGGATATCAACGCCGAGCGTATTGAGTTCGGCTACGGCGCCTTTGCCCAGACCAACACCGTGAGCAGTTTCGATCGCCTGGCTTTGGGCTTTGCCAGCGTGAACCTCAATGCCAGCGAGCGCATTACCGCCAACCACAAGGGCAGCCTCTCGGTGTATCAGAGCCAGGGCGCCTATGACCCGGTGAAGGGCTTCCAGTACAGCGGCGGCGACCTGAATATCCTCACCCCGCTGATGACCGGCGAAGCCGGTTCGGTGAACCGCATGACCGCAGGTGGGGCGATTGATATTGCAGCGTCCGTGGGGGCGCGTGGCAAGGCCGACGGCCAGGGCGCCGAACTGTCCCTGCAAGGCGACAGCATTCGCCTGGCCACGGCGGTAGTGCTGCCCAGCGGTAAAATCAGCCTGGGCGCCCGGGGTGATGTGGTGCTGACGGATGCGGCGTTGATCGACGTGGCCGGTCGCGCCACTGTGTTCAACGATGTGACCCAGTACGGCGCGGGCGGCACGGTGCTGCTGGACAGCCGCAGCGGCAACATACTGCAGGCTGCCGGCTCGACCATCGACCTCTCGGCCAAAAACAACCAGGCCGGCAAACTGCGGGCGGTTGCGGTGGACGCGGCGGGCGGTATCGTCGACCTGCAAGGCACGATCCTCGCCGGCAGCAGTGGCTATTACGATGCGGGCGGGACCACGATGCCTTATGAGGCCGGTACCGTGGAAATCCAGGCCCAGCGCCTGGGCAGCAGCGGTTCACTGGACCAGCAGTTCGCCGACCTCAACCAGCGCCTGAATCAAGGCCAGGTGTTCGGCACACGCAGCTTCCAACTCAAGCAGGGCGACTTGACCATCGGCAATGGCCTCAAGGCCGGCACCGTCAACGTCTCCGTGGACAATGGCAGCCTGCGGGTCACCGGCCTGGTGGACGCCAGTGGCGAGCGCGTCGGCAGCATCAACCTGGCCGGCAAGCACGGCCTGACGCTGGACGGCGGCGCGGTACTCGACGCCCATGGCAGCAAGCTGCGGGTGGACAGCTACGGCAAGATCATCGACTCGCCCAACCGGGCCATGGTGGTGCTCGGCTCCGGCACCGGTCAACTGACCCTGGCCGATGGCGCACGCATCGACCTGCGCCACGGCACCGAGGCGGTCCAGGGCAATGACGGGCGCAACCGCGGCACCCTGGAACTGAATGCACCACGGCTGATCAACGTCGATGGCACCAGCAACGACATCAACATCGATGCCCATGGCCGCCTGACGATCCAGGGCGCGCGCTCGATCACCCTCAACGGCATGATCAGTTACGACGATGCGCCACTGGTCACCGATCCGACGGCCAGCGGGCGGCCTTACCAACAGATCGACCAGGCCTACCTGGATGGCAAGCATGTGCTGAGCACGGCCTTTATCAACGGTGCATTGTTCAACCAGAACCTGCTGCAAAACAAACTCGCCGGGCTTAACAATGCAACCTACGCCAATGCCTTCCACCTGCGCCCGGGCGTGGAAATCGTCAGCAAGACCGCGGACGGTGACCTGGTGGTGCAGGGCGATCTGGACCTGTCCGGCTACCGTTACGCCAGCCTCAACCCCAACAGCCAGAAAACCTCGGTGTATGGCTCCGGTGAGTCGGGCAGCCTGACCCTGCGCGCCGGTGGCGACCTGAATATTTACGGCAGCATCAACGACGGTTTTGCGCCGCCACCGCAGACCGTCGATGACAAGGGCTGGGTGTTGTTGCCGGGCATCGACTTTACCGGCGGCACGATCATCGTGCCGGGTAACGGCATCACCCTGGCGGACGGCACGACCTTCCCGGCGGGCACCGTGCTCAACTACGACCTGCCGATCAAGGCCGTGGGCGTGGCCGCCGGTACGCGCTTGCCGACCCGGGCGACGCTGAACCAGGACCTGACGCTGCCTGCCGGTACGGTATTGGCCGCAGCGGTGTTCGACAGCGCGGGCAATGTGCTGTTTGCCGCAGGCACGTTATTGAGCCAGGCACACACCCTGGCGGCCGGCTCACAGCTGGACGCCGGCAGCCTGCTGACCCAGGACACCCGGCTCGGGGCGCTGACCTGGCCCAAAGGGGTGCCGTTGCCGACGAACTACGAGGCGCTTAACCCGACGCAAAACCACGTGACCCTCAATGGCGACATACCGCTGCCGCGCGGCGCGTTGATTCCTTCCGGCACCAACGTCAAGTTGCCGGGCGGGGCTGAGTCGGTGGCGTTGCGCCCGGAAGTGGCGGGGCGCCAGGGCAAGCTGTGGGCCCTCTCGCCGATGCTGGCAGAAGGTTCGCAATCCTGGTCGCTGCGGTTGGTTGCAGGTGCTGACACCGAGGCGGCCGACAGCCGCATCCTGCAAGCCCATCCGCGCAGCGGCGACCTGCGTTTGGCTGACAGCCACTACGGCATGTTTGCCAAGGAGATGCCCGCCAAGGGCAAGTTGACCTGGACCGCCTTCGCGGTGGAGGACTTTGCGGCCAATGGGGTGGTGGTCAAGGAAGGCGACCCGATCGACCAAAAGATCCTCGATGATTTCGGGCTGGGTTCGATTGATGATTTCTGTGGGGGCAATCCGGCGTACTGCGCCGTGAAAGTTGGCTATGTCTGGACCGAATTCGGCGCCAAGGACCTGGCGGACAACGGGATTATCGTCACCGTCGGAACGCCGATCGAGCAAAGCATCCTGGACCAGTTCGGTATCCCGTCCATCGATGAGTTCTGTGCAAGCTCGCCCGCCTACTGCCAGGCCCAAAGCGGCAAAGAGTATGCGGCGACCCCCTCCAGCAGCCGTTTCAGTGTGATTCGCACCGGTACGGGCGACCTCGAACTGCTCAGCGCCGGCGACTTGAGCATGGACTCCCTGTACGGGGTCTACACCGCCGGTACATCGTCCACTGCAACCGGTGCCAGCGACCCCTACAACCAGCCCAAGGCGCTGAACAGCGCGAAGACGGTGCTGAACGATACCAACAGTTATTTTGAACAGTTCGTCAACGGCTCATCTGACAGCCTGTACCGTGCCTGGTACCCGGAGGCAGGGGGGAATTTGAGCGTGAACGTGGGGGGCAACCTGACGGGGAATATCCTGGGAGGCGTCTTCAACCCAAGTCGGCCCAACCCCCTGGATAACGGCATCGACTCCGCCGATGTGGCCAACTGGCTGTGGCGCCAGGGCAGCGGCACGGTGAACACCGGCGGGCAGGCGCAGCCGACGGCCTGGTGGATCAATTTCGGTAGCTATACCGCCAACGCCTCCAAGGCTGATGCGTTCGTCGGGTTTACCGGTTTCGGCACCCTCGGCGGCGGTGACGTGGATGTACAGGTAGGCGGGGATGCCGGTGTGCTTCGGCGCATGGACGGCAACCCAATGTCGGCCTCTGCCAACCCGCGCAGCCAGGGGCTGGTGCTGGCGGTCGGCAGTACCGGGCGGGTTGCCGGCGATGGCAGCCTGCAGTTGACGGGCGGTGGTGATCTGCGGGTGCGTATCGGTGGCGCCCTGAACCCTGGCAGCGTGGTTGATGTAAACGATCAGAACGGCCAGTTGGTGAATATCCGGGGCAATGTCCAACTGCAAAGTGCGACCACGGGCCGGATCGACCTGACCTACGGCAGCAACAGCTCTGAGCAGAGCCCGGGCGAAACCCGCGCATTCGATCCGTTCCAGGCGACCCGTGGTCGGGCAGTGGGGGGTATCACCCTGGTGCCGGGGGATGCCACATTCAACCTGACGACATTGGGTGACCTGGTGCTGCAGCAAGTGATTGACCCGGGCCGTGTCGTCCTGCTGAACAACTCATCGTTTACCCGTGGCGGGACGAGTGGGACCGGCGAAAGTTGGTTCTCGTTGTGGACCGGTCACACGGCAATCGACCTGTTTTCAGCGGGGGGCAACTTGACGCCATCTGTCTCCGCCGCAGCGTCCGACCTGGCAACTGTCTACCCATCGATCGTTCGAGCGACGGCGGCTGGCGGCAGTATTTATTACGGTAACGCCGTCCTGGGGTACCAAGCCGATACGAGTCCGATAAATGCCTTGGTGCTCGCCCCCGGTGCCAGCAGCCAGTTGCAATTCCTGGCCCATGACTCGATTTATGCGGGCGGTATGTTTGTCACGCCTTCCGGGGCCGACCCCAGCATCATGGCCACACCTTGGCGGCCGGCGTTCGTCGGGACCATTGATGGTCAGGTGGTTGTCGATGGCAACAATCTGTCGGAAAACGGTAGCTCGCCGGGTTCCCTTCCGCGGCCTCTGTTTGCCTTTGGCTCCGCCACGGCGTCGGCAGCCGCTTACGCGCCAACGGAACCGGCGCGGTTCTATGCCTTGACCGGCGATCTGGTGGGGGTCAGCAGCGGCCGGACCCTGACGTTCAATTCTTCCCCCTCGTTTTTGCATTCAGGGCAGACCTGGTACGAGGGTAACGGGCCAGTTTGGATGATGGCGGGGCGAGACATTGTCAGCAGTGGCAGCCGTTTTAATACGGCCCCTGGTGCGGTCAGCGAGCAGTCGACCGGCAACCTGTTCATCCACAACAACCCCACTGACATCTCCATCGTCTCCGCCGGGCGCGACATTCTGTACAGCAACTTCCAGGTTGCCGGTCCTGGCCTGCTGGAAGTGACGGCGGGCGGCAATATCCTGATGTCCGGGCGTGACCCGGCGAAGGGCGGCGAAGTCAGCATCACCAGCCTGGGCCCGGTGGTCGCGGGCGACAACCGCCCTGGCGCAGGCATCGTCATGCAAGCTGGCGTCGGCCCCAACGGCCCGGATTACCGGCGCTTTGTCGAGGCCTACCTGGACCCGGCCAACCTCGTCCAGCCAGGCGAAGCCCTGTCGATCCAGGGCGGCAAGGTCGCCAAGACCTATGAGAACGAACTGGTCACCTGGCTCGCCGAGCGCTTCGGTTTCGTCGGCACCCGCGAGCAGGCCCGCGCGGTTTACGCCGCACTGCCCGCTGAACAGCAACGGGTGTTCGCCCGTGATGTGTACTTCGCCGAACTCAAGGCTGCCGGCCGTGAGTACAACGCGGTGGGCGGTGTGCGCCAGGGCAGCTATGTACGGGGGCGTGCGGCGATTGCCGCGCTGTTCCCGGACAAGGACGTGGCCGGCAACCCGATCACCTACAAGGGCGATATCACGTTGTTCGGCGGCTCCGGTGTACACACCAATTTCGGTGGCTCGATCCAGATGCTCACCCCGGGCGGTGGGCAGACCTTCGGCATCGAAGGCGCGGCACCGCCGTCCACCGCCGGTGTGATCACCCAGGGCGCCGGCGATATCCAGCTGTATTCCATGGGCAGCATCCTGCTGGGCCAGAGCCGCATCATGACCACCTTCGGTGGCTCGATCATGGGCTGGTCCGGCGAGGGCGACATCAACGCCGGTCGCGGATCCAAGACCACCGTGGTGTACACGCCGCCCAAGCGTGTCTACGACAACTGGGGCAACGTGACCCTGTCGCCGGCGGTGCCGAGCACCGGGGCGGGGATTGCCACCTTGAACCCGATTCCCGAAGTGCCGGCCGGAGACATCGACCTGATCGCCCCGCTGGGCACCATCGATGCGGGTGAGGCGGGGATTCGGGTCTCGGGCAACATCAACATTGCCGCGTTGCGCGTCGTAAACGCCGCCAACATCCAGACCCAGGGCAAGTCGTCCGGGGTGCCGGTGTCGGCGGCGGTAAACACCGGGGCCATGACCTCGGCGAGCGCAGCCGGTGCGGCGGCGTCCCAGGCGGCGGAAGATGCCGCGCGTAGCCAGCAGGCGGCGGCCAAACAGGGCCGGGCGTCGATTGTCACAGTGGAAGTGTTGAGCTTTGGCAGCGAGCCAGTTGAGCGCAAGCCGGAGGACGGGCAGAAGACCTCGGGCTACAACCCCGACAGCCCGGTGCAGGTGCTCGGCGCCGGACCGTTGAGTGACCAGGCGCGGGCGCGGTTGACGGATGAGGAGCGCCAGCAGATCAGCTTGTAGTTTTAGAAAAGGACCTCTCGTTGTATTTGGGGCGATCATTGATCGCCCCTTTTTTTCGTCTTGGGGGCCCGGCTTTCCCAGGTGGGATGGTGGTGCGGTCGAGCCGGTAGTCACTGAGGCCGGGATGAGTGATATCTCGGCCACCAAGTGCGAGCTCTATCACCCTGATCTGTCAGGCCAGGAGCTGGAGGCGATTAAAAGTACGAAGCGCTCAGCATTGGAAACCTGCAGCGTTTCACAACTTTGGTCGGTGGCATGGACTGAGTAAATTGGTCAGGCGCTTCGCTCGTGAATTATTCAGCCAGTTGTTTGAATTGCCTCGCCAACTCCAACACGACTCGGCCGCTATTCGCGGTGGGCACCAAATGGGTAAAGGGAATATCGATCATCCGGTTCTCCCGCACCGCCCGCAAACGCGACAGCACCGGGTCGGTGGTCAGCAACTGACGTTTGCGGCTGGCCGGTGACCACAGAGCATCTGCCAGCAAAATCACATCCGGGTCACTCATCAGCAGGGTTTCGCTGCTCACGGTGACGCGGTATTGGTTGATCCCGGCAAATAAATTGCGCGCACCAGCAGCCGCCACCAACGTGGTGACAAAACCACGCCGACCCTCGCTGTCCAACCCGTTGACCTCACTGTCCAGGTAAAACACCGACAGCGGTTTACCCTCACCAGCCAGCGCCTGGGCACTGGCCAGGTCGGCGTCCATGGCATCGCTCAACGCCTGCGCCCGTGGCTGTTTATGCACCAGGGCGCCAAGGGTGAACAGGTCGTTGCGGATATGCCCGAAGTAATCCAGCGAATGCCCGTCGCACGCCGACTCCAGCAAGTACGACGCCACTCCGTTGCCTGCCAACCCTGTGCGGGAAGTAACGCCGGCGCCAAATGCAGTGGCGAATCCACCGACCACCAGATCCGGTTTCTGCGCATAGAGCACTTCGCTGGACGGGTACTTGGACGCAATCACCGGCACGCCGAAATACTCGCCGTGTCGGTGGGCCACACCGTTGTCATCCAGATAAGCCACGCCCACCAATGCGGGACCGACATCCAGCGCCAATAACAGGTCGGCTGCATGCTGGTTGAGGGCCATGATGCGCGAGGGCGGTGAGTGGGTGGCCGTCCAGTCCTGGTTGCAGTTGCGATAACGGTCCGCCAGCGCCAACGATGGGCAGAGCAGGGCGCCCAACAGCAACCACGAGGCTTTCATGGGCGCTCCTTGATCAGCAGATCCTCGACGACTTCGCCGCCCACCAGATGCACTTCCACCAGCCGTTGCACATCGTCTTTGTTGTGCACGCCGTACCAGCAAGTGTCCGGGTACACCGTCACGATTGGCCCCAGGTTGCACGGGAACTGGCAGTGGGTGCGTGTCAGCAGCACGCCGCCAGGCTTTTCGATGCAGTCGTGTTGCAGCAGGTGGCGGCGCAGGGTTTTCCACAGTTGCAGCGCGCCACGCTGGGTGCAGCGCGGGCCGGTGCACAGGAACACGTGACGGGCGTGGTCAGGCACATGGGACCAGTCCGGATGAGTTTCCACGGGCGTACTCATCAGAAGCGATACGTGTAGCGTACTTCGGAGGTGAACGGCCGCCCGAGGTTGTCGACGTTGCTGGCGCGGCTGGTGACGTAATCGCGGTCGAACAGGTTCTCTACCAGCAGGCTCACGCGGTGTTGGTGGGCGTTGTCGAGGTAGCGATAGGCGTCGGCATCCACCACGGTGTAGTTACCGTACTCGACCTTTTTCGAGCTGACGATATCGCCGATGTAACGCACGGCGGTACCGACGCCCCACAGGCGGTCCGCCGATTCATAGCCGACCCGCGAGCGGGCGAAGAAGCCCGGGATATCGTTGATGGTGACACCCGCACGGGACTCGGTGAGGTTGCGGGTCATGTCGGCCTGCACGCGCCATTGTTCATTGAGCTGCAGCTTGGCGTCGGCCTCGAAACCACGCATCTGGATCTGCCCCTGGCCGTTGACCCACTGGACATCGTCCAGGGTGATCAGGTCGGTGATCTTGCGTTTGAACAGCGTGACGCTGGCGCTGAAGTCCCGGGCCAGCAGGCTGCCCTTGTAGTCGACGCCCAGTTCGGCGTTGCGGCTCTTCTCCGGCTTGAGGTTGCGGTTGCCTTTTTCATCGTCTTCGTTGACGAACAGTTGCTCGGCATTCGGCAGTTTGTAGGCAGTGCCGTATTGGCCGCGCAGGGCCCAGTTGTCGTTGAGGTCGTAGAGCGAAGTGAGCATGCCGACGGTGGCGCTGTCGCCGCCGCTCATGGCTTCGTGGCGTACGCCGATGCTCGGGTGCCAGTTCGGCAGGGCTTCGATAGTCGGGCGCAGTTGGGTGTACAGCGCGTGGGCCTGGGCCTTGTTGTCGTCGATGATCAATACATCGTCCTGGCCCTTGAACCACTGGTTATCGGACCCGAATACCAGCACGTGCTCGCCGGGCAGCACGGCCTTGCCTTCGGCCTGCACGCCCCAGTCGGTGAAGCCCCAGTAGTCGTTGTGGTTGATGGCCCGGGTGCCGCCGCCTTCGATATTGTTGATGCGGGTATAGCGCGTGTCCCAATCGTTGATATGCCCTTTGACGAAGTAGCTCAGGCGCTCGTTGAGGGTTTGCTCGAAGGTCGCCGTAGCGATTTGTTGTACGCGGTCGTTGGTGGTCTTGTGGTTGTCCACCGGGCGGGCGAAATCGAGGTTGGCGTCGGCGTACTGGTAAAACAGCTCAAGGCGCGTGCCATCGCCAAACGACTGGATCGCCTTGGTGCCGAAGGTGGTGACTTCGTAGGAGCGTTTCTTGTCGCTGACGTTTTTCATGTCGCGGTTGCGAAACGGCTGGTAGCCCTCGGAGACGTTGCGGCTGACGTAGGCCAGCAAGCCAAGATCGCCGAAACCGTTGTTGAAGATCTTCTCGACCCGGGCATCGCCGGTGGTGCCGCCGAAGGTGTCGGCACCCAGGTTCACCTCGCCGGACGCCTCGCGGGTTTGCGGGCTGCGGGTAACGATGTTGATCACCCCCGACACCGCCTGGGTGCCGAACAGCAGGCTCTGGCCACCCTTGAGCACTTCGATGCGCTCGATGGCGTTGGCGGGCAGGGTGTCCAGGTACAGGCCGCCGTACAGGCGGTTGTTCAGGCGCACGCCGTCCAGCAGGATCAACGTGTCATCGTTGCGCCCGCCCAGCAGGGAATAGGTGCCGTAGTCGAACGGGCCGTTCTTGGGGGCCACGTACAGGCCGGGGATGAACATCTGCATCACGCGCGACACATCGGCGGCGGGGCCGGCGCGTTCGATCTGTTCGCGGGTGACGAGCTCGACCTTGCTGCCGTACTGGGCCATGTCGGCCACGGTAGTGGATTCCACCGACGGTGCGGAAATGATCTGCTGCTTGAGCTCAAGGGGAGGGTCGTCGGCCAGCAGCAGGGGGCTGAACAGGCAGCCGAGCAGCAGGCTGGGCACGGACGTATTGTAAGGTCGAATCATAGTCTTCTCGGAAAAGTATCTTTCGCGAAAAGCACGCACGAGTAGGCACCGAGCACACGCCAATACCGGCCCATGCCCGCCCACCGCAGGATTTTGCCAAACAGAATTCCAGGCCGGTCTCCGGGCTCACGCGTATGGACACCTTCACCTTCCCATGGCGCGCAGGCCACAGTGGTGTGTCGAAGGGGTCACGCGTCTACCGTTGCGGGGGCAGCACCGGACTGGCTCGAAAAGAGCGGCACCGGTTTCCCGTTTCACCCCATGCACGGCGGCATGAGGCACCTGAAACAGGCCGGCATCTGAACATTCGAAAGACCGTTCGTCAACTTGGCGGGTACTTTTCCGGCGGTTGCCAGGGAAGCGACTGACGGATATTGCCAGAAAATTCCCACAGGAGTACAAATGTACTCCATGAAGAATCTAACGCCCCGCCGTACCGCCATCCTGACCTTTATCCGCGACCGTATCGCGCAGCAAGGCCAGTCCCCCAGCCTCGCCGAGATCGCCGAGGCGTTCGGCTTTGCCTCCCGCAGCGTGGCGCGCAAGCATGTGCTGGCGCTGACCGAGGGCGGCTTTATCGAGGTCAACCCCAACCAGGCGCGCGGCATCCGCCTGCTCAATCAACCGGCGCGGCCGGAGCTGTTGGATATTCCGGTGCTCGGCCGGGTGGCCGCCGGTTTGCCCATTGGCGCCGATGCCGAAGTGCACAACCGTCTATTGCTCGACCCGGGCATGTTCGCGAAAACCCCGGATTACCTGCTGCGGGTGCAGGGCGATTCGATGATCGAAGATGGCATCCTCGATGGCGACCTGGTAGGCGTACGCCGCAGTGCCGAGGCCTTGAACGGGCAGATCGTGGTGGCACGCCTGGACGGTGAAGTCACCATCAAACGTTTCGAACACGTGGGCGAGCGCGTGCGCCTGCTGCCGCGCAACCCCGCCTATCAACCCATCGTGGTGCGGCCCGATCAGGACCTGGCCATCGAAGGGGTGTTCTGCGGCCTGGTGAGGCAAGGCTGATGGGCGCCGTCGTTGCACTGGACTCGCTGTTCAATGGCGGCCGGGTCTGGAAAGGCCGGCCCGCCGCGCCGCCGGCCAGCGTCCATCCCACCGGGCTTGCGGCCCTGGATGCGGTGCTGCCCAGCGGTGGCTGGCCGGAAGCGGCGTTGAGCGAAATCCTGATGGCGAAGGAGGGCGTGGGCGAGTTGCAGCTGGTGTGGCCGACCCTGGCACGGTTGGCGGCGGCCGGTGAGCGCATCGTGCTGGTGGCGCCGCCCTACACGCCGTACCCCCACGCCTGGCAAAACGCCGGGGTGGATGTGCGCCAGCTGTCAGTGATCCAGGCCGATGAACGCGATGCCTTGTGGGCAGTGGAGCAATGCCTGCGTTCCGGCAGCTGTGGCGCGGTGCTGTGCTGGCCGCGCAAGGCCGATGACCGCGCCTTGCGCCGCTTGCAGGTGGCGGCGGAAACCGGCCAGACCCTGGCCTTTGCCTGGCGCTCCTTGAACGAGGCCATCAACCCGTCACCGGCCGCGTTGCGCCTGGCGGTTGAGGCGAGCCCTGCGCAAGTGCGGGTGCTCAAGTGCCGGGGCGGCCTGGCCCATCCCGCGCCCATTGCGCTTGGGCACTGAGGTTGGCATGCGCTGGGTGTGTATTGTGTTCCCGCAATTGGCGCTGGACGGGGTGCTGCGTTCGCGCCCCGAACCGGACCAGCCGTTGGCCCTGCTGGCCGGCACGCCGCAGCGGCGGGTGCTGCAAACCGTCAATGACGCCGCGCGCAAACTCGGCCTGCGCCCCGGCCAGTCGCTGACGGCGGCCCATGCCTTGACCAAGGCTTTTGCCTGCGCCGAATACGACCCGGCGCAGATCGAATACTGGCAGCAGTTTCTCGCCGCCTGGGCCTACCGTTTCAGCTCCCAGGTCAGCGTGTTCTACCCACGGGCGTTGCTGTTCGAGATCGAGTCGAGCCTGGGCCTGTTCGGGCCCTGGCCGTTGCTCGAAGCACGCTTGCGCAAGGAGCTGACCGAACTGGGGTTTCGTCATCGCATCGTCGCCGCGCCGAACCCGGCGGCGGCGCGGATATTGGCGAATGTCTACGACGGCCTGGCCGTGGCCGATGAGCAATACCTGCAACACGCCCTGGCACCGATCCCCATCGACCGCGCCGGCCTCGACCCGCAAGCTGCCAGCGCATTGTCGCGCATGGGCTTGCGCACCCTGGCCCAGGTGCAGGCGTTGCCTCGGCATACCCTGGCCCGGCGCTTCGATGCTGCGCTGCTCAAGCACCTTGATGCACTGTGCGGCCAACGGCCCCTGGCGCTGGCGTTCTACCAGCCGCCGGACCGGTTTGATGTGCGCATCGAGCTGAATTTTGATGTGTTGTCCCACCAGGCCTTGCTGTTTCCCTTGCGCCGTTTGACTGGCGATCTGTCGGCGTTCCTGTGTGGCCGCGACAGTGGCGTGCAGCGCTTTGACCTGCACCTGGAACACGCGGCCGAGCCCGACAGCGTGATCAAGGTCGGACTGCTCAGCGCCGAGCGTGACGCGGCGATGCTGTTCGAACTGGCCCGTGGCCGCCTGGAGCAAGTGCAAGTCACCTCGCCGGTGCGCGGCTTTCGCCTGGTGGCCGAGGACCTGCCGGTGTTTGTGCCCCAGCGCCAGGACCTGTTCGACGAGCGCCCGCAACAAACCCTGCCGTGGGAACAACTGCGCGAACGCCTGCGGGCGCGGCTGGGGGATGAAGCGGTGCAAGGCCTGCGGTTTCACGCCGACCACCGCCCCGAATGCGCCTGGCAAGCCGGTGCCGACACTCGCCCGTGTACCCCCTCAAATAACGTGCAGCGCCCGGGCTGGTTGCTGCATGAACCGACGCCTCTGGCCGAGCAAGGTCTACACATCCTGATGGGCCCGGAACGCATCGAGTCCGGCTGGTGGGATGGTGCCGATGTGCGCCGCGATTACTACCTGGTGCGCACCCGCGCCGGCCAGCAGGGCTGGGCTTACCGCACCGTGGGCGAAAGCGGCACGCTGTGGCTGCAAGGCTGGTTTGCATGAAGTACGCGGAGCTGCACTGCCTGTCCAACTTCAGTTTCCAGCGGGGCGCCTCCAGTGCCCGCGAGCTGTTTGAACGGGCCAGGCAGCAGGGCTACGAAGCCCTGGCGATCACCGATGAATGCACCTTGTCGGGCATCGTCCGTGCCTGGCAGGCAGCCAAGGAAGTCGGGTTGCCGCTGATTATCGGCAGCGAGATGCGCCTGGAAAACGGCCCCAAGCTGGTGCTGCTGGTGGAGAACCTGGAAGGCTATCAACACCTGTGCCGGCTGATCACCATCGCCCGTCGCCGTGCGGAAAAAGGTCACTACCGGTTGCTGCAGGAAGACTTCACCGCGGTACACGGCTTGCTCGCGTTATGGATGGTCGAAGACACCGATACCCAGGCCCATATCCAATGGCTGCGCAGCACCTTCACCGATCGCCTGTGGCTGGCGGTGGAACTGCATTGCGGCCAGAACGATGCCCGTCACCTTGAGCAACGCCTGAACCTGGCCGCCAGCCTGCACCTGCCGGCGGTGGCCTGCGGCGATGTGCATATGCATGTGCGCGGTCGCCGTGCGTTGCAAGACACCATGACCGCAATCCGTCACCACGTCCCGGTGGCCGAAGCCGGCGCGCGCCTGCATCCCAATGGTGAACGGCACTTGCGCAGCCTCGATGCATTGGCCGCGCTGTACCCGGCGCACTTGCTGGAAGAGTCCCTGAACATTGCCCGGCGTTGCACCTTTGACCTCGGCCAATTGCGCTATCAATACCCCAGGGAGTTGGTACCTGAAGGCCAGGATGCAAAATCCTGGTTACGCACCTTGACCGAGCAAGGCATCACCCAGCGTTGGCCGAAAGGGGTCGACGCCAAGACCCTCCAGCAGATCAATAACGAACTGGAACTGATCAGCGACCTCGGCTACGAAAGCTACTTCCTCACCGTACACGACATTGTGCGCTTCGCCCGCAGCCGTTCGATCCTGTGCCAGGGCCGTGGCTCGGCGGCCAACTCGGCGGTGTGTTTTGCACTGGGCATCACCGAGATCGACCCGAGCCTGACGAGCATGTTGTTCGAGCGCTTCCTGTCCCGCGAACGCAACGAGCCGCCGGACATCGACGTGGACTTCGAGCACGAACGCCGCGAAGAAGTGCTGCAATACGTCTTCCAGCGCTACGGTCGTACCCGCGCCGCGTTGACGGCGGTGGTCAGCAGCTACCACGGCGCCGGCGCGGTGCGCGACGTGGCCAAGGCCCTCGGGTTGCCGCCGGATCAGGTCAACGCCCTGGCCGACTGTTGTGGGCGCTGGAGCGACGAAGCACCGCCCCTGGAACGCTTGCGCGAAGGCGGTTTCGACCCCGACAGCCCGGTGCTGCGCCGGGTGCTCACACTCACTCAGCAACTGATCGGCTTCCCCCGGCACCTGTCCCAGCACCCCGGCGGCTTCGTGATTTCCGAACACCCGCTGGACACCCTGGTGCCGGTGGAAAATGCGGCCATGGCCGAGCGCACCATCATCCAGTGGGACAAGGACGACCTCGACGCCGTGGGCCTGCTCAAGGTGGACATCCTCGCGCTGGGCATGCTCAGTGCGATTCGCCGCTGCTTCGACCTGCTGCGCCGCCATCGCAACCGGGACCTGAGCCTGGCTTCGGTGCCCAAGGAAGATGCGGCAACCTACGCGATGATCAGCAAGGCCGACACTATCGGCGTGTTCCAGATTGAGTCGCGGGCGCAGATGTCGATGCTGCCCCGCCTGCGACCGGAAAAATTCTACGACCTGGTCATTGAGGTCGCCATCGTGCGGCCGGGGCCCATCCAGGGTGGCATGGTGCATCCGTACCTGCGGCGGCGGAACAAGGAGGAAGAAACCACCTACCCATCGCCGGAACTCAAGTCCGTACTGGAGCGAACCCTGGGCATCCCGCTGTTCCAGGAACAGGTCATGCAGATCGCCATGGTCGCCGCCGATTACACACCCGGCGAAGCCGACCAACTGCGCCGTTCCATGGCCGCCTGGAAACGCCATGGCGGCCTCGAACCCCATCAGCAACGCCTGCGCACCGGCATGCTGAAAAACGGCTACAGCGAAGCCTTCGCCGCGCAGATCTTCGAGCAGATCAAGGGTTTTGGCAGCTACGGTTTTCCCGAGTCCCACGCCGCCAGTTTCGCCTTGCTGACCTATGCCAGTTGCTGGCTCAAATGCCATGAACCGGCAGCGTTCGCCTGCGCCCTGATCAACAGCTGGCCCATGGGTTTCTACAGCCCCGACCAGATCCTGCAGGACGCCCGTCGCCATCATTTGCAGATCCGCCCGGTGGATGTGCAGGCCAGTGACTGGGATTGCAGCCTTGAGCCGATCGAAGGCCAGCAACCGGCGATTCGCATGGGCTTGCGCATGATCTCCGGGTTTCGCGAAGAGGACGGCCGGCGTATTGAAACGGCGCGCCAGGCCCGGGCGTTTTTTGATATTGCCGACTTGGGCGAGCGTGCCCAATTGGACACTCGCGCCCAGGAACTGCTGGCGGATGCCGGTGCCTTGCGCGGCCTGGCCGGGCATCGGCACCGGGCGCGTTGGGAGGTGGCCGGGGTGCAGAAACAACAGGGCCTGTTTGCCGGTATCGCCAGCCCGGAAGAGGCGGTGGTGGAGCTGCCGCAACCGACAGTCGGCGAAGATTTGTATGCCGACTACGCCAGCGTCGGCACCACCCTGGGCCCACACCCGTTGGCGCTGTTGCGCGATGAACTGCGCGCGCGGCGTTGCCGCAGTTCCAGGGAATTGCTGCAGGTTGAGCATGGCCGCAACGTCAGCGTCGCCGGCCTGGTCACCGGTCGACAACGCCCTGGCACGGCCAGCGGCGTTACCTTCGTCACACTGGAAGATGAGTTCGGCAATATCAATGTGGTGGTCTGGCGCGATTTGGCCGAGCGCCAACGCCAGGCGCTGGTGGGCTCGCGGTTGCTCAAGGTGGATGGCCGCTGGGAGGCGGTGGGCGAGGTTCGGCACCTGATCGCCGGGCGCTTGACCGACCTGACCCCGTTGCTGTCGGGCATCAGTGTGCGCAGCCGGGACTTTCGCTGAGCCGGCCCTTGCTCCTTCCTGCCGGCATAAGCAATATGCGATGAAACCAACCGCCACTGCCGGGCTCAAAGTTTTCATTGCCGCCCACCTTTTATCTTTTGCAGAGCCGACCGATGCAGTTTTTATCCAATACCCACGGCTGTGAGGGTTGGGCTGGGGAAATGGCCCAGAGGATTCGTGCTTTCGATTGGTCCACCACCGACCTCGGCCCGATGAATGCCTGGCCCTCCAGCCTGACCAGCGCGGTGCAGATGATGCTGGCATCGCCCATGCCCATGGTGATGCTGTGGGGGCACGCCGGTTACATGATCTACAACGACAGCTATTCGGTATTTGCCGGCGGTCGCCACCCTTATCTGCTGGGTGCGCCGGTGGAACTGGGCTGGCCGGAAGTCGCCGACTTCAACCGCAATGTGGTCGACACCTGCCTGGCTGGCGGCACCTTGTCCTACCGCAACCTGCCCCTGGAACTGTTGCGCGACGGCCGCCCGGAAGAAGTCTGGATGGACCTGTATTACAGCCCCGTGGCCGGTGACGACCAACGACCGGCCGGGGTCCTGGCGATTGTAGTGGAGACCACCGAACATATGATCTCCGAGCGCCTGCGCCAGGAACTCACCCACAACCTGGAGCAGCGCGTGGCCGCGGAGGTGCAAGCCCGTTCCGCCGCCGAGGAACAGTTGCGCCAATCACAGAAGCTGGAAGCCATTGGCGGCCTGACCGGCGGCGTGGCCCACGACTTCAATAACCTGCTGCAAGTGGTCTCCGGCAACCTGCACCTGCTGGCCCGGCATGAACCGGACAACCCCCAGGTGCAGCGCCGGGTCAGCGCCGCCATCGCGGCAGTGGAACGTGGGGCCAAACTGACCTCGCAACTGCTGGCCTTCGCCCGTCGCCAGCCATTGTCACCGGCGGTGTACAACCCGCTGCGCATCTATGAAGGCCTGGGCGAGTTGCTGCAGCGGGCGCTGGGAGAAACCATCCACATTGATGTGCAGCTGCCCCAGGATCCGTGGTGCATTAACGTCGACCGCAACCAACTGGAAAACGCGCTGCTCAACCTGGCGATCAATGCCCGGGATGCCATGAAAGGCGAGGGGGTGATTCGGATCACCGGCGAAAACATCATCCTCAACCCTCCGGATTGCGCCGGTAAAAGCATCAACCCCGGTGAATACGTGCGCCTGGCCGTCGCCGACAGCGGCGCCGGCATGTCACCAACGATCCTGGCACGGGCCTTCGAACCGTTTTTCACCACCAAGCCGAATGGCCACGGTACCGGCCTGGGCCTGAGCATGGTGTTTGGGTTCGTGCGCCAAAGTGGCGGGCATGTTGAGGTCGAGAGCGTGGAGGGCAGCGGTACCGTGGTGCAGATGTATTTCCCGCGCAACCTGGGAGAGCCGGAAAACCACGATGCGCCCGTCGAGCTCACACAACCCACCGGCGGCCATGAGACGATCCTGGTGGTTGAGGACAACGAAGGCGTACGCGCGGCCGCGGTGGAATTGCTCGAACAATCCGGCTACACCGTGCTCACCGCCGAAGACGGCGACCGGGCCATGCTGATGCTCCAGGCCGGCCTGCAACCGGACCTGATCTTCACCGACGTGGTGATGCCGGGCCGGGTCAAAAGCACCGACCTGGCCGAGTGGGCGCGCAGCCAAGTGCCGGCGATAGCGGTGCTGTTTACCTCCGGGCATACCCGCGACATTCTTTCCAGCAACCACCTGCTGGGCAACGACATTCACCTGCTGAGCAAACCCTATGGCCCGGATGACTTGGCGCAACGGGTGCGCTCGGTACTGACCTCCCGAATGATGTGACGAATGAAGATCCAGCCAGCAACACCAAACCACTGTGGGGGCCGGGCTTGCCCGCGATGGCGGAGTGTCAGGCACCCCATCTGGTAACTGGCACACCGTCATCGTGGGCAAGCCCGGCTCCCACAGTTGATCTTCACTGCCTTGAACACACCGATAAGGTTACCCATGACTTCCCAGCGCAACCTGCCACCAGACACCTCACTCACCTCCCAACGCCCTGGCTTCGTGCGGGTGCGGGGTGCACGGGAACACAACCTGCGCAACGTCGACGTGGACATCCCCCGCGACGCCCTGGTGGTGTTCACCGGCGTGTCAGGCTCCGGCAAGTCCTCGCTGGCATTCTCCACCGTCTACGCCGAAGCCCAGCGCCGCTACTTCGAATCCGTGGCGCCCTACGCCCGCCGCCTGATCGACCAGGTCGGCGTACCGGACGTCGACGCCATCGAAGGCCTGCCGCCCGCCGTGGCCCTGCAACAACAGCGCGGTACACCCAGCACACGTTCATCAGTGGGCAGCGTCACCACCTTGTCCAGCCTGATCCGCATGCTCTACTCCCGCGCCGGCAGTTACCCGGCGGGGCAACCGATGCTGTACGCCGAAGACTTTTCCCCCAACCTGCCCCAGGGCGCCTGCCCGCAATGCCACGGCCTGGGCCGCGTGTACGAAGTGACCGAGGCCCTGATGGTGCCCGATCCTTCCCTCACCATCCGCCAACGCGCCGTGGCGTCCTGGCCGTTGGCATGGCAAGGCCAGAACCAGCGCGACATCCTCGTCACCCTGGGCTACGACGTCGACATCCCGTGGCGCGACCTGCCGAAAAAACAGCGCGACTGGATCCTCTTCACCGAAGAAACCCCCACCGTACCGGTGTACGCCGGCTTCACACCGGCCCAGACCCGCGACGCCCTCAAACGCAAACTCGAGCCCAGCTACCAGGGCACCTTCACCGGCGCCCGCCGCTACATCCTGCACACCTTCACCCACTCCCAAAGCGCCCTGATGAAAAAGCGCGTGTCGCAGTTCATGCAAGGCAGCCCGTGCCCGCTGTGTGAAGGCAAACGCCTGAACAAGGCCGCGCTGTCGGTGAAGTTTGCCGGCGTGGACATTGGCGAACTGTCGCAAATGTCCCTGCTGCAACTCGCCGAACTGCTGCGCCCGGTGGCTGAAGGGCAGGGCGATAAAAAGCTCTCCGTGGAAAAACGCCTGGCCGCCCAACGCATCGCCCAGGACCTGCTCGAACGCGTCAGCACCCTGACCGACCTCGGCCTGGGCTACCTGGCCCTTGAGCGCAGCACACCGACCCTGTCCTCCGGCGAACTGCAACGCCTGCGCCTGGCCACCCAACTGGGCTCGCAACTGTTCGGCGTGATCTACGTGCTCGACGAACCTTCCGCCGGCCTGCATCCCGCTGACGGCGAAGCCCTGTTCGCCGCCCTCGACCGCCTGAAGGCCGCCGGCAACTCACTGTTCGTGGTGGAACACGACCTGGAAACCATGCGCCGCGCCGACTGGCTGATCGACGTCGGCCCGGCTGCCGGTGAACACGGCGGCCAAGTCCTGTACAGCGGCCCACCCGCCGGCCTCGCGCAGGTCGAAGCCTCGCAAACCCGCGAATACCTGTTCGCCGAAAAACGCCCGGTCAGCCAACCACCGCGCCAACCCACCGGCTGGCTGAGCCTGGAAGGCGTCACGCGCAACAACCTCAACGACCTCAGCGTGGACTTTCCCCTGGGCTGCTTCACCGCCGTCACCGGCATTTCCGGCTCGGGCAAATCCAGCCTCGTCAGCCAGGCGCTGTTGGAACTGGTAGGCGCAGGCCTGGGCCGCGTGATGGAAACCGAAGACGAACCCAGCCTCGAAGACGACGCCCCGCAAACCAGCGGCGGCCGCATCAGTGGCGGCCTGGAACACATCCGCCGCCTGGTCCAGGTGGACCAGAAACCCATTGGCCGCACACCGCGCTCCAACCTCGCGACCTACACCGGCCTGTTCGACAACGTACGCAAACTGTTCGCCGCCACACCCGCGGCGAAAAAGCGCCATTTCGACGCCGGGCAATTTTCTTTCAACGTCGCCAAAGGCCGCTGCCCGAACTGCGAAGGCGAGGGTTTTGTCAGCGTTGAATTGCTGTTCATGCCCAGCGTGTATGCGCCATGCCCGACGTGCCACGGGGCGCGGTACAACCCGGAAACGTTAGCGATCAAGTGGGAAGGGCTGACCGTCGCCCAGGTGCTGGGGCTGACGGTTGAACAGGCGGTAGAGGTATTTGCCGAAGAGCCGGGTGTGCTGCGCTCGCTGCAAGTGCTGCGGGATATTGGCTTGGGTTATTTGCGCCTTGGCCAGCCAGCCACGGAGCTGTCGGGCGGGGAAGCGCAGCGGATCAAGCTGGCGACCGAGCTGCAACGCAATGCCCGGGGCGCGACGTTGTATGTGCTGGATGAACCGACGACCGGGCTGCATCCGCGGGATGTGGATCGGTTGTTGAGCCAGTTGAATCATCTGGTGGAGGCGGGGCACACGGTGATTGTGGTGGAGCATGAAATGCGCGTGGTGGCCCAGAGTGATTGGGTGATTGATATCGGGCCGGGTGCCGGGGATAGAGGAGGGAAGGTGGTGGTGAGTGGGACGCCGCAGAAGGTGGCGAAGAGTAAGGGGAGCCGGACTGCGCCGTTTTTGGGGCGGGAGTTGGGCTGAGTTTTGCTCGACGTGCGCCAGGTTCGCCGGCAGCTTCGTGATTGCCCGAGCGTTCGGTAGACTGCCCCGATTTTTTCTGATTTCCCCATCTTGTGAATAAATGGCCCTATGAGATACGTCGAAAATGGATCTTTTATCGATCCATTTCTCTTCTTATAGTCGACCAACGCCCCAAGCAATTAACAGCGGTCATTAGTTCTGCTGTGGGGTTAGGTTTCTCATTTGCGGAAGTTGATATGAATTATAAAAACGGCTCTATCGGTATCGGAGTGTCTGCACTTTTAGTGCTGTCAGTTCTGCGTTTGTCCACTAACCAACCCCCAACCCGGGAAGAGTTTGTAAAGTATCCATCTCTCCGGCAGAAGTGGTTCACGATATGCGACGCTCGCAGCAACCTTGCCGAGCTCAATGATGAAGGCTGCAAGCATTTACGCGAATGGCAGGCGGCCACCAAATTTCCCGTACTGGACAATTTGATGAATCAAAACCTGGGTAAATAGCTGGCGGCCATATGACTTTTTCAGTTGGCTGGAGCATCCAGCTGAAATCCGGAAGTCATCATCGCCCCCTACCTGCGCCCCTCAATGCTGCGTACCAACGCCCCAAAAAGCTCACCCTGCGGCATCTTGCTCAAGGGAATATTCACCTTCTCGAACCACTCCCGATCCGCCTCTGGGTGCGGGCCGCTCAGCACCACTACCCCGTTTTCATAGGTGTAACGCGCTGCCGCCACATCACCATTCCGGTAGGTCGCAATGGTTGAAGAAGGCGAGGTCGCGTCAGGCTTGGGGAAGTAAGGCCCATCCTGATAAAAGACGCTATCGGCTTTCCCATCCCACACAACCTGCACCGCCGCGTCCGCAATGCCCGCGACCTCAAACCCAGGCCTGCCCGCCTCTGAATCAAGGTCGTAGGGTATCAGGCCAAAATTGCTGTCATCGGCCAGATAAGCGCCCATGCACAGCCCCAGGTAGCGCCCACCCTGGGCGACAAAGTCACGAATGGCCTGCACCCGCGCATCCCCCAAACTATCAAGCGCCGCAGGGATGTCCTGACCGCCACCAGGTTGAACGTAGAGGTCATAACGAGCGAGGCTTTGCGGCGTGATGTCGATCGATTCATCGGCACCTACAAAGTCAATCTGCGCATTCGGGCGGACGCGCAGCAGGGCTGTTTTGACATTCTCTGAACATCCCTCGCAGCCCGCCGGGCCTCGGTAGATAGCGACATGGGCGATGGGGGTCGCGGCGTGCACTGAGGAAGGAAGCAGTGTGAAAAACGCAAAAAGCGTCGCGGCGATGGCGTGCAGATTCATGGTTGTAGAGTCGTCTTAGAGCTGATTGGGTCCGATCGGACTTTGTGATTCGAAGCCTAAAGCCAATAGCCACTTGAAGGAGTTAACATTTGTAAAACGGCTAGAAAAAATCGAGATTTATGATCGCAACGACGGTTTTCCCATTGAAATTTATGGGTTTTCCTTTAGTGCGCATAAATATCGAAGAGAGCGTTTCTTCCATTTTCAATCCCCGGAATTTTTCAGGCCCTTTGAGTCAGCTCTCGGCCATGCGCGAATGCTATCGGCCAATAGCACACACTCAAGTATCGACTATGCTTGGAGCGATTCAGCCCTGTACCTGAAGGATCTAAACAATGGGGTACCTTGTCGTTGCTCACGCGATGAATGTGAAGCCGGAGTTAGAACCACTTTCTACGTTGCCGGTGAGCATTGGTTGGTCATTGCACCAGGATGAAAACGCCACGTCGTTCTACTTAGACACGTTCAAGGCTGGCGAAGAACGGAAATGGCCCTTTACGTCTATGCCACCCATCAAGGATGTACCGCTTGAGCTCCCTCAAGAATTGGCAGCGCTATCGCGGATATACAAAGTGCTTAAGGATGCTCAGCTAGCCGACTACTTCAAGAGAGCTTTCCTGAATGTGAATTTAGCGCTGAGTAAAAGCCTTCAATTACACGTTTGCAGCTTTTGCACGGATGACGACGGGCTGGATTTTGTGTGTGTATCGTCGAATGGTGAACTGCAAAGACTGCGTTGCGTTTGCGGTGATCTGGATATCACCTACAAGCTTGGCACGGTCATGATCCAGCCGCTTCTGATAGATGGGGTTGAAGGCACCGACGCAAGTGGTCTGCATGACCCAGAGAACGGCATTCACGTCTTGAGTCGGAATATAACGCCCTCATCGTTACTGCATGCGGTGGCTTCAGCAGAAACCACTCGCTTTCTACAAGCAGAAAGCCCCCCTCTGGGTCTAGGTAGCTTCGATGGTCTGGACGTCGCACCGGTAAAGATTGCAGGCTCTAAGATCGCCTCGCTGAAGCCTGAGGTGGTTGCTCAGAAAGCGTGGTGGAGGCGGTGGTAGTTGTATCGACGACTTCGACCCAAGCCAGGAGGTTTTCCGGGGAAAAGTAGCCAATTATCAGCATCGAAAAATTGGGGCCGATAATGGGGGCCAATTTTCAAAAAGCTACCCGTCACGATGGGCTGCAATCGGCCAATAGCGGTCCCTCCGTCCAGAACCATTTTCCACCCTTAGCAGTCACTCAAGCCGACCACTTTTTCTTATTCGCCTTATCTCTACCTTGTAAATTTGCTCGTGTTCGAGCCGCATATTAGATGACATAGTCATCCACTGATCCGGACCGAGCCCCAAGCTCTTCAACCTCCCGAACCACCGTGCCAAGAATGCCGATCCCTTCATGAATCTGCTGCGTTGTCAGGCCGGCATAGCCCAAAATGAGCCCTGCCGGTCGCTCGTATTCTACCGACGTGGGTTCGGCAAACAGCGGCGAAAGCGGATATACGCCAACCCCGCGTTCGAGCGCTATCGCCTGCAACGTCGGCTCATCCTGAGCGCGAAGCGCGGGTAGCGTTAATACGCCGTGTAAGCCCGCCGCCATGCCGGCCAGTTGCCCATATTCCGCCAGATGCTGTTCAAAAGCCTCCAGTAATGCCCTTCGCCGCAGTTCATTTTCCCGCCGCAGGCGGCGAACGTGACGCTCATAGGTTCCACTTTCGATCAATGAGGCGAGCACGTTTTGCTCCCAGCGCGGTGAGTGTCGATCGGTCAGCCGTTTTGCTTCACGGAAAACGTGAACCAACTCGCGTGGAAGAACCAGATAACCCAACCTGAGTTGCGGTGAGAGTGCCTTGGAGAACGTTCCGACATAAATGACGCGAGCATCTGCGTCCATGGATTGCAGTGCGTCGATGGGCCGCTGGCCATAGCGAAACTCGCCGCCGTAATCGTCCTCAATGATCCACGCGCGATGTCGCCTCGCCCAACTCAGCAGTTCGAGGCGACGTGCGACAGGAAGCACCGCACCCATTGGAAACTGGTGCGACGGAGTGACAAAGGCCAGGCGCACGCGATCACCTTCCGGCAGAGCACTGGTATCCAGTCCAGAGGCATCGACGGGTATGGGCAACGCCGTCGCGCCCGTGGCCTCAAAGCAATATCTGGCCATGCGGTAGCCAGGCTCTTCGAAGACGAATGCATCTTGCGGGTTCAGCAAAAGCCGGGCGCACAGGTCAAGTCCTTGCTGCGAGCCATGCACGACGAGTATTTGATCCGCATCGCACGCCAGACCGCGTGCGCGTCGCAGATAACCTTGCAGCGCATTGCGCAAGCGCTCTTCCCCTTCGGGGTGGCCGTAAGCGAGGCTCGGTTGACGCTTGACTAGTTCGGAACGGTAGGCGCGCTGCCAACCCAGCGCCGGAAAATCCCTGGTAGCGACCGAGCCGTACCTGAAATCGATGCGGGCTTGGGGTGACGCCATGTTGTACGGCTTCATGATGGCCACTCGTTGCCCGTAAAGGGAAAGCACTGGCGGCAGTTCCTTTTGCTGCGCCGAGTCCCCTTGGGCATGCCCGGATTGAGTGCTGATTATGCTCGCTACCGTGGCGGCCTTGCCCACTGATGTCAGGACAAAGCCTTCGGCCGCCAGTTGCTCGTAAGCCGCCGTTACCGTGGTTCGCGACACGCCGAGTTCGGCCGCGATTGCCCGCGTCGACATGAGCCTCGTGCCGGCGGCAAGCGTGCCGTCTTCTATCTGCGCGCGCAGCCTGGCATAGATCCGACGTTGCGCGCCGCGGGAAAATGCATCCGGATTGGCTGAAAACTGGCCCATGGAAAAACCTCGAAACTGGCACTTTCGATGATGCAGGTCGTGGTCGACATTATGGACTCCCAACAATCCGTAGTGAAATCCCATGTACATTCCCGAACACTTCGCAGAGCACCGCCCGGAACAGTTGCACCGAATTATCCGCGACAATCCGCTGGGCATCCTCGTGACTGAGGGTGAATCCGGCATGGATGCGGACCACATTCCCTTTGAACTCGATACCGGCCACGGAACATACGGGCTGCTGACCGCTCATGTGGCCCGCGCCAATCCTGTGTGGCAACGTTGCGCCGGCGGCACGCCTGTCATGGTGATCTTCAGGGGGGCAGAAGGCTACATTTCGCCCAACTGGTATGCGTCCAAGCACGAAACGCATCGCCAGGTTCCCACATGGAACTACGAGGTGGTGCATGTGCATGGCGTCATGCGCGTGATGTCGGAAGAAAAGCTCCTGCGCCGCACCCTGGCCCAGCTGACTCGCCACCAGGAGTCCAAGGAGATCAAGCCCTGGAAGATGGGCGATGCGCCGCGTGAATATCTGGACGAGATGGTGTCGAGAGTTGTCGGTATCGAGATCGAAATGCAGTGCGTTGAATGCAAGCGCAAGCTCAATCAAAACAAGTCGCACGCTGATCGCTTGTCTGCGATCGCGCACTTGCGCGAGCGCGGGCACGTTGAGCTTTCTTCGATAATGCTGGCCAACCTTGAGCAGCCGGATCAGGGGGCAGCACCGTGGACCTTGAGTTGACCACCACCACGATTCTGGTGACCTTCGCCGGAGTTTTTTTGATCTGCTTTATGAAAGGTGCCTTCGGTGGAGGCTTCTCCATTGTCGGCATTCCGCTGCTGTCGCTGGTGATGGATCCGCTCACAGCCGGCGGACTGCTAGCGCCGTTGTTTATCGCGATGGACCTGTTCGGCCTGCGTTACTGGAAGCCATCCACTTGGTCTAAACCCGACCTGGTGCTGTTGTTACCAGGTCTGATTGTCGGCATCGGTGTCGGCTATCTACTCTTTCGCGTCATGGATCACCGCGCAGTCGCGTTAGTGATGGCGGCGGTTACCCTGATTTTTGTCGGCCTCTGGTTCAAAACCGGTGGGGAAATCAGGGTCAGCCAGCGCTCATCGCTCAAGGCGGTGTCCGCAGGCGTCACCTCTGGGATCACGACTATGGTCGCGCATTCTGGTGGGCCACCATTAGCGATGTACCTGTTGCCGCTCGGTCTAAGCAAGAAAACCTATGCCGGCACCACCAGCATGTTCTTTACCGTAGGCAATCTGCTCAAGGCAGTGCCTTGGCTGCTGTTAGCCAGGCCCACCGGTAACGTGCTAAGCCTGATGGTCATCTGCCTGTTAGCAGTTCCAAGTGGTGTCTGGCTGGGCTGGCGACTGCACACCAAGCTGGATCAACGCCAGATGTACCTTGCCTGCTACTGCCTGCTCGTAGTCACGGCGGTAAAACTTCTGTGGGACGGCATAAGTGGCTATATCGTCTGAAAATGCCTCACCACTATGAGGCCCAACGTTACGGCTATTATCCGATTGGCTGCCAACGGAATGTTAGCAGTCAGAGGCCGTTCAAATGGCCTGTGACCCCACGATGCTCTGCTCGGCTAGGCGTGCTTCATCGAGCTAAAATTAGCGCCTGAGGACTTCGTCAGGGTAGTAACCGAGCATCTGAACTGGACGCAGATACTCAGACGGCGCTCCGAACAATTTAATCGAGCTGCTTAGAGTGACGAAGTTGAGATTGAGCGGCGGCGTAATATCACCGGCATTGCGTGCCGTGGCTTGAGCCTCATCGAGTGCCTCTGAGATGCTGTTGATTGCAGCTCCGGAACACTCCGAGGAAGGCATCACACAGCATTTGTGTGAACTGGCTTGCCTGCATTTTGGCTGAGCCGAATTCGGACTAAGCGGCAGTAAAACCGGTCAGGGCTTGGACAAGCTCCTGAACCCAGCTTGGCCACCCACCTTAACAACCAACCAGGCCAGCAGCACCAATGCCAAGGTTGCCCAGGGGATCGATCCCACGCCTGTCGTCTCAAGCAGTACACCGCCCACTACGGCACTGCCCGCAAACGCGAGGTTCAGTACGGTCACCAGCATCGACTGAGCCACATCGGCACCGTCGGCAGCAGCATTCGCCAAAGCTGTCTGTAGCAGGGTCGGTGCACCGCTGTAACTCAGGCCCCAGGCAGCCATCGCCACATAAACCGCTATGGCAGGCAAGCCACCCAACGCCAATGCCAGCGATACCAGCGCAAACCCGGCCAGGCTCAACAGCACCAACCGCCGCAGCCAGCGGTCAATCAATAGCCCAGTGAGCCAGATACCCACGAGAGCCGCAATGCCGAACGCAAGCAATGCCTGCTCGACCTGTCCATCCAACCCAACCGATGCCAGGAATGCCGCAATATAGGTGTAGAGCATGTAATGAGCCATGATCCACAGCATAACTACCGTCAGCACCGGTCGCACGCCTGGCCTGGACAAAACATGGCCCAGGGACAAGCGCTGACCAGCCCGTTGCCCGGCAAAGTCAGGGACATTCAGCCGAATCCAAACCATCAGCGCCAGGCTCAACGCCGCTAGCAGCCCGAACACATTGCGCCAACCGATCTGCTCACCCAGCCATGCACTCAGTGGTACGCCCAGCGCCAAGGCGACGGGGATACCCAGCATAGCCACTGCCATCGCGCGGCCTTGCAAGGGCGCGGCGACCATGCGTCGCGCGTAACCGGCCAACAGGCTCCACGCCACACCAGTGGCGACCCCGACGATCAGGCGCGCAACCAGGGTGAGGGCAAAATACGGCGACAAGGCAGTTACCGCGTTGCACAAACAGAACACCCCCACTGTCAGTAATAACACAAGGCGCCGTGGCCAACCTTGCAAGGCCAAGGTCAAGGGAACGGCCGCCAGCCCGGAACCGAGGGCACACGCGGTGACCCATTGCCCCGCCCATGCCTGGGAAACCTCAAACGTGTCGGAGATGTGTGGCAACAGGCCGGCGGGTACGCTCTCGTTGGCAGTGGCGATAAAACTCGCGGTGGTCAGGGCCAGTAAGCCAGTGATAGGTAGTTCTGAGGACGGCGGGGGGTTGGGTTGAATCGATTCTTCGCGGTTCATGAGCTTGCTCGAAAAACAGGTGAGGCCTGATTGTGATGAAGTGTCTGTGATTTGATAATTGGTCTAGAATTTGATGCTTAATCAAATCTGGATTGAAGATGGCCACTGATCGATTGGGGGACATGCGCTTGTTCGTTGAGGCTGCCGACCTCGGCAGTCTTTCAGCCGCTGGACGCAAGTTGGGGTTGTCGCCGGCGGCGGCCAGCGCACGGTTGCTCAAGTTGGAGGCGGCGCTGCATACCCGCTTGTTTGATCGCACAACCCGTCAACTGCGCCTGACTGATGAAGGCCGGTTCTATCTGCAGCAATGCTGGGTCGCCTTGCGCGCCATTGATGAGGCGGAGGCAGGGTTGCAGGCGAGTCAGCAGGAAGTACGCGGTAAAGTCCGTCTGTCTGCCTCTACTGACTTTGGCCGTCACCTGCTTAATGACTGGCTCGAGACCTTTTGCGCGCAGCATCCGCAGTTGAAGGTGGCGCTGACCTTGTCGGACGCTATGTCTAACCTGGTACAGGACGATGTCGACCTAGCCATTCGTTTCGGCCCACTGCGTGATAGCTCGTTGATCGCCCGGCAGCTGGCACCCAACTGGCGGGTGCTTTGTGCCTCGCCGGACTACCTGGCGAGCCACGGCGAGCCGCAGACGCCGGCCGAGCTCACCGGGCATAAATTTATTCTGCTGGTGACTCCGGCGGGTCCTTTAAACACCTTTCATTTCAGGGTGGACGGCCAGACATGGAACCACAGTGTGCCATTGGAAAACGCCTGGGAAACCAACGATGGCGCCGTGGCACGTGCTTGGGCATTGGCCGGTCATGGCATTGCACGCAAGACCATTTGGGACGCAGCAGCGGATATCCGTGCCGGGCGGTTGAAGGTGCTGCTGCCTGACTATTGCGTAGCAGAAGCTGGGGTGTTTGCGGTGCTGCATGGCAATCGGTACCGAATTGCCAGAGTGCGGGTCCTGTTGGACTTTCTGGTGGAGCGTTTCAAATGTGCCACCGAGGAACTTCTGCGCGACGTCGATGTGCCGAGGTTTTAAATGAATATGAACAGCTCTGGCTGACTTACCATTTTCGCCATAGGCGCAGCAGCTTTTTACATCTACCGTTCGCACAAGCGGAAGGTAGATTACGAATCTGTTTCAACCATCTGCCAAGCGGTACAGCGCCTGAGCATGAGACGCCGCCAGCCCAATGCGCTGCAAATTGCGGCGACTCTGCGAACTTGGAAGCGCAGTTGCAGCAATCACCAGGCTGCCGTGCTTCCTTGCTTGCTCTATCCGGTGAGATATCAGCGCTCCATGATAGCCCAAGCCTCGTGCATTTTTTCGAGTGGCAGCCGTGCCCAGGTAGGCAACGCCATTGCTGGCCAGGTACATCAACGCGCCTGCAACGACTTGCCCATCAGCTTTAAGGACGTAGATTTTCAGGCGTTCATTCGACATCAGTCCTGCAAAACAAGCCTGGCTCAACTGACGATGCTCTGGCTTGGTATGAAAGCCACTCGCATGAACTGCCGCGAACTCCGGAAGAGAGTCTGAAGTGGCCTCTTCGATGTTGAATAATTGGGGGGTCAACACCGCATCCTCGATGGGGCACGCAAGCTGCAGATGCGTCCACCCCCTCAAACGCTCGAATCGCTCCTCACCCACAAAAGCGAATTGCTCAAACGTCGAGGCTTTCCCGATAAGGGGCGTTACTGTTGAATACTCCGCTGACTCCTTGAGCAAGCTCAGCAGTGAAAGGGGGTTGCCGGTGCTGTCACCGTAGATACGATTGAACATCGGGCTAGGTGTTGCCTTCACCTGAAAGCACGGAAAGGCCCCATTGGAAAACACACGAGCACCAAAAGGATTTCCACTAACCCGCGATAAGCTCTCAACGCGGGAACACAAGTACTCGCTTTCTGCGGCTTCGATGGCATGCGCCCATTCAACATCCATGTGCATCGTCTCTTTGCAAGATTTCCAGGGAAGGTAGCGGTAAATCAACCCCTACGCACCTGCGAGGGCAGTGAAATAGATTGTCGGGCCAATGGGAGAAGTTTGGGCATCTGCCACAGAAGAGACATCGCTTGGCTTGTAGATAATCGACCCGGCTGCGTACATGCTCAAAGCCAATCCGATGTGCGATGACTTGATGGAAGAGGCAAGCCGCTATGCGTTATCCGGCCCACGCTCAAAATGAACACGGCACGTCCAAATAAAGGAGCAGAAAGGGCCCGATTCATTTGATTGAAACCCGATCTGCCCGTAGCGACGCTCACGCCTGGACTAACAATCCGCGTCAGAAGCAGCGCTTGAATCAAGCACCGGCCCATGCTCCCACTCACTGATGAAACCGGCGCCCCAACGCATCCAACCGCACCGCAATCGGCGGTAACCGCTCACTGCTCCTGGCCAGCGTCTCCACATCCTGCGCCGTATTCTGCGCGATGCTCTGCACCGACTGCAGCCGCCCGACAATCTCCACATTCGCCGTGGATTGCTCACGGGTGGTCGACACAATCCGCCCATTCAACTGATCGATCTGCGAAATATCATTGCCCACCGCCCGCAGCATCTCCACCGCCAACTGACTGTCCTCCACGCAGCGCTCCACGCCCTGGCGACTGTCGTGCATGGCCTCAACCGCTTGCCGGCTGCCGTGTTGCAACCCTTCAATAATCGTCTTGATCTCCTGGGTCGACACCGCCGTGCGTTGCGCCAGGCTGCGTACCTCATCGGCGACCACGGCAAACCCGCGCCCTTGCTCACCCGCGCGGGCGGCTTCGATGGCGGCGTTGAGGGCCAGCAGGTTGGTCTGGTTGGCGATGCTGTTGATCACCTCCAGCACCGAGCCGATCTGTTCGGCTTGCACGGCCAGCCCTTCGACCGTCTCGTTAGTGTCGTGGAGGCGGGTGGCGAGTTGGGTGATTTCCAGCTGGGCGCGGCCGACGCTTTCCTGGCCACGGATGATCTGCTGGCTGGCTTGCCCCGCGTGCTCGACGGCATGCTCCACGTGCACGGCAATATGGCCCATGGCATCTTCCAGGCGCTGCATGGAACCGGTCATCTGGGCGATTTCCGCCAGTTGGTGGCGCGCGCCTTTTTCCAGGGTGCCGCTGGCGTGAGCCAGCTCCTGRCCSAGTTGGCCGAGGCCGTGGGAGTCRCGGGCGACGCCGTCGATCAGGCCGGTGATCTGGGTCAGAAAGTGATCGAAACGGGTGGCAAGGGAGACATGSACTTTTTCCGGACTGCCCTTGACGGCCTCACCGCTGAACTGCGTGGTGACGGCGAGCATTTTTTCRAGCATTTCCTGGCTTTCTASCGCTTCKGWCTGGCTGTGCACCGCGAGGTAGAGCAGGGCGACCGTCTCCATCACCACGTAGAACGCGTGGAYGAAAATCATGCTCCAGCCGCCGTGATGCTCCATCACAAACACCGGGAAACCCTGRTGCTGCAAGGCATGAAACACCACGTGGTGTACCGCGATGGTGACAGCGGCCACCAGGATAGGCAGCCAGTCGCGGTAGAACGTCAGCACCGCCAGCAGCGCGAAGATACCGAAGTGCGATTCGATGACACCCTGGGCCTGGTTGATGTGCAACGCCGCCATGACCATCAGGCCGACGCCAAGGGCGCAACGCATCAGGCGGGTGCCGCCGATGACGCGATAGGCCARGGTCAGCACCACGCTGGTGCCGSCGCCTATGAARAGCGCTTGAAGCAGCGTGTCGTGCCAGAACGCCAGGCCCAGGGAGAAGAGGGTCATCAGCCAGATCAGGGCGAGCATGATGCGGTCGGCTTTGCGGTAGTGCTCGATGAAACGGGCTTGGGCAGGCATTCACTCGTACTCCATGTGGACGGGCCGGGGTGAGGCAAGCWTGCGACGTGCCATACGRGCATGCKGGGAGCGAATCGGGTGTRGGGGAGCGGGGGKKGATTGRTGGTAGGAGGTTATCGGCGKTTTTGGGTGGGGCTTTAGGGGGGATAAGCCAGAAGCTGCTTGTTACGAGGGGCAGCAATCGGCTTGCAGCCGGTCGCGCCCGACGCAGTCGATCAAAATCATCTGCTCATTCACGGTTTGAGGGGGCGGGAAAAATTCAGACGCCTTGAAGGTCGATGACTCAGCTCTTGTAGAGTAACGCCTCAACTACAACGCCAAACGCTGACGAATGTTCACGGCGATTGGGGTAGTAGAGATGGTAACCGGCAAAGGGTTGGCACCAATCTTCCAACACCCGCACAAGGCTACCGTCGGCAAGCTCCTTCGCCACCATGTCCTCTGGCAGGAAAGCCAAGCCACATCCCGCCACGGCCGCACGCAGAATGGGCACGCTGCTGTTGAATGTCCATTGGCCTTCGACGCGGGCCTTGAGTTCGTGGCCATCCTTTTCGAAATCCCATTGCATCAGGCTGCCGTGAGTCGGCAGGCGCAGGTTGATGCAGTTGTGCGCCGCCAGATCTCTCGGTTCCATCGGGTAAGGCCGCTGCTGGAAATACTGCGGTGAGCCGACAACGGCGATGCGTAACGATGGCCCGATCGGCACGGCGATCATGTCCTTGGCCACCTGGTCACCCAGTCGAACACCAGCGTCATAGCGCTGCGCGACGATGTCGGCGAGGGCGTAATCGACGGTGATTTCGACCTTGATGTCCGGGTAGTCGGGCAGCACCTTCAGCAGCTTCGGCCAGAGAATATTGTTCGCCGCATGCTCGGACGCCTGAATCCGTACATTGCCGGCGGGGGTGTCGCGAAACTCGCTGACGGCAGCCAGTTCCAGTTCAATTTCTTCAAAGCGCGGCGCCATCGCTTGATACAGGCGTTGGCCCGCCTCCGTTGGTGAAACACTGCGCGTAGTCCGCGTCAGCAAGCGCACGCCCAGCCGGGTTTCCAGTGCCCGCAGAGTGTGGCTCAGCGCTGACTGCGAAACGCCCAGTTGCGCGGCAGCACGGGTAAAACTGCCTTCGCGGGTGATGACCACGAAGGCTTGCAGGTCGTTGAGATTGGGGCGGGACATTGATGAGAACCTCTCATGAGGAGCGCGTGATTATTCCATGAAAGCAGGTCGCGCACGGATGTGCGACCCTTGGCGCGCTGATCACAAGGTGCGTGCGTAAAAATCCGTCAGTTTGCCGATCGCCGCATCGACATAACGCGGCACCCAGTAGGTTTCAATGTGGGTGGCGCCATCGATGATGAACACTTCCTTGTCGGTGGTGCCGGCGGCTTTGGGAAACGCATCCTGAGTCATGTACAGGCTGTCGGCCTTGCTGCCGGCGATCATCAGCAACGGTTGATTGATCAACTCGATATGGTCGGTGGCGTCGAAACGCATCAGGTCAATAAGGCTGCTGGTGGTGTATTTGAAGGTCGAGTTCGGGTGCGCGTGGGTTTTCCAGTAGTACTCATAGCCTTGGCGATACAGTTCGAAAGGCAGTTTGGCAGTCTGCTCATCGGTGAGGTTGGCATCCCCCGTATACAGCACCGCGCCCCCCGCTGCTTCTTGCGCGCGGGCTGCTGATGCCTGTTGCAAACGTTGCTGGATGCTGTCCAGTTGCGAGTCGCTGTAGCCGTTGCGGCGTACTCGACCCGAGTTGAACATGCTCACCGTTGCCAGGGATTTGAAGCGTTTGTCGGTTTGCGCCGCCGCCAACGAATAACCACCGCCGCCACAAATGCCGAGCAGGCCCAGACGATTGTCATCCACGCCAGCGAACTGGCTGATGAAATCGGCCATGCCGTGAATGTCTTCGATGCGATACGCCGGTTTATCGATGCTGCGCGGCTGACCACCGCTGGCGCCCTGATAGGCCGCATCGGCCGTGATGGTGATGTAGCCCTGTTCGGCGAGGCGCTGGGCATACAGACCGGCGACTTGCTCCTTTACGCCGCCATTTGGATGCGCAACCACCACGGTCGGGTAGGTCTTCTTCGCGTCGTAGTTGGCAGGCGTGTAGACGTTGGCGGCGATGTCCAGACCGTTGAGCTTATAGCTGACCGGGTGGATGTTGACCCTGCCCGGTTCGTTGCGGGTGATCGCGCCGTCGTAGGCGAGGGTGAATGGGTTCTTCTTGTAGTCGGCGGCCAAGGCTTCGCCTGCCGAGAGGCCGACCAATGCCGACATGAACGTGGCTTTGAGGGTGTTCTTCACGTGAAGCTCCTGAGCAAAAAAAGGACGGCAGTTGCGAAAGTATTTGGGTCAGTCCAGCTGTTTTTCTTTGAGGAACTGCGCGACCAGGTCAGCGATCTGCACGTTGTTCAGATCCGACATGGGGAAATGGGTATTGCCGTGAATGCCAATCTCCGGCAGGTGTATCAGTCGCACATCACCGCCATGGCGATTGACCGCGTCACGCCAGAGCCGGGCCATTTTCAGGCGTGCGCGCCAACTGTCCTGAGCGGGCAGATCGACTGCCTGTTCCGGGATGTTGTCGCCGTACAGGATCAGAATCGGAATGCGCGTCAGTGCCATGAATTGCTCCATCGGCACCGCTGCGCCTTGCACCGTGTCGAACGCGCTGGGGATCGGCGCCGGCACTTCACCGTCAGCAAACACGAAACTGCTGCCCGGTTCGAACGCCACGATGGCTTTGACCTTGTCGTTCTTGATCGCCGTCAACCAGCCCGGCCCGCCGCCCTGAGAATGGGTAAACAGGATGCCGGGGCCGATTTTGTCGAACAGCGCCGACACACCATCGGAGACCACGCCCATGTCAAACGGCCCGGTGTTCGGTGTCATAGCCCTGAAAAACTGCTCGCGGGTCTGGGCGTCCTGTGCCACTTGCACGCCGTTGAAGTAGCGGGGCCAAAGGCCGATACGGAACTGGTTGAACCACAGTTGTTCGTCCGGCACAGGCTTGATGGTAGTCTCGACCATGCTGCGCCCGGCATCACCACGCCGGGGTTGATCGATCAGATAGACGCCGTAGTGGCGGCGCAGAAAGATGTTCTGAAAACCCTCGCGACCATCGGCGGTGGTTTCCCAGGTCTTGGAAAACTGACCTGCGCCGTGCCACATGACGATGGGCAGTTTTCGCGCGTCCACCGGGATTTGATAGAAGGCGTAGGCGTGGTCACCGTGGTAGGTCTGACCGTTGGGCGTCATCGGTTGGCGCGGGTTGAAGGTGCCCGGTGCCGTGGTCATCGTTCCGCCGGCGGCGAAGCTGCCTTGTTTCTGGATCAGCAGCGGGCCTTCGGAGTGGTTCGCGCAGGCCGCCAACAGGCTCAACAGCATGACGCTCAGCAGACGTTTTGCAGTTCTCATGTCACTTCCTCGACGCCGCGAGGGCTTGGACCAGCGCTGCGTTGGCCCGCTCGGCAGTCTGTGCATCGCCATGCTTTTTCAGCAGTTCGGTGACTAGGTGCAACTGTGCTGCGCTGAGCCCGACGCGCAGGCTCGCCGCCATGTGCGAGCGCAACTGAGGCTCGACCCCCGGCGTCGCTGCCAGCGCTCCGACAGTCGCCAATTCGCGACTTTGCCAGTCGAGGTTGTCGCGCTCGAAGATGTCGCCGAACAGGTGCGTTTGCAGGAACTGGTTGATCACTGGGGCGAACTCGAACACCGGGCCTTTGACCGGGGCGCCGGAGATTTTCGTTTGATTCGCCGTACCCGCTGCCAATAGCTCATCCCCCACCGGTATCACCCGGCTCGGCTCACGCCCCGGCGCATCGTCAAGGCCGCGTTGTTTGCGCGCCTGCACCACGGTCATCAATTCATTCAAGGCGTTGAGGCTGCGCGGGAAGCCGACGTAGGCGTAGAGCTGCACGAGGACTTCGCGGGTTTCGCTAATGGTCAGGCCGGCACCAAGCCCTTGGTTGAGCGCCGTGTTGAGGTTGGGCATGTCGCTGGTCGCCATGAACGCCGCGATCAGTGGAATGGCTTGTTGCTGGCTCGACAAGCGGGCTGCGCTGGCGGGTGTGCTGGTCATGGTGGGCGAAGCCTCGGCTGCTTGAGTGGTGACGCTGAACATCGCCCCGACGCTCAGGCAGAGCGCCATGAGTGTGGGGAGGGCAGTGCGGTTGCGGGTGTCAGTGATCATCGTGAAGGGCTCCATCCATTGCGGGGCGCTGCGGTGTTGCTGGATCGTAAGGAGGATGGTTGTGGCGATTAACCCGGAAATAGCGCATGGACTCATGAGCAGAACTCATGAGTCGACGTGCGATAACCGCTGGAATCCCGGTGCGGGCAGGTTGTTACGGGGCATTGAGGTTACGTGGCGGTTCGCCGCGAACGTGCCGGTCGAGCAGCTTCGACACATTCCGTAACTTTATTGGCCGGCGTATTGCGCCTCCGAGACCTGCTCCGCCCAGGTGACGGTCTTGCCATCCTCGGCTTCAGCGATGGCGATGTGGGTCATGCCGTTGCTGGCCGTGGCGCCGTGCCAGTGACGGGTGTTCGGTGGAATCCAGACAGTGTCGCCCGGATGGATCTCCTGACGCGCGCCACCCTCTTGCTGCACATAGCCGACGCCGGCAGTGACGATCAGCGTTTGTCCCAGCGGATGGGTGTGCCACGCCGTGCGTGCGCCGGGTTCGAAGGTCACCGTGCCGCCACCGATGCGCGCGGGCGCTTCACCTTTGAACAGGCCATCGACGCGTACAGAGCCGGTAAAGTTTTCCGCTGCGCCCTTGATCGAAGGCTGGGATCCGTTCGGCGTAACGCGGATTTCGCTGGCGGCCTGGGACTCTGCCGCCATCAGTGACAAAGCAACGAGTGGCGCAATCAATCGGTTCATCGGATGAGTTCTCCGGTCAGACAGAGAAAGCGACGCCGCACATGGCGCCGCGTCGGGCAGACTCAGAGTCCGGTCATTTTCAGTGCCGACTCCGGCAGACGTTCGCCGTGCACCCGAATCTGTGCCATCTGTTCGTTGATCACGCGCAGATCGTCGCCGTTCAATTGCAGCTCGACCGCGCCCAGGTTTTCTTCCAGGCGATGCTGTTTGGTCGTGCCCGGTATCGGCACAATCCACGGTTTCTGTGCGAGCAACCAGGCCAGTGCCACTTGCGCCGGCGTGGCGTGTTTGCGTTGCGCGACGGCTTTCACCACATCGACCAACGCCAGATTGGCCCTGCGCGCTTCAGGGGAAAAGCGCGGGACGAAATTGCGGAAATCGCTCGCGTCGAACTGCGTGTTCTCGTCGATCTGACCGGTGAGGAAACCGGCGCCCAGCGGGCTGAACGGTACGAAGCCGATCCGCAGTTCTTCCAGCACGGCTAGCAGTTCCAGCTCCGGGCCACGCCAGAACAGCGAATATTCGCTTTGCACCGCCGTGACCGGTTGCACCGCGTGGGCCCGGCGAATGGTTTCCACACCCGCTTCAGAAAGGCCGAAATGCTTGACCTTGCCCTCGGCGATCAGATCCTTGACGGTGCCGGCCACGTCTTCGATGGGCACCTGGGGATCAACGCGGTGCTGATAAAACAGGTCGATGCAATCGGTGCGCAGACGCTTCAACGCCGCTTCGGCCACGGCGCGTATATGCTCCGGGCGGCTGTTGGTGCCGCCGCCACGTGCGCCGGTGATCAGGTCGATATCGAAACCGAACTTGGTGGCGATGACGACCTGCTCGCGGATCGGCTGCAAGGCCTCCCCCAGCAGCTCTTCATTGGCGAACGGGCCATACGCTTCGGCGGTGTCGAACAAGGTGACGCCTTGCTCGTGGGCCGAACGAATCAGCTTGATCATGCTGGCTTGGTCGGCTGCCGGCCCGTAGGCCGACGTCATGCTCATGCAGCCAAGACCCAAGGCGGACACTTCCAGGCCATTACCCAACGTGCGGATTTTCATGGAGTTACTCCGTACAGAATTCGATTAGTGCGTGAGAGGATGATCTTTCAGCCAGCCGTTCACGCGTTCCATGGTCTTGCGCTCCTGCTCACCCTCCATCACAAAACCTTCCAGCACTTTGGCCTTCGGCGCATGCTTGACCAGCACACGGCGGCTGTTGCCCAGGCCATATCCACCATGGGTGTTGAAGGGGATGAGGGTCTTGCCGGTCAGTTCGTGGGCGCTGAGGAATGCGCGCACGATCGGCGGGGCGGTTTCACCCCAGATCGGAAAGCCGAGATAGATCGTGTCGTAGTCGCTGAGGGCGTGAACCGTGTTTTGCAGCTCGGGTTCGAAGCCACTGTCACGTTCCTGGCGCGCCTGTTCCACGGTTTGCAGATAGTCCTCGGGGTAGGCGTGGGCGGGGCGAATCTCGAACAGATCGGCACCCAGTCCACGCTGGATCAGCCCGGCGACCACGCGGGTATTGCCCGAGCGCGAGAAATACGCGACCAGAATCCGCGAGCCCGAACGCGGTGTTTCACTGGCGCCTTGCGCGTCGGCGAGCGACAGCAGCGGGGCGCTGGCCAGTGCGGCGATGACCGTGCGCCGCAGCGGATCGTGATCGGTACTCATCGACCGACGCGCGCCTTGAGAGCCTCGGGATAGCGCTCGCCTTCGATGCGGATCTGCGCCAGCGCGGTATCAATGGCCTTGAGTTCGGCAGCGTCGAGGGTGATGTTCGCGCCGCCGAGGTTTTCTTCCAGGCGATGCAGTTTGGTCGTGCCCGGAATCGGCACAATCCACGGTGCCTGCGCGAGCAGCCAGGCCAGCGCGATCTGGGCCGGTGTCGCTTGTTTCTGCGCAGCAATCTGACGGATCAACACCACCAGACCCTGATTTGCCTGCAGCGCCGACTGGCTGAAACGCGGGACGATGCTGCGGAAGTCGTCACTGCCATAAGTGGAATCGGCCGACACCGTGCCGGTGAGAAAGCCTTTACCCAATGGACTGAACGGTACGAAGCCGATGCCCAGCTCCCAAAGGGTCGGCAGGATTTCCAGCTCAGGCTCGCGCCACCACAGCGAGTATTCGCTTTGCAGCGCCGTGACCGGCTGTACCGCATGGGCGCGACGAATGGTTTGCGCGCCTGCCTCCGACAGGCCGAAGTGCTTGACCTTTCCTTCGCTAATCAGGTCTTTCACCGCCCCGGCAACGTCCTCAATCGGCACGTCCGGATCGACGCGGTGTTGGTAGAGCAAATCGATGTAATCGGTCTTCAGTCGACGCAACGAACCCTCGACGGCTATTCGAATACGTTCGGGCCGGCTGTCCAGAGCCTGTTTTGTATTGTCGGTGCCGACGGCGAAGCCGAATTTTGTAGCGATCACAACCTGGTCGCGAACTGGCGCCAGCGCCTCGCCGACTACTTGCTCATTGATATAGGGGCCGTAGAATTCGGCGGTATCGAAGAACGTGACGCCTCGTTCAACGGCTGAGCGGATCAGTGCGATGGCTTGCTCGGTATCCGTGGCCGGGCCATAGCCATGGCTCAGACCCATGCAGCCGAGGCCGAGGGCGGATACTTCGAGTGAACTGTTGCCGAGTGTGCGTTTGTGCATGTTGATCTCCCGTTGGGCGTGGGGAGACAGTAAGCGCGCTAACGACTGAGGACTAGACGGGTAAATCGGCAAGGCTTCATGAGGTTTGCTCATCAGTCCCGGAAGAGGGGCGGTGGCGACTGTCGAATGAAGGCTTGCCTCACGGTAGGCCATCACCGCTCGTACACAAAAAATCTGACACTCTCTTGATCGTTCGCTTTTGGCTGTTCTCTGCCGATCAAGGTTACAGCCTGTGATGGTCAGCTGCGCCGGCGGTATACTGGAGGGATTCCAATATACCCCGCGCCTCGCGCCCAGGCAGACCAGGGACGGTTGAATGATCCGCATCAGAACCAATTTGGCTCCTCGATGGAATCGGCAGATCCGAGAAGCCACCACGCCTCTGACAGTGCTGTCCCCCTACATCACAGAAAACAGCACGCTTAAGCTCTTGGCCAACAAGCAAGCAACGTTTTACACACGGTTCGAGGTAAGGGACTTCGTCTGTATGGCGTCAACAATCGCTGCCTTCAAGCTGTTGCTCATCAACAAGTGCATGATTTACGAGGTGAAGGACCTTCATGCGAAAGTCATCATGGACGAGGCTGACTTCGTCACACTTGGCAGCCAGAACCTTACCTTCAGGGGGGCCTCGAAAAATAAGGAGTTGAGTGTTTGTTTCGATAACAGTAAAGCCAATTCTTGTGAGCGAGTTCGGAGCGTGGTCAATGATTGGATTGACGACCCGGATCTGGAATTGATCGACTGGGCCAGGGTGTTGCGGATGGAGAAGGATGTTCGCTTAGCCAAAAAGGCTTTCGAAGAATTCAACGAAGCGATGTCCAAGATTCAGGGTAAAGCCGATACCTACCAAGCCAAGCGAGTCCAGGTTGCTCGGGATCAGCAGGAACAAGAGAGAGCTGCACGAAAGGCTAAGAACCTAGCTGCAATTGGTGCTGCCGTTCGGTCTGGCGCACCTTCCGGCACGAAATACACCGGAACAGTAAAGCCATCTGAGGGCTCTGCACGACTGAAATTTGATGCGAAGGTTGACCTGCTCCAGTGGACCAGGAAGAACGGCATCGTGCTCCCCCGGATGATTAAGTCGAGCCGTTGCCTATGCGTGCTCAATCAACAGAAGGTCGGCTGGGCAAGGCTTGCGAGCCAACAAATCACGAAATTCGCTCAAAGCATGACCATTGGTGGGATTCTGCCTAAACCGTTCGATCGGGTGGATGTGACACTCTCCGTCACCCCAAAAGATCTTGCTCGGGCGCCTTCCGACACGACTCTTGTTGCCATCTTGAAGAACGAGAACGGGACCGAACTGTGCATGGTCCCGGTTCTCTACTCAATCGACGAGATCAGCGTTCTCGACACGCTAGGACCCAAGCGAAAGCCGTCGGGTAAAAAGCTCAAGCCAATCGAGCAGCTCAGAACCGATCTGAAGAGGTGGATTGATAGCAATAGGGCTGACTTTGAAAGCCTACTTAGCCGCCACATCACCAGTACTACCCCTCTGAAGAAACGGCTCGATGGGGTCAACGCGGATGTGTTTTTTGAGGGAATGGATACGGTGGTCGATGTGACAATGGTCTTTAAAGGGCGCAACGGTACAAAGCCCATTCTTGTCGCGACCACCAGAAGCTGAAATCCCACACCTGCCTGACATCAGTGGAGTGTCCGTTTGGAGTCGAAAACGGCGTTTCGTAATGGCGGCAAATGGCCTGAAACCGCTATTGAGCGCAGCATGAGCGGCGACTTACTCAACTAAAGCGACATCGTCGTCGCTGAGCCGCCGTAGATGCCTACAGCGCCTCGGCGATCAGTCGATTGAGCTAGTTGAGTAGCCTGGACAGCGTCCGGTTTCAGCTAGACGGCACCTCCCGATCCATCAACTTACCCATCAACAGCACCCCCAACTCACTGAGTTGATGAATAGCCAACGCCACATCACGGTCTTTCCCGCTCAGCTCGTCCGACAGATCAAGCAGCAACGCGCTGACCGAGGCAAAGGTTTCATAGCTATTGGTAATCAGACTTTCACTGCTGGCATCAGCAGCCACACTGAACAGCGCACCCGACGGCGGGGCGGTTTTGGCGGAGGAGGGATTGAGATAGTGATCCAAGGCACGTTGCGCGGCTTGGTTGAGTTTCAAATCGGGAGATCCCGGAGGATTCGGCGTTACCTTGAACATATCAGTAGTTTTCCTGAGCAGGGCCCTCACCACGTCGCTACTAAACGAAATGGGGTGGCGGCTGTACGCAGGTTAGTAGACCGGGGAAACTACAAAAGCCGGCGCGTCCGAAGACGCCCTGCGCACAGCCACCATCAAGCACAGACAAGAAGGTCTGATAGATGCTGCTTATGCACTTGCAGTTAACCTCGGGCTACTAAACCCGATCACTGAGTTTTCAGCGACCGAGCAACCTTAGAGACGCCCACCCAGGTGCACAAGCCGGCGGATTCTGACGCAACTGTAGGCAATGGAGCAAGGTGCGGTGCTCACTGCCTCCAGCCACGGGACTGAATTCAATCAGTCCCGTTTTCCTCGATTAAGCAGGCTGAGCCGCCAGGCTATTACTCACCTTGCGCCCCAACACCAGCACCGTCACAAACCCGGCGCCCACGAACGCGGTCGCCAAACTCAACAGCACCGACGTCCCCATCTTGTCGACAATCTGCCCGCCAAAGAACGAACCCACGGCAATGATCACCTGGAACAACGCCACGAACAGCGGCATGCCACGCTCCACATCCTTGGGCGCAACCACAAACATCCAGATACTCGCGCACGCCGGGAAGGCACCGAAAGCAAAGCCCCACAGGGCGATCAGCATTACTGCGCCGCTCATGCCGGTGGCGAAGTAGGGGAACAGGGCGGTGCTGGTGCCGATCATCAGGGCCACCAGCAGCAGGGTGTGGCGCACGCTGCGGTTGGCGGCGAAGCCGGCGAAGACGTTGCCCATTACGCCGGCCACGCCGTAGAGCAGCAGCAGGGAGCCAATGGTCGGGCCGTCGAAGCCGGAGCTGTTTTTGAAGAACGGGGCGACGTAGGTGTACGCGGCAAAGTGCGCCAGGCCGATCAGCAATACGGCGATCAAGCCAACCCGGGCTTGTGGGTTGATGAACAGGGCCGGCAGGTCGGCGATGCGAATGGCTTTTTCCGGTTCGAGGCGCGGCAGCAGGAACATCTGTGCCAGCAGTACCGGTATGCCCACCAGTGCGGTGACGAGGAAGGTCATGCGCCAGCCCATCAGGCCGCTCAGCCAGGTGCCGACGGGCACGCCGAGGACGGTGGCCAGGGTCACGCCCATCATGATGATCGAGGTGGCTTTCGCGACGCCCACGCCCTTGGGCGCCAGGCGGCCGCTGAGGGCGATGGCCGTGGCCCAGAAGCCGCCGATGCTGATGCCCAGCAGTACGCGGCCGAACAGCAGCAGGCTGAAGTCGCTGGCGTAGGCCACCACCATGTTGGCGATGATCATGATCAGGGTCAGGCCGATCAGCAGGTAGCGACGGTCCATGGCGCCAATGCCCACCGACAGCAACGGGGCGGCGAGGGCGGCCATGATGCCGGGCAGGGTGACCATCAGCCCGGCGTGGCCGGCGCTGATGCCGAGGTCGGCGGCGACGTCGTTGAGTACGCCTACCGGCAGGAACTCGCTGGTGACCAGGGCGAAGGCGCCCACGGCAACCGAGAGTATCGCCAGCCACTGCTGCAGGACGGTTTGTTGGTTATGTTCGGGGAGGCCGCTAGGGGCCCGGCTTGCGCTTGGCATGGTGTCGGGTTCCGGGAGGATATTTCGCCTGAGGACAGACGGGAGGGAGAAAGTGGAGGCGATTATAGGAATGGGTTTTGGTAAGCCAATAGGCGACCGGTTCGATAGTAATCATCAGTCTCGTTGATAAGACTGCCTGCGTAGAGCGTTTTCTTCCGTGTAGACCCTCTCGATTGCCCATGGCCCGACTCCGCGCGTAATCCGGCCCGATCCCGCGCGCCAGAAAAAATCCCCCGCTGCATCCTGAGCCTAGGCATGTCGGTTTTTGCTGATGTGCCGAAGCGTTTCAAGGCCGATCAAACAATAATAAAGAGGTGCTTATGCCCGTGCTTCATCGCTCTTCATCCCTGGTTGAACGCAGCGCGCTTCATGTGTTGGTGTGTGCGTCGACACTTGCGCTGTCGTTAACCGCCTGCGCGGCCACCCCGGATCCCGCGAAGCCTTATCCCCATGCACAGGAACCGATCGGCGACGTGCAGGCCATCTATGACGGCAGGCTCAGCGAGGACTTGGCGGTCACTACCTTCCGTAATACCGACCGGTTGTTCCCGACGCGCACGATCAAGGCGGGCGGCCATCCGTTCCCGTTACCCCGTAGCAGCCAGCCACTTGGGCCGGTTGCCTTTGACTACAAAGGCAAGCATTACAGCCTCGATGACTACGTGGCGATCAACCGGGTAACCGGGCTGTTGGTGCTCAAGGACGGCAAGATCGTCGATGAGCGTTATGAAAAAGGCAACACCGCCGACACCCGGTGGATGTCGATGTCGGTGGCCAAGTCCATCACCTCGACCCTCGTAGGCGCGGCGCTGCAGGACGGCTCCATCAAGAGCCTGGATGACAAGGTCACCCGTTATTTACCCGCGTTGGCCGGTAGCGGTTATGACCAGGTCACCGTGCGCCAGATCCTCTCCATGCGCTCCGGGATCAAGTGGAACGAGCAATACACGGACCCTACCTCGGACGAGCGCCACTTGATCAAACTGCGCAGCGAGCAAGTACCGGGGTCGCTCCTGAAATTCATGGCCAGCCTGCAAACGGCGGCGCCGCCTGGTACGCGCACCAACTACAGCACCGGTGAAACTCAAGTGTTGGGGCAACTGGTGAGCGCTGCGGTGGGCAAGCCACTGACGCAATACCTGAGCGAGAAGATCTGGGCGCCTTACGGCATGCAAACCGATGCCAAGTGGTGGCTCGACGGCCTCAATGGCAATGAAGTGGGCGGCAGCGGTATCAGCGCGACGCTTGAGGATTACGGGCGTTTTGGGCAGTTCGTGCTTAGCGGAGGCAAGGCCGGTGGGCAGCCAGTGTTGCCTGAAGGCTGGTTGAGTTTTGCCAGCGCGACTACGGGTTCAGATGCGGCGTACGGTGACTTTGCGTCCATGTGGTGGCCAGGTTGGACCGACGCTTCCAAAGCGGATAAAGCCTTTACGGCGGCCGGTACGTTTGGTCAGTACCTCTACATCAATCCGACCAGGAATGTGGTGATTGTGGTGTGGCAGGCGCAGACCAAACCCACGGGTGGCAAGGTGATCGACGATATGTTTGCCTTTGATGCGGTTGCCAAAGCGCTTCAATAACCGCGAAGTACCTGTGGCGAGGGAGCTTGCTCCCGCTGGGGCGCGCAGCGGCCCCAAAAGATGGGCCTGCTGCGCAGTCCAGCGGGAGCAAGCTCCCTCGCCACAGGGGATTAGATCAATGTCTCGATCCGCAACGAATTGGTCGACCCTGGCTGCCCGAATGGCACCCCAGCAGTAATCACCAACGTATCCCCACGCTCCGCCATACCCTGTGCCTGGGCAATCTCCAACGCCGTGGAACACACCTCATCCACCTGCCGCAGCCGATCGTTCACCACCGAATGCACGCCCCACGCCACGCTCAAGCGTCGCGCCGTCGACAGGTTCGGTGTCAGGTTCAGAATCGGCACCGCCGGCCGTTCCCGCGCCGCCCGCAAGGTGGAGCTGCCCGACTCGCTGTAGTTCACCAGCACTGCCACCGGCAGGATGCTGCTGATACGGCGGATCGCACAGCTGATGGCGTCCGACACCGTGGCATCCGCCTTGGGCCGGCTGACGTCCAGCTGGGTCTGGTAATCCGGGCCATTTTCCACCTGGCGAATGATCTTGCTCATCATCAGCACGGCCTCCAACGGGTATTCACCGGAAGCGGTTTCCGCCGACAGCATCACCGCGTCCGCCCCTTCCGCCACTGCGTTGGCCACGTCGGTGACCTCGGCACGGGTCGGCGCCGGGGAGAAGCGCATGGATTCAAGCATCTGCGTGGCCACCACCACCGGTTTACCCAACTGGCGGCACACACCAATGATGTCCTTCTGGATTTGCGGCACGCTTTCCGCCGGCACTTCCACCCCCAGGTCGCCTCTGGCGACCATGATCGCGTCGCTCAGCTCGGCGATTTCCTGCAGGCGCTGCACCGCCGAGGGCTTCTCGATCTTGGCCATCAGGAACGCCTTGTCGCCGATCAACTCGCGGGCTTCGCGGATGTCTTCCGGGCGTTGCACAAACGACAGCGCCACCCAGTCCACTCCCAGCTCCAGGCCGAAGCTCAGGTCGCGGCGGTCCTTGGCGGTCAGCGGGCTGAGCTCCAGCAATGCCTGGGGTACGTTCACGCCTTTACGGTCCGACAGTTCGCCGCCGTTGAGCACGGTGGTGTCGATGGCATCGGCGTGCTTGGTGATCACCCGCAGGCGCAGCTTGCCGTCGTCCAGCAGCAGGTCCATGCCGGGCTGCAGGGCCGCGATGATTTCCGGGTGGGGCAGGTTGACTCGCCGCTGGTCACCGGGTGTCGGGTCGAGGTCCAGGCGCAGGGCCTGGCCGCGAATCAGTTGCACTTTTCCTTCGGCAAAACGCCCCACCCGCAGCTTCGGCCCTTGCAGGTCCATCAGGATGCCGAGGGGATAATTGAGCTGGCGCTCCACCTGGCGAATCCACTGGTAGCGTTGGGCGTGGTCGGCATGATCGCCATGGCTGAAGTTCAGGCGAAAGATATTCACCCCGGCTTCCACCAGCTCGCGGATGTCGTCGATGCTGTCGGTGGCCGGGCCCAGCGTGGCGAGGATCTTGACCTTCTTATCAGGCGTCATGTTCAGGGGACTCTCTTTCAGGGCTTTCAAGAATCAGAATGGCGCGGAAATCGTTGACGTTGGTGCGGGTCGGCTCGGTGATGATCAAGCCGTCGAGGGCCGCGAAGTAGCCGTAGCCATTGTTGTTGTCCAGCTCGTCACTGGCGCTCAAGCCCAGGGCTTCGGCGCGGGCGTAGCTGGTGGGCGTCATGATCGCGCCGGCGTTGTCTTCCGAGCCGTCGATGCCGTCGGTGTCACCCGCCAGGGCGTAGACGCCGGGCAGGCCCTTGAGGCTGTCGGTGAGGCTCAGCAGGAATTCGGCGTTGCGTCCGCCACGGCCATTGCCGCGTACGGTGACGGTGGTTTCGCCGCCGGAGAGGATCACGCAAGGCGCCGCCAGGGGTTGGCCGTGCTGGATGATTTGCCGGGCGATACCGGCGTGCACCTTGGCCACGTCCCGCGCTTCGCCTTCCAGGTCGCCGAGGATCAGCGGGCTGAAACCGGCCTGGCGGACTTTCACCGCCACCGCTTCCAGGGATTGCTGCGGACGGGCGATCAGTTGGAAATGGCTACGGGCCAGCACCGGGTCGCCGGGCTTGACGGTTTCCGACTCCGGGCTTTGCAGCCAGGTGCGCACCGACGCCGGGATTTCAATCTGGTAGCGCTTGAGAATCGCCAGCGCCTGTTGCGAGGTGCTGGGGTCGCCGACGGTGGGGCCGGAAGCGATGACCGTGGCCTGGTCACCCGGCACATCGGAAATCGCGTAGGTGTAGACGGTGGCAGGCCAGCTTGCCTTGGCCAGGCGCCCGCCCTTGATCGCCGAGAGGTGCTTGCGCACGCAGTTCATCTCGCCGATGGTGGCGCCGGATTTGAGCAGGGCCTTGTTGATCGCTTGCTTGTCCGCCAGGGTGATGCCGGCGGCCGGAAGGGCGAGCAGTGCAGAGCCGCCGCCGGAGAGCAGGAAGATCACGCGGTCGTCTTCGCCCAGGTTGCTGATCAGCTCCAGCACACGCTTGGCCACGGCCTGGCCTGCGGCGTCCGGCACCGGGTGCGCGGCTTCGACCACCTCGATTTTCTTGCAGGGTGCGCCGTGGCCGTAGCGGGTGACCACCAGGCCCGAGACTTCGCCTTGCCAGCAGTTTTCCACCACCAGCGCCATGGCGGCGGCGGCTTTGCCGGCGCCGATCACGATGACACGGCCGCTGCGGTCGGCGGGCAGATAGGGTTCGAGGACTTGCCGGGGGTGGGCGGCGTCGATGGCTGTGGCAAACAGCTCGCGAAGCAGGTGTTGCGGATCGACCGACATAAGCGGGCTCCCGGGGATTCTTGTTATTAGGGGTGCATCAGATCGTTCCCACGCTCCGCGTGGGAATGAATCACTGGACGCTCTGCGTCCGCTGTTGTGACGCGGAGCGTCACGGCTGCATTCCCACGCAGAGCGTGGGAACGATCAGGGGGTTATTTATCGCGAATCGAAAAATTCGCCATATGTTCCAGGCCCTTGATCAGCGCCGAGTGGTCCCAGTTGCCGCCACCGATGGCGGTGCAGGTGCTGAACACCTGCTGCGTGCCGGCGGTGTTCGGCAGGTTGATCCCCAGCTCCTTGGCACCGGCCAGGGCCAGGTTCAGATCCTTCTGGTGCAGGTTGATGCGGAAGCCCGGATCGAAGGTGCCCTTGATCATGCGCTCGCCATGCACTTCGAGGATTTTCGACGAAGCAAACCCCCCCATCAGTGCTTCACGCACCTTGGCCGGGTCGGCGCCGTTCTTCGAGGCGAACAGCAGCGCTTCCGCCACCGCCTGGATGTTCAACGCAACGATGATCTGGTTGGCCACCTTGGCGGTCTGGCCATCGCCATTGCCGCCCACCAGGGTGATGTTCTTGCCCATGGCCTGGAACAGCGGCAGGGCGCGTTCGAAGGTGTGCGGGTCGCCGCCGATCATGATGCTCAGGGTGCCGGCCTTGGCACCGACTTCACCACCGGACACCGGGGCGTCGAGGTAACGTGCGCCGGTCTCGTTGATCTTTGCGGCGAAGGCCTTGGTGGCGGTGGGCGAGATCGAACTCATGTCGATCACCACTTTGTTCGGCCCAAGGCCTGCGGCAACGCCGTCGGCGCGGAACAGCACATCGTCGACCTGCGGAGTGTCTGGCACCATGACGATGATGAATTCGGCTTCCTGGGCCACTTGCTGCGGGTTGGCCAGGGCCACCGCACCAGCGCTGATCAGTTCAGCCGGCGCCTTGCCGTGATGCTCGGAAAGAAACAGTTGGTGACCGGCCTTTTGCAGGTTGGCAGCCATGGGTTGGCCCATGATGCCGGTGCCGATAAATCCGATTTTAGCCATGACGAAAATCCTCTTATTGTTAGGTGTGCAGGCCTGGCGCGGCCTGCTAAACACAGGAGATCCACTGTGGGAGCGGGCTTGCTCGCGAATGGGGGCCGACATTCAGCATTGATGTCGACTGATCCACCGCTTTCGCGAGCAAGCCCGCTCCCACATTGGGTGCTGTGTTTGTTCAGTTAGATCGCGTTGTGGCTTTTGAGCCAACCCAAACCCGCTTCGGTGGTGGTCAACGGTTTGTACTCACAGCCGACCCAACCCTGATAACCGATGCGGTCCAAATGTTCGAACAGGAAGCGGTAGTTGATCTCACCGGTCCCCGGCTCGTTGCGCCCCGGGTTGTCCGCCAGCTGGATGTGGTTGATCTCACCCAGGTGCGCAGCCATGGTGCGGGCCAGGTCGCCTTCCATGATTTGCATGTGATAGATGTCGTATTGCAGGAACAGGTTGGCACTGCCTACCTGCTCGCGAATCGACAGGGCCTGCGCCGTGTTGTTCAGGTAGAAGCCCGGGATGTCGCGGGTATTGATCATCTCCATCACAAGCCGGATGCCCACCGCCTGCAGCTTGTCGGCGGCGTACTTGAGGTTGGCGACGAAGGTTTTTTCAAGCGTCGCGTCATCCACGCCGGCCGGGCGAATCCCCGCCAGGCAGTTGACCTGGGTATTGCCCAGTACCTGGGCGTAGGCGATGGCCAGGTTGACCCCGGCACGGAACTCCTCGACCCGGTCCGGGTGGCAGGCCAGGCCGCGTTCGCCCTTGGCCCAGTCACCGGCCGGCAGGTTGAACAGCACTTGGGTCAGGCCGTGGGCATCGAGTTGCGCCTTGATTTCAGCTGAGCTGAATTCATAGGGAAACAGGTATTCCACACCACTGAACCCCGCGTCGGCGGCGGCTTTGAAACGGGCAAGAAAGTCCTGTTCGGTAAACAGCATGGACAGGTTGGCGGCAAAACGCGGCATGGGGTTCTCCTTAATCGAGCAGTGAAATGGCAGTCGGCGCGTCGTTGCCCACCAGTGCCAGATCTTCGAATTCGTTGACGGCGTTGATCTCGGTGCCCATGGAAATATTGGTCACCCGTTCCAGAATAATCTCAACGATCACCGGAACCTTGAATTCTTCGATCATTTCCTGGGCCTTGCGCAGTGCCGGCTGGATCTGGCCCGGCTCGAACACCCGCAGGGCCTTGCAACCCAGGCCTTCGGCGACGGCCACGTGGTCGACGCCGTAACCGTTGAGTTCCGGTGCGTTGAGGTTGTCGAAGGACAGCTGCACGCAGTAGTCCATTTCAAACCCGCGCTGGGCCTGGCGGATCAGCCCCAGGTAGGAGTTGTTCACCACCACGTGGATGTACGGCAGCTTGAACTGTGCGCCCACGGCCAGCTCTTCGATCATGAACTGGAAGTCATAGTCGCCGGACAGTGCCACGACGTTGCGGGTCGGGTCCGCCTTGACCACACCCAGTGCCGCCGGAATGGTCCAGCCGAGCGGGCCGGCCTGGCCGCAGTTGATCCAGTGGCGTGGTTTGTAGACGTGCAGGAACTGCGCGCCGGCAATCTGCGACAGGCCGATGGTGCTGACGTAGCAGGTGTCTTTGCCGAACACCTGGTTCATCTCTTCGTACACCCGTTGCGGCTTGACCGGCACGTTGTCGAAGTGGGTCTTGCGGTGCAGGGTGGCCTTGCGCTGCTGGCAATCGTGGAGCCAGGCGCTGCGGTCCTTGAGCTTGCCGGCGGCTTTCCACTCGCGGGCCACTTCAATGAACATGGTCAATGCAGAGCCGGCGTCGGAAACGATGCCCAGATCCGGGGTGAACACGCGGCCGATTTGCGTCGGCTCGATGTCCACGTGAATGAATTTTCGGCCCTCGGTGTACACCTCCACCGAACCGGTGTGACGGTTGGCCCAGCGGTTACCGATGCCCAGCACCACGTCCGATTTCAACATCGTGGCGTTGCCATAGCGGTGGGACGTTTGCAGGCCGACCATGCCCACCATCTGCGGGTGATCGTCCGGGATGGTGCCCCAGCCCATCAGGGTCGGGATCACCGGGATGCCGGTCAACTCGGCGAATTCCACCAGCAGTTCGCTGGCGTCGGCGTTGATCACGCCACCACCGCTCACCAGCAATGGGCGCTCGGCCTGGTCCAGCAGGGCCAGGGCTTTTTCCACCTGGATACGGGTCGCCAAAGGCTTGGCCAGGGGCAGTGGTTGGTAGGCGTCGATATCGAATTCGATCTCGGCCATTTGTACGTCGAATGGCAGGTCGATCAGCACCGGGCCCGGGCGCCCGGAACGCATTTCATAAAAGGCCTTCTGGAAGGCATACGGCACCTGGCCGGGTTCCAGGACGGTGGTTGCCCACTTGGTCACCGGCTTGACGATGCTGGTGATGTCGACGGCCTGGAAGTCTTCCTTGTGCATGCGTGCCCGTGGCGCCTGGCCGGTGATGCACAGGATCGGGATCGAGTCCGCCGAGGCGCTGTACAGGCCGGTGACCATGTCGGTGCCCGCCGGGCCCGAGGTGCCGATGCACACGCCGATATTGCCGGCCTTGGTGCGGGTGTAGCCCTCGGCCATGTGCGAGGCGCCTTCAACGTGGCGAGCAAGGACGTGATCGATGCCACCGACCTTCTGCAAGGCCGAATACAGCGGGTTGATCGCGGCGCCCGGGATACCGAAGGCGGTGTCGACCCCTTCACGGCGCATCACCAGGACAGCGGCTTCGATTGCTCTCATTTTGCTCATGGTTTTGGTGCCTCTTGCGTTTTGTAATTGTATACAAGTGGTGTTGGTCCGAAGTGTATTCACGGCGAGCGGGGCAGGTCAATCCATTTTCTTGGGTGGCCTTTACGTTCGTCGGAAGGCTTATGGACGGGAATATTTCGACGTGTGGTGCGTATGATTCGAAATATTGTATACAAAAAATAAATCTATTGTGTTCTATTTGTTTGATCGAGCTTCTGATCAGACAGAGCCCCACGGCTTTCCCATAACAAGATAAGGACGGCACCCATGAGCGCTTTAACCTTGAAAGTCGCAGTCAACCTGGCCAGCCACGCCATCGCGGCAGGCCGCACCATTTCGGCGGCACCGCTGACCGTTGCGGTACTCGACAGCGGCGGGCATTTGATAACGTTGCAGCGCGAGGATGGCGCGAGCCTGCTGCGCCCGCAGATCGCGATTGGCAAGGCCTGGGGTGCGATAGCCCTGGGCAAGGGCTCGCGCTTGCTGGCGCTGGACGCACAGCAACGGCCGGCGTTTATTGCCGCGCTGAACAGCCTGGGGCAGGGCAGCGTGGTGCCGGCGCCGGGCGGGGTGTTGATCCGGGATCAGGCGGGTGTGGTGCTGGGAGCGATCGGGATCAGCGGGGATACGTCGGATATTGACGAGCAGTGTGCGATCAGTGCGATCGAGGGGTTGGGGTTGTTGGCGGATGCGGGGGTTACTGCTTGATGTGAGGTGACTGGTCGGGCCTCTTCGCGAGCAAGCCCGCTCCCACATTTGACTGCATTCCAAGGCTGGAACTCGGTCAAATGTGGGAGCGGGCTTGCTCGCGAAAGGGGCGACTCGGTCCCGGACCTAAACCCAAACCGCATCCCACAGCGGATAGTCGCCAATCCGCTCCACCAACCCTGCTCTTAATGGGTTGGCCACGACATACCGAGCCATCTTCACCAAGTCATCGTCCTTGCGCAGCGCACGATCATGAAAGCTGGTTTGCCATAGCCGCCCTTTGCGGCCCGTAGCGCCATTAACGGTTCGAGTGCTTTTGGACTTCACCTGGCACATCAGGTCTCCCAATGAGCCTTTTTGCAGCTCAATCAACCAGTGAAAGTGGTCGGGCATGACCACCCAGGCCAGGGAGTTCGCCAGCCCTTGATACTGGGCGAGACGGAATTGCCAGAC
>NZ_AKVH01000081.1:0-63532 GCF_000278565.1 Pseudomonas sp. Ag1
TCTGTTTTCGCTCTGGTCTTTGCTTTTGCTTTTAACACTCAAGCCGGCCGGTAGGCCGCTGTGCTCTTGCTTTTGATTTTGATCTGCGGGCCCCGTYAACCACGATGGCCGCAAGTAGGCACGGTGGAGCGGGTAAATCGGCAAGGATGCCGATTTAGCCGCGCCGGGCCATGGATGGCCCGTCGCGGCGGCCCGCGCAAGCGTGCCGGAGTGCGGGCATGCCGAGCCTAAGCGAGGCWCCGAGTGGTGGGGCAAAGACCTTTTGGTTACTTTTGGGGCGTTTGCCAAAAGTGACCCGCTGTAAGAGCGGAACCCTAAGCCGCCGTTACCGCAGCAACGGATATGTACACCACACCACACCACAACCCCCCCACCCCCTGTTGGCCCACCTCTTGCTAAAGAATCCCCACAGGTAGCCAACGGCGGTTGCCCCCTCCACGACAAAGACGTCGCACACCCGGTTTGCCCCAGCGAACCCGGTGGCGGCGTTTTTTCGTTTTGGCCCCATAGCCCGGGGCCGATGGGGCGGCCACAGCCGCTCCATCACCAGGCCTTCTCATAAGACCCCTTACCGCTGAGGTGCGTGATGAAATCAAGCTTCTGGAAATCCGGTCACACCCCGACCCTGTTCGCCGCGTTCCTGTATTTCGACCTGAGCTTCATGGTCTGGTACCTGTTGGGCCCATTGGCGGTACAAATCGCCGCCGACCTGCACCTCACCACCCAACAACGCGGCCTGGTGGTCGCCACCCCCATCCTGGCCGGCGCAGTGCTGCGGTTCCTGATGGGCATGCTCGCCGACAAACTCTCCCCCAAGACCGCCGGCCTGATCGGCCAGGTGATTGTCATCGGCGCCTTGTTCGTCGCCTGGAAACTCGGAATCCACAGCTACGAGCAAGCCCTGCTGCTGGGCATGTTCCTCGGCATGGCGGGAGCCTCGTTCGCCGTCGCCCTGCCCTTGGCGTCCCAGTGGTACCCCGCCGAGCACCAGGGCAAGGCCATGGGCATCGCCGGCGCCGGCAACTCCGGGACGGTGTTTGCGGCCCTGCTGGCACCGGTGCTCGCCGCCGCGTTTGGCTGGAGCAATGTGTTCGGCTTCGCACTGATCCCGCTGATCCTGACGCTGATCGTCTTCGCCTGGCTCGCCCGCAACGCCCCGCAACGACCCAAGGCCAAGTCCATGGCCGACTACTTCAAAGCCCTGGGCGACCGCGACAGTTGGTGGTTCATGTTCTTCTACAGTGTGACCTTCGGTGGTTTCATCGGCCTGGCCAGCGCCCTGCCCGGCTATTTCAACGACCAATACGGCCTGAGCCCGGTCACCGCCGGCTACTACACCGCCGCCTGCGTATTCGGCGGCAGCCTGATGCGGCCTTTGGGCGGCGCCCTGGCCGACCGTTTCGGCGGGATTCGCACCCTGCTCGGCATGTACGGCGTGGCAGCGATCTGCATCGCGGCGGTGGGGTTCAACCTGCCAAGCTCCTACGCAGCACTGGCGCTTTTTGTGTGCACCATGCTCGGTTTGGGTGCCGGTAACGGTGCAGTCTTCCAACTGGTGCCCCAACGCTTTCACCGCGAGATTGGTGTGATGACCGGCCTGATCGGCATGGCCGGCGGCATCGGCGGTTTCGCCCTGGCGGCGGGCATGGGCGCGATCAAGCAAAGCACCGGCAGCTATCAGTTGGCGCTGTGGCTGTTCGCCAGCCTGGGCGTGCTGGCCTGGTTCGGCCTGTACGGCGTCAAGCGTCGCTGGAGAACCACCTGGGGCTCGGCTGCGGTGACGGCTGCACGGGTCTGATGAGCCTGCAACTGAGCTTCGCCCAAGCCAGCGCCACCGGCCCACGGCAGGAAAACCAGGACGCCTTGCGCCTGGTCACCCCCGCCCCGGAGCTGGCCGCCAGCAAAGGCTACCTGTGTGCCATCGCCGATGGCGTCAGCCAATGCGCCGATGGCGGACTGGCTGCACGCTCGACCTTGCAAGCGCTGGCCCTGGACTATTACGCCACGCCGCAAACCTGGGGCGTGGCCCAGGCCCTGGAACGCTTGCTGGTGGCCCAGAATCGCTGGCTGCAAGCCAACGGCGGCGGCCAGCCGTTGCTGACCACCCTCAGCGCCCTGGTGTTTCGCGGCCAGCGTTTCACCCTGGCCCATGTGGGTGATTGCCGGGTGTATCGCTGGCTCGATGGCCAGTTGCAGCGCCTGAGCCAGGAGCATGTGTGGGAGCAACCGGGCATGCAGCATGTGCTCAAGCGCGCCATGGGCCTGGATCAGCATCTGGTGCTGGATTTCCTCGACGGCGAGTTGCAGGCAGGCGAGTGTTTCCTGCTGCTCAGCGACGGCGTGTGGGCGACCCTGGATGACAACAACATCAGCGCAATCCTGCGGGAACAGTCGGACCTGGACCTCGCGGTAAACACCCTGGTCAGCGCCGCGCACCTGGCCGGTAGCCAGGACAACGCCAGCGCCCTGCTGGTCCGCGTCGACCAGCTTGGCGCCGCCACCCTCGGCGATGCGCTGGTGCAGTTGCAGCAATGGCCACTGCCGCCCCCTCTGAAACCCGGCCAGCGCTTCGAAGGCTGGCACGTAGAGTCGCTGTTGGGGCAAAGCCGCCAATCCTTGCTCTATCGGGTGCGCGATGCCCATCAACAGGCGTGGCTGCTGAAGACCTTGCCGCTCAGCCACGACGATGACGTGTTCGCCGCCCAGGCATTGCTGTCAGAGGAATGGTTCCTGCGCCGGGTCGCCGGCCGCGCGTTTCCTGAAGTCCATCCAGCCAGTGGCCGTCAGCATTTGTACTACGTGATGCGTGAATACTCCGGCCAAACCCTGGCCGAACTGTTCAAGCACCAGGGCCCATTGCCCCTGGCGCAGTGGCAAACCCTGGCCGAGCGCCTGTTGCGTGCCGTCGGGCTGCTGCACCGCCGGCAGATCCTGCACCGCGACATCAAGCCGGAAAACCTGCTGCTGGGCGAGGATGGCGAATTGCGTGTGCTGGACTTCGGCCTGGCCTACTGCCCCGGGCTCTCGGAGGATCGCGCGCACCTGTTGCCTGGCACGCCAAGCTTTATCGCCCCGGAAGCCTTCAACGGCGAACGCCCTACCCCGCAACAGGACTTGTATAGCGTCGGTGTGACCTTGTATTACCTGCTCACCGGGCATTACCCCTATGGCGAAATCGAAGCTTTCCAGCGTCCCAGGTTCACTACGCTTGTCGGCGCCAGCCGTTACCGCCCCGACCTGCCCGACTGGCTGCAACAGAGCCTGGAGCGCGCAGTCGCCGCGCAACCCGAGCAACGTTATGAAACTGCCGAGGAATGGTTGCTGGTACTGGAGCAGGCGGATCGCCGCGAGTTGAGCACGCGACCAAAACCGCTGCTGGAGCGCGAACCGCTGAAGGTCTGGCAAACGTTGGCCGTGCTGTCGTTGCTGATCAATCTGGTGCTGTTGTACTGGCTGTTGCACCACTAAGAGGCGAAATTTCTCGATACATCGCCGCGCCACTTAACAAAACCGGCCAAAATCCTACTTGGCACAACCGCTGCATTAGCTTTCCCATCAACACACATATAGCCGCACCTTCAACGTCGAAGGTCGGGCTTCCCGAGAGAACGGGACCAGGACAAAGGCGTCCTCGCTACTTACGTAGCGGGGACGCCTTTTTTTGTTGCGCACGATTTGTCGAGCCACTGCGGAGAACGACATGAAGAAACTCAAACTGGTGATGATCGGCAACGGCATGGCCGGGGTTCGCACCCTTGAAGAATTGCTCAAGCTGAGCAGCGACCTGTACGACATCACCGTTTTCGGCGCCGAGCCCCACACCAATTACAACCGCATTTTGCTGTCGCCGGTGCTGGCCGGTGAGCAGACCTTCGAAGAGATCGTGCTCAATGACTTGAGCTGGTACCTCGATAACAACATCAAGCTGTTGCTTAACCGCAAAGTGGTGCAGATCGACCGGGTCAAACGCAAAGTCATCGCCGAAGACGGCAGCGAGGCCGAGTACGATCGCCTGCTGATCGCCACCGGCTCCACGCCTTTTATCCTGCCGATCCCGGGCAATACGTTGCAGGGTGTGATCGGCTACCGCGACATCGCCGACACCCAGGCCATGATCGACACCGCCAAGACCCACAAGCACGCGGTCGTCATCGGCGGCGGCCTGCTGGGCCTGGAGGCCGCCAACGGCCTGATGCTGCGTGGCATGCACGTGACCGTGGTGCATATCGGCGAGTGGCTGCTGGAACGGCAATTGGACAAGACCAGCGGCCAGTTGCTGCAAACCGAACTGGAAAGCCGTGGCCTGGTGTTTCGCTTGAAGGAGCAGACCGAGGCGCTGCATGACGCCGGCAACGGCCGCGTCGGCTCGGTGCAATTCAAGAATGGCGATGTGATCCCCGCCGACCTGGTGGTGATGGCTGCGGGCATCCGCCCCAACACCGAACTCGCGGAAAAATCCGGCATCCCGTGCAACCGTGGGATTCTGGTCAACGACACCCTGCAAACCTACGACCCGCGCATCTATGCCATCGGCGAATGCGCCAGCCATCGCGGGATCGCCTACGGCCTGGTGGCACCGCTGTTCGAGCAGGCCAAGGTCTGCGCCAACCACCTCGCCCAACTGGGTTTCGCGCGCTATCAAGGCTCGGTGACTTCGACCAAATTGAAAGTCACCGGCATCGACCTGTTCTCCGCCGGGGACTTCATGGGCGGCGAAGGCACGGAGACCATCACGCTTTCCGACCCGATTGGCGGTGTGTACAAGAAGCTGGTGATCAAGGACGACATCCTCGTCGGCGCCTGCCTGTACGGCGATACGGCTGACGGCGGCTGGTATTTCCGGCAGATCCGTGAGAACCATGCCATTGGCGAGATCCGCGATCACCTGATGTTCGGTGAAAATGCTTTGGGCGATGTAGGCCACCAAGGCCAGGACAAAGCCATGAGCATGGCCGACACCGCCGAAGTCTGCGGCTGCAACGGCGTGTGCAAGGGCACCATCGTCAAGGCGATTCAGGAACACGGTCTGTTCAGCGTCGACGACGTGAAGAAGCACACCAAGGCTGCCAGTTCCTGCGGTTCCTGCGCCGGGCTGGTGGAACAGATCCTGATCAACACCGTGGGCGGCGCGGCGGACGTCAAACCGAAAAGCGAAAAAGCCATCTGCGGCTGCAGCGACCTCAACCACGGGCAAATCCGCCAGGCCATCCGCGACCAGCACCTGCTGACCATCGCCGGCACCATGAGCTACCTGAACTGGCGCACCCCGAACGGCTGTGCCACCTGCCGCCCGGCACTCAACTACTACCTGATCTCCACTTGGCCCGGCGAGGCAAAAGACGATCCGCAATCGCGCCTGATCAACGAACGCGCCCACGCCAATATTCAGAAAGACGGCACCTACTCGGTAGTCCCAAGGATGTGGGGTGGTGTGACCAATCCGTCGGAACTGCGGCGCATCGCTGATGTGGCCGACAAGTACAACGTGCCGATGGTCAAGGTTACCGGCGGGCAGCGCATCGATTTGCTGGGCATCAAGAAGCAGGACTTGCCCGGCGTGTGGAAAGACCTCGATATGCCATCCGGCCATGCCTACGGCAAATCCATCCGCACCGTGAAGACCTGCGTCGGCAGCGAGTTCTGCCGCTTTGGTACGCAGAACTCGACGCAACTGGGGATTGAGCTGGAACATGACCTGTTCAATATGTGGTCGCCCCACAAGGTCAAGCTGGCAGTGTCCGGCTGCCCGCGCAACTGCTCGGAAGCGGGGATCAAGGACGTGGGAATCATCGGCGTCGATTCCGGCTGGGAGATGTACATCGGCGGTAACGGCGGGATCAAGACCGAGGTCGCCGAGTTCTTCGTCAAGCTGAAAACCGCCGAAGAAGTGCGCGAATACAACGGCGCTTTCCTACAGCTCTACCGGGAAGAAGCCTTCTACCTGGAGCGCACCGTGCACTACCTGCAACGGGTCGGCATGGAGCACATCAAGAAGGCTGTACTGGAAGACCCGGCGCGGCGCCAGGCGTTGAATGAACGCCTGCAATTCTCCCTGTCGTTCGAGCAGGACCCGTGGAAAGAACGCCTGGAACAGCCGCTGCTGAAAAAGGAATTCGACACCATCCCCGTCAAACTGCTGGAGGTGCCGGCATGAACTGGCTGGATATATGCGCCCTCGAAGAAATCAACGCCCTGGGCTCGCGCATCATCAGCGGGCCAAAAGGCGACATCGCGATTTTTCGTACCAGTGACGACGAGGTTTTCGCCCTCGACGACCGCTGCCCGCACAAGGGTGGCCCGCTGTCCCAAGGCTTGATCTACGGCAAGCGCGTGGCCTGCCCGCTGCACAACTGGCAGATCGACCTGGAGTCCGGGGAGGCCCAGGCACCGGACGTCGGCTGCGCCCATCACCACCCGGCCCGTGTGGAAAACGGCCGGGTGATGTTGGCGCTGCGGGACGCCGGTTGATGAACCGCCAGACCACCGCGTCCACCTGCTGCTACTGCGGGGTCGGTTGCGGCGTACTGATCGAGCATGATGGCTCGCAGATCCTCGGCGTCAGTGGCGATCCGAGTCATCCGGCCAACTTCGGAAAATTGTGCAGCAAGGGCTCCAGCCTGCACCTCACCGGAGACCTCACGGCCCGCGCGTTGTACCCGGAACTGCGGCTGGGCAAAGGCCTGGCCCGCAGCCGCACCGACTGGGATACCGCCCTGGAGCACGCGGCGAACGTGTTTGTCGAAACCATCGCTGAACACGGGCCGGACAGCGTCGCGTTCTATATTTCCGGGCAGTTGCTGACCGAGGATTACTACAGCTTCAACAAACTGGCGCGGGCGCTGGTGGGCACCAACAACATCGACAGCAACTCGCGGCTGTGCATGTCTTCGGCGGTGGTCGGCTACAAGCGCAGCCTGGGGGCCGACGCGCCACCGTGCAGCTACGAGGACCTGGAGTCGAGCGACTGCGTGATGATCGTCGGCAGTAACATGGCCTACGCGCATCCGGTGTTGTTCCGACGCCTGGAGGAAGCCAAGGCCCGCCGGCCACAGATGAAAGTGCTGGTAATTGATCCCCGGCGCACCGACACCTGCGACTTGGCGGACCTGCATCTGGCGATTCTGCCGGGTACGGATGTCGCATTGTTCCATGGGATCCTGCACTTGCTGTTGTGGGAAGACTGGATCGACCGCGACTTTATCCAGGCCCATACCGACGGCCTGGTCGAACTCAAACGCCTGGTTCACGACTACACACCGCAAATGGTCACGCAGTTGTGCGGGATCAGTGTCGAGCAACTGCACCTGTGTGCGGAATGGGTCGGCACCTCGGCGAGTTTTCTGTCGTTGTGGTGCATGGGGCTCAATCAGTCCACCGCCGGCAGCGCGAAGAACAGCGCCTTGATTAACCTGCATTTGGCGACCGGCACCATCGGCCGCCCTGGCTGCGGACCTTTCTCCCTGACGGGTCAGCCGAATGCCATGGGTGGGCGGGAAACCGGCAGTTTGTCGAATTTACTGCCTGGCCATCGTGAGGCTGCCAACCCCGAACATCGGGCAGAAGTAGCCGCGTATTGGGGGGTCGACCAACTGCCGGCCAGCACCGGGCTGACCGCCATCGAATTGTTTGAACAGATGCAGGCCGGCAAGATCAAGGCCTTGTGGATCGCGTGCACCAACCCCGCCCAATCCCTGCCCGACCAGAACACCGTGCGCCAGGCCCTGGAAGCGTGTCCGTTCGTGGTGCTACAGGAAGCCTTTCGTACAACCGAGACGGCGCGTTACGCCGACCTGTTGCTGCCAGCCGCGAGCTGGGGCGAGAAGGAAGGCACAGTGACCAACTCTGAGCGGCGCATTTCCCACGTTCGCCGAGCCATCGCCCCACCTGGGGAAGCGCGGCCGGACTGGGCAATCACCGTGGATTTTGCCCAACGCCTGGAGCAGCGTCTTTGTCCCGGAAAACCGGGGCTTTTTGCCTTTGAGCAACCGGCACAGATCTTTGATGAATACAAGCTGCTGACCCGTGGGCGGGACCTGGACCTGTCGGGTATCAGCCACGCGCTGCTGGACCGGATAGGCCCGCAGCAATGGCCATTCCCGGCCGATGCGGTGGGCGGAACACCAAGGCTGTACACCGACGGATTTTTCCCTACGGAGACTGGCCGCGCGCACTTTGTCGCCGACCCTTATCGCGCCGCCAAGGAGCAGCGTGACGCGCGCTTCCCACTCACCCTGATCACCGGCCGCCTGCGGGACCAATGGCATGGCATGAGCCGCACCGGCACCGCTGCGCAGCTGTTCGGCCATGTCAGTGAAGCAGTGCTCAGCCTGCACCCGGACGAACTGCGTCGCCATCGCTTGAAGGAAGGGGATCTGGTCAGCCTGAAAAGCCGGCGCGGCAGCGTGATTGTGGCCGTCGGCAGCGATGACAGCGTGCGTCCCGGCCAGGCTTTCCTGCCGATGCACTGGGGCGACCGTTTTCTTAAAGGCGGCGTAAATGCGCTGACCCAGCCGGCATTCGACCCGCTGTCCAAACAGCCGGAACTCAAGCACAGCGGCGTGCGCCTGGAGGCGGTGCGGCTGCCCTGGCACTTGTTTGCGCTGATTGAAGGCGATGTGCAGCAACACTTCGAAGCGTTGCGACCGCTGTGTGACGGCTTTGCCTACGTCAGCCTGAGCCTGACCGGACGCGAGCGGCCTGCCCTGCTGATTCGTGCGGCGCATCACGAGGCGCCCGCCCTTGAACTGCTCAAGCAGATCGACCAACTGCTGGGCCTCAACGACGGCCCCGTGATGGCGTACGACGACCCGCGGCGCTCCATTGGCAAGCGGGTAAAGATTGAAAAAGGCCGTATCACCGCGATCCGCCTGGCTGGCGAAACCCTGGCTCGCCACTGGCTGCAAAGCCTGTGGCTGGAAGGTCGCACCGATGAGCAGTTACGCCGCTGGTTGTTGGCGCCATTGAGTGCGCCACCGGGGGGCGGCTCAAGCAGCAACAAGACGCTGTGCAACTGCAAGAACGTCAGCGAAAGCGCGGTCTGCGCCGGCATTGCCCGGGGCCTGGACCTGAACGGGCTGAAGCAGGAACTGGGTTGCGGCACGCAATGCGGCTCCTGTGTGCCGGAAATCAAACGGTTATTGGCGAGTGGCAAGCAGCCAATCGCGATCAGAGTGTGAGGCAAGCATATGAGCGCAAAAGTCTGGCTGGTGGGCGCAGGCCCCGGCGATCCGGAACTGCTGACACTCAAGGCGGTGAGAGCCCTGCGGGAAGCCGATGTGGTGCTGATCGATGATCTGGTCAACCCGGCGCTGCTGGAGCATTGCCCCGCTGCACGGCTGATCACCGTGGGCAAACGCGGTGGCTGCCGTTCCACCCCACAGGCGTTTATCCATCGCCTGATGTTGCGTTATGCCCGGCAGGGTAAATGCGTGGTGCGGCTCAAGGGCGGCGACCCGTGCATTTTTGGTCGCGGCGGCGAAGAGGCGGCGTGGCTCAGGCAGCAAGGGGTGGAAGTGGAGTTGGTCAACGGCATTACGGCAGGGCTGGCCGGGGCAACGAACTGCGATATCTCGCTGACGTTGCGCGGTGTCAGCCGTGGCGTCACGTTGGTCACGGCCCATACCCAGGACGACAGCAGCCTCAATTGGCGGGCCCTGGCCGAGGGCGGCACGACGCTGGTGATCTATATGGGGGTGGCGAAACTGGGGGAAATCCGCCGGCAATTGCTGGAAGGTGGCATGAGCGATGACATGCCGGTGGCGATGATTGAAAACGCTTCACTGCCACAACAGCGCGAATGCCGCAGCAGCCTCGCCCGGATGCAGGATGATGCGCACGAATTCGCGCTCAAGAGCCCGGCTATCCTGGTGATTGGCCGGGTTGCGCAAGCGACGCAGGCGCTTGCGGCCCTGGCCAGCGCCACGGCCTGAGGCAAATTACAGGCGAAAAAAAGCCCGGCCTAAGCCGGGCTTTTTTCTACAACTCAGTAATTACTGAGCTGCTTGTGCTTCTACCGAGGCTTCTACGCGACGGTTGATAGCACGGCCAGCTTCAGTTGCGTTGTCAGCAACTGGGCGGGATTTGCCATAACCAACCGAGCTTACACGGTTAGGAGCAATACCGTCTTTGACCAGGACTTGCTTAACAGCGTCAGCACGACGCTGGGACAGCTTCTGGTTGTAAGCGTCAGGACCGACGGAGTCAGTGTGACCTTCAACAACGGTGGTGGTTTGTGGGTACTGTTTCATGAAGTCAGCGAGGTTTTTCACGTCGCCGTAGCTGTTAGGCTTAACAACCGACTTGTCGAAGTCGAACTTCACGTCCAGCTCAACACGAACAACCTGAGCAACCGGAGCTTCTGGCTCTGGGGTTGGCTCTGGAGCTGGTGCTGGGGTAGGAGCTGGAGCAGTTTTGCCAGCGTTGCCGCCGAAGTTTACGCCCAGGCCAACCAGTGCGGAGTAGTCCCACTTGCCGTTGTCGATAGCGTAGTCAGCTTCAACACCAGCACGTGCGAACAGGTTGTCGGTGAAGTAGTACTTCACACCAGCGCCAGCGATAGCCAGGGTCGATTGATCGCGACCTTTGTGACCATCAGCTTCAACGTTGGTACGGCTCTGGTGGCCGAAACCGCCCTCTACGTATGGACGCAGGGAGTCGACGCCAGCTTGACCGAAGTGGTACTGGGCAGTAACGCTGCCGGTATCACCTTTGATCTTCTGGTTGCCAGTACCGTCGTTCGAACGGGTGTGGTTGGTAGTGTCGTAGTTCAGGTTGATCGACACGTCGTCGGTCAGGAAGTAACCGATGCTGGCGCCAGGATTGAAGCCGTCTTCGATATGTTTGACGCTATCGTTGAACTGCTTTTTGTAAAACAGCTGGCCTTCAACTGCGCCTTGGCCTTGTGCCAGAGCGCCGACAGAAGTGGCAGCAATAAGAGTACCAATGGCCAAGCCCAAGGTGTTTTTCAGTTTCATCCGTTAAATCCCCATCTGGTGATTGTAAAGCAGTCCCACATACCGGGGGACAACTCGGCGACAAGTCTAACAGAACTTGCCTACACGTAAGAGATATTTGCCACGCACTAAGTTTCAGTGCTGCCCGCAAATTTCTCACGTAATTTATCAAGAGCGCGTTTGTAACGCATTTTTGTAGCACTCAAACCCATATGCATGATGTCAGCGATCTCCTGAAACTCCAGCTCTGCGACAAATCGTAGCACCAGAATTTCCCGGTCAATCGGATTCACATGCACCAACCAGCGATCGAGTCCGCCCTTTTCTTCCGGGGTAGGCGCCTTTTCCTCAGACGCTTCCTCAAGGGGGTCCAGACTCAAAGCATCCATCAAGCGACGCTTTCGCCGTTCCTTCCGATACTGCGTGATGCACTCGTTGTACGTGATGCTATAGAGCCATGTCTTGAACTTCGATTTTCCCTCGAAGTTCTTCAGGCCGTATAGCACCTTGAGCATCACTTCCTGACAGACATCATCCGCATCTCTATCGTTCCCTAAATACCTTGAACAAACGTTGAACAGAGTGCGTTGATACCTGCGCATCAATTCTTCGTACGCGCGTGTTACGTGAAACAGCTCCGTGTGTGCGCGCGCGACCAACTCCTCATCAGAGAGCTCACGGGGGTCATAGCGCGTGGACAGCGTTTGGGCTTTATTCAAAACAAGTCGTGCCGACAGTCAGGTCAATGTCCGCCATGGCCTGGATACCCAGGTTTGCGGCGGCGTACATTAGCAGGATTCGCCGGGTTAGCGGCTAGTCACATGCTGTTCCAGCAGGATCCGGTTCGAAAGCGAAACCAGTTCGCCATCGTCCGTCAGCACTGTCGTCTTGACCGTGCCGATCTCCTCGATCTGCCCTTCGACCTCGCCCACACGCACTTGTTGCCCAACCTGATATAGCTCACGCACATAGATTCCCGCAAGAATCTGCCCGGCAATTTCCCGGCTTCCCAGTCCCATGGCCAGCGCAACGGCCAGACCAACGGTAATCAAAACAATCACAATCACATGGTTCAGCAGGTCGGTCTTGACCTCCAGCTGGCTGATCGCGACCGAAATACTGATGATAATCACCAGACCCTGGGCAATTCGCCCCAGGCCGCTGGCATAATCCAGACCCACGCCTTCAGCCGCCCCACGCACCAGGCCATTGGCCAGTTGCGCCAGCAAAACCCCTACCAGCAACACCAGCGCGCCACCGAATACTTTCGGCAAATACAGCGCCAGCATGTCGAGCGTAGCTGAAACTCGCTCAAGTCCAAGGGATTCAGCCGCAGAAACCAGAAAAATCAGCAAAACAAACCAATAAACGATCTTGCCGATCAGGGTCGAGATCGGCACTTGCAACCCGGCACGCCCCAAAATCTTGGTCAGGCCGGTGCCACCCATCAATCGATCAAGACCCAGCTTAGCCAGCAACTTGGAAAGCAGGGTGTCAAGCAGCTTGGCCACGACAAAACCCAGCAGTACCACCACCAGTGCACCAAACAGGTTGGGAATGAAATTCGCCACCTTGGTCCACAACGCAGTCATTGCAGTTACCAGACTCTGGGTCCAGAGATCGAGTTCCATATTCATTCAGCCTTATCAGCAGTGCGAGCAAGAGGTTTACGACGGGAAACCGGTGAGACATGGGCCGAACCATTGTTCAAGGCCATCATCAACGCCGGCAACCAGCGGCCAAGCAGACCGAACAGATCCCCCGCCCCGACCTGGCGGTTGGCGGTTTTCAAGACGCGACCCAGGCAAGCATCGTCGTCCCGGTTGGACGGCGAGGCATTGAGCATGTCACGCAAAGACTGTTCGAACGGATCGTGCATAAAAAACCTCTCGCAAGTGATTTAAAAGACGAGGGTAAAATTCTTCGGGTCACATGACCTCTTTCCACGTTCAGGTCACATTCAGCTCAAACCCAACGTAACCGTCGAAACAACCACCATTGCCCGACCGCCACCGTGACCATCATCAGGCAGGCAATCAGGAACCCGTAAGGGCTGGAGGAGAACGGAATTCCGCCTACATTGATGCCCAGCAAACCGGTCAGGAAACTCATCGGCAGGAAGATCCCGGTGATGATCCCGAAGCGGTACATGGTGCGGTTCATGCGCAGGCTCAAACGCCGGTCTTCGGTCTCCAGCACAAGCCCCACGCGCTCCCGGGCCAGCTCAAGCTCTTCCAGGTAGCGGGTCAGGCTGTTGTTCAATTCGTTCCAGTAGTCAGCATCGTCGTCACAGAACCAGGGCAATTTGATCCGGGTCAACTGCGCGAAAATATCCCGCTGCGGCGACAGGAAACGTTTAAGCCCGGCGGCGCGCCGACGGATCTGCAAAACGCTGCCGTGCTCCGGAGTATACCGTTCGTCGGCATCCAGTTTTTCTTCTTCGATATCGACGATTTCGGACAAGTCGCTGACCAGATCCTGAACCTTGTTGGTCAGGTACTGCGCCATATACAGGACCAGTTCCGAGGAAGTCTTCGGCCCCTTGCCGTCTGCCAGTTGCACCAGCAACTCGTCGGTGGCGCGCAATGGGCGCAAACGCAGGGAAATCACCCGCGCTGCCGAGGCAAAGATCCGCACCGAGACCATGTCTTCCGGTTCGGCGCCGGGATTGAGGTTGACCCCGCGCAAAAACAGCAGCAGTTCGGCATCCGGCAGCGGCAACAGGCGTGGGCGAGTGTTCTCCTCCAGCAGCAGGTCACAGGCGAATTCGCTGAGGCCGCTGGATTTGCGCAACCAGGTCTGGGTCTGGGGATGGCTACGGTCCCAATGCAGCCACAGGCTTTCCTGAGGCTGCAGTTGCAGCTCATCAAGCTCTGTCCGGGCAATCGAACGCGCACCACCTTTACCGTCCAGCACCAGGGCATGCACCAGCCCCCACTGCGCGTTTTCTTCCTCGAACATCCTCACCCCTGTCGGCTACTGCTGTTTATTCAGGCATCTTCAGCGGGCTGGGGGAGACGATCACACCGTTATTGTCGGCGTACACGTACTCGCCCGGGCGGAAGGTCACGCCGGCGAATGTCACCGCCACGTTCAAATCGCCAATACCGCGCTTATCAGTCTTCATCGGGTGGCTGGCCAGGGCCTGCACGCCCAGGTCGGTCTGGGCGATTACGTCGACATCGCGGATGCAGCCGTAGATCACCAGCCCTTCCCAGCCGTTTTTCGCGGCTTTCTCGGCGATCATGTCGCCCAGCAACGCGCGGCGCAGGGAACCCCCACCATCGACCACCAGCACCTTGCCGGCCCCATTGAGCTCGGCTTGTTCCTTGACCAGGGAATTGTCTTCAAAGCACTTGATGGTCACGATCTCGCCACCAAAGGAGTCCCGGCCGCCGAAATTGCTGAACATCGGCTCAACCACCTGCACCAGCTCCGGATAGGCGTCACACAGGTCGGGGGTAAGGTAATGGTTCATCGAGAAACTCCTGTAGGTGAAAGAAGGTGTCAAACATCCCACTGTTTACTTACATCTGGAAACGCTTTGCCGTGAAGGTTCTTTAATCCGGGCCGAATAGTCAGGCCCATCGGATAGCAACGCAAGACCCACTGCGCGACTGAATATGACCAGAACCACCCAACGCGTCATATCTTAGCCTCTACGGCAAACAAGCGAAACGCCCCTGATAGAGCCTCGCGCTCAAACCGCTGCCAGTTCCTGCGCCTGCGCCCCCAGCAAAGGTGTAAGCGGATTTTTCAACCAGCGCGTCACCAGCGGCCACACTTCAGCCTGGGCGGCCTTGCTGACGAGCATCTCGACATGCCCGAAATCCCCGCTGAACCCTTGCTGGCGCCCCAGGCACAGGTATTGGCGATGCCCGGAGCCGACCTGCTCAAAGAGCTTGCGACAGGCCCAGTCCGGGTCCTGGTGATCGCCGGCGGCGCTCACCGCCAACAGCGGCACGTCAACCTCGGCCAGGCCTTTCCACCAATCCTGCTTACCTTCGCCAAAGCGGCCGAACAGCCCATTCCAGCGCATGGCTTCAATCAATACACCCGCCGGCTCGTCCTCCGGGCCGCGTTTCCACCGAGCGCCGGACAATTGGCCGAAACGTTTCAAGAGCAGGCGACCGGTCCACTCCACCGGTGGCAACTTCAACGGCCAATGCGTGCGACTGACTTGGCAGCCAAACAGCGCCACCGAGGCCACTGCCGGCGCGCCAAGGTGCTGCCCACCCAAGGCCGCAGCCAGGGTTGTGCCACCCAGGGAATGCCCGATCCAGTGGGGAATCTGCCCGCTTTGCTCACGCACGAAGGCGGCAATGGCCGGCAAGTCGTAGCGAGCATAGTCGGCGACACGATTCCTGGCGTAGTCCTGATTGCGCCGGGACAGCCCGTGACCGCGCATTTCCGGGATCCAGACGTCAAACCCTTCGCGCGCCAGGTAGGCGCCCAGGCCGATCCCCTTGGGCGAGTACCAGAAGCGGCGGTTGGAAAAACTGCCATGCAACAAAACCACCGGCACGCCCCGGTTTTCCGGGACGTCAGCCAGGCCCAGGCGGGTCACGGCCAGCTCGACGGTACCGTCAGGGCTGTTGCCGGGTTTCAGCCGATACACATCTTCACTCAGGTCGCCACGACGCTCAGCGCTGATCAAGGCGACGGGAAACAGGTTGCTGCTGCTTTGCATAATGCTCTTGCACAAAAAAGGGCGGCGTCCGGAAGGAGTTCCGCCCTGTACAGAATGAGAAATGCCGGCCAACCGCAAGGTTGACCGGCACTTTTGGGTGTTGCGTATTACGCCTGGGCTTGACCTTCAGCCAGGAAGAACCAGGTTTCCAGTACGGAATCGGGGTTCAGCGAGACGCTTTCGATGCCCTGCTCCATCAGCCACTTGGCCAGGTCCGGGTGATCGGAAGGGCCTTGGCCACAGATCCCGATGTACTTGCCGGCCTTGTTGCACGCCTGGATGGCGTTGGCCAGCAGCTTCTTGACCGCAGGGTTACGCTCGTCGAACAGGTGGGCGATGATCCCGGAGTCGCGGTCCAGGCCCAGGGTCAGCTGGGTCAGGTCGTTGGAACCGATGGAGAAGCCGTCGAAGAACTCCAGGAATTCTTCAGCCAGGATGGCATTGGATGGCAGCTCGCACATCATGATGACGCGCAGGCCGTTCTCGCCACGGGACAGGCCGTTTTCAGCCAGCAGGTCCACCACCTGGCTCGCTTCACCCAGGGTGCGCACGAACGGCACCATGATTTCGACGTTGGTCAGGCCCATCTCGTTGCGCACGCGCTTGAGGGCACGGCATTCCAGCTCGAAGCAGTCGCGGAAGGCTTCGCTGATGTAGCGCGAGGCGCCACGGAAGCCCAGCATCGGGTTTTCTTCTTCCGGCTCGTAAAGCTTGCCGCCGATCAGGTTGGCGTACTCGTTGGACTTGAAGTCCGACAGGCGCACGATGACCTTTTTCGGGTAGAACGCCGCTGCCAGGGTGCTGATGCCTTCCACCAGCTTCTCGACGTAGAAGCCCACCGGGTCGTTGTAGCCGGCGATGCGCTTGTCGACGCTTTCCTTGATGTCCGGCGGCAGGCCGTCGTAGTTCAGCAGGGCCTTGGGGTGCACACCGATCATGCGGTTGATGATGAACTCCAGGCGGGCCAGGCCCACACCGGCGTTCGGCAATTGCGCGAAATCGAAGGCGCGGTCCGGGTTGCCGACGTTCATCATGATCTTGAACGGCAGGTCGGGCATGGCGTCGATGGAGTTTTGCTTGATATCGAAGCCCAGCTCACCTTCGAAGATGAAGCCGGTGTCGCCTTCAGCGCAGGACACGGTCACGCCCTGGCCGTCTTTCAACAGTTGGGTGGCGTTACCGCAACCGACCACTGCCGGAATCCCCAGCTCGCGGGCGATGATCGCCGCGTGGCAGGTACGCCCGCCACGGTTGGTGACGATGGCGCTGGCGCGCTTCATCACCGGTTCCCAGTCCGGGTCGGTCATGTCGGAGACCAGCACGTCGCCTGGCTGGACCTTGTCCATCTCGGACACGTCCTTGATGATCCGCACCTTGCCGGCGCCGATGCGCTGGCCGATGGCACGGCCCTCCACCAGCACGGTGCCGGTTTCTTTCAACAGGTAGCGTTCCATGACGTTGGCCGAGGTGCGGCTCTTCACGGTCTCAGGGCGGGCCTGGACGATGTACAGCTTGCCGTCGTCGCCGTCCTTGGCCCATTCGATGTCCATCGGGCACTTGTAGTGCTTCTCGATGATCATCGCTTGTTTGGCCAGTTCGCTGACTTCGGCGTCGGTCAGGCAGAAACGCGCGCGTTCGGCCTTGTCGACATCAACGGTTTTCACCGAGCGACCGGCCTTGGCCTCGTCGCCGTAGATCATCTTGATCGCCTTGCTGCCCAGGTTGCGGCGCAGGATGGCCGGGCGGCCGGCTTCAAGGGTGTGTTTATGGACGTAGAATTCGTCCGGGTTCACCGCGCCTTGTACGACGGTTTCGCCGAGGCCGTAGGCGCCGGTGATGAACACCACGTCGCGGAAGCCCGATTCGGTGTCCAGGGTGAACATCACGCCGGCGGTGCCGGTTTCCGAACGCACCATGCGCTGCACACCGGCAGACAGGGCCACCAGCTTGTGGTCGAAACCCTGGTGTACGCGGTAGGAAATAGCACGGTCGTTAAAGAGGGAGGCAAACACTTCCTTGGCTGCGCGGATCACGTTTTCCACGCCGCGGATGTTCAGGAAGGTTTCCTGCTGGCCGGCAAAGGAGGCGTCCGGCAGGTCTTCGGCGGTGGCCGAGGAGCGCACGGCGACAGCCATGTCGGGGTTACCGGCCGACAGCGTGGCAAACGCGGTGCGGATCTCGGCGTTGAGCTTCTCGGGGAATTCGGCCTCCATGATCCATTGACGGATCTGGGCGCCAGTCTTGGCCAGGGCGTTGACGTCATCGACGTCCAGCGCATCGAGGGCGGCATGGATCTGATCGTTGAGGCCGCTCAACTCGAGGAAATCACGGTAAGCCTGGGCAGTGGTGGCAAAACCACCTGGCACCGATACACCGGCACCCGCAAGATTACTGATCATCTCGCCCAGGGATGCGTTCTTGCCCCCTACGTGCTCTACATCATGGACGCCGAGCTTATCGAGGGAAACTACGTACTCTACCAAGGTGATCTCTCCACTTTCTGTGTTGGAAAAGCTCAGGACGCCGGCGGCTCAGTAGGAGCGGTTACCGGCGTTTGTGGCCTGGACCTGGAAAATAAGTGAGAATGCGGCCCACTGCGGGACGGCAAAATCGCGCCTATCATATCCAAGATTCGTCATCAGCTTAAGGCCCAAGGCTCAAATGAAACGATCTGCTTTCTTTATCTCCGACGGCACCGGCATTACAGCCGAAACCCTGGGTCAAAGCCTGCTGGCGCAGTTCGAAAACATTACCTTCAGCAAATTCACGCGACCCTATATCGATAGCGTGGATAAAGCGCGAGCCATGGTACAACAAATCAATCTGGCGGCCGAAAAAGACGGATTTCGTCCGATCATTTTCGACACCATCGTCAATCAGGACATTCGTGAGATCCTCGCCACCTCCAATGGTTTCATGATCGACATCTTCTCTACCTTCCTGGCGCCGCTGGAACAAGAGTTAAGTGAACATTCGTCATACTCTGTCGGAAAATCTCACTCCATTGGCCATAACTCCAACTATATGGAGCGGATCGAGGCGGTGAACTTCGCCCTCGACAACGACGACGGCGCCCGCACCCACTACTACGACAAGGCTGATTTGATCCTGGTGGGCGTGTCCCGCTGCGGCAAGACGCCGACCTGCCTTTATATGGCCATGCAGTTCGGGATTCGCGCGGCCAACTACCCGCTGACCGAAGACGACATGGAGCACCTGACGCTGCCGAGCGCCCTGCGCGCGCACCAGCACAAGCTGTTCGGGCTGACCATCGACCCGGACCGCCTGACGGCGATTCGCAACGAGCGCAAGCCCAATAGCCGTTACTCCAGCTATGCGCAGTGCGAATTTGAAGTGCGGGAGGTGGAAAATCTGTTCCGCCGGGAAAATATTGCGCACATCAATTCCACGCATTTTTCGGTGGAAGAGATTTCGGCGAAGATTCTGGTGGAGAAAGGGGTGGAGCGGCGGTTCAAGTAACTCCGCGCTCTGGCCAAGGTGCTTGTGTGGCGAGGGAGCTTCTGTGGCGAGGCAGCTTGCTCCCGCTCGACTGCGCAGCAGTCGCAAACCAGACGACTGGTATTTAGTGAATGGCTTTGGGGCTGCTTCGCAGCCCAGCGGGAGCAAGCTCCCTCGCCACAGGGGTCATGTTCACAACAAGCTGTTGGGTTCACAGGTGAAACCGCCCCCCGCCCTGCCCCAGCGCCGTCGCCAGCGCATCGAACCCATCCAGCAGCAACTGATCATCCCCCGACGTATTGCAGATGCTCGCCCGAATGAATTGCGGCACCGCCGTCTGCCCCACCGCGAACGCTTCGGCTGTCGCAATCAGGTAATTGTTCTGCTTTAACTCCGCTTCGATTTCCGACGCGCGCCATGGCTCCGGGACTTCGATCCAGAAGTGCGGGCTGTTCAGGTGAGTGCGGTACTCCAGCCCGATCAACAAACCTTCCACCAGTGCCTTGCGGCGGCTGATTTCCTGGATCTGCTGGTGCAACAGGTGTTCCGCCGTGCCGTTTTCGATCCACTGGGTCGCCAGTTCCAGGGTGACCGGCGTGGCCATCCAGCAGGTGGAACGCAAGGCCGCAGAAATCCGGCTGACCAGCGCCGGCGGTGCATGCACGTACCCAACGCGCAAGCCTGCCGATACCGCCTTGCTCAGGCTGCTGATCAGAATCGTACGCTCCGGGGCAAAATGACTCAGGGGCGGCGGACGGTCTTCCACCAGCACACCGTGGGCCTCGTCCTCGAGAATCAGCAGATTGTGCTCGCGGCACACTTTGACCAGCGCCTCACGGCGCGCGACCGATAGCACCGCCGTCGTAGGATTCTGGATGGTCGGCGTGCAGTACAACGCCGACACCCGGTGATTGCGGCAGACTTCATCCAGCGCCCCCGGCAGCAGCCCTTCTTCATCCATTTCCAGGCCGATCAGGCGGATGCCCAGCATGCGCGCGGCGGTGATCAACCCTGGATAGGTCAACTGTTCGGTCACCACCGTATCGCCGGCTCGCAACAGCGCCATCATTGCGCAGAGCAACCCATGCTGGCCGCCGTTCACGCAAATCACCTGCTCGGGAATCGGGTGGAAATCCCGCTGCACCAGCCACTGCGCACCCGCCGCCCGGTAACGCGGCAGCCCGGCATCCGGTGTGTAGGCACTGATGTCCTGCAGGAACTTGGCGTTGTTCGCCAGCGTCTGGAAGCTCTGGGCCAGGAACGTGGTCTCCTGCCCGGGGATGTGCATGTTGCGGCTCATATCAAAGTATTGCCGCGGCTCGTCGCTGAAGTTGCGAAAGCCTTCATCCCGCTGGCGCTCCATCCCACGCTTGCGTACGAAAGTGCCGTCGCCCACCCGCGCCACTACCAGCCCCAGGCGTTCCAGCTCACCGTAGGCGCGGCTGATGGTGCCAATGGTTACCCCCAGATTGTCGGAAAGCACCCGATGAGGCGGCAGTTTTCTTCCCGGTTCAATCAAGCCTTCAAGGATGCCTCGCTCCATGACATCGGACAGGCGCTTGTACTTCACGCCCTGCCCGTTGGAGAGTCCTTCTCGCATAATTGACACCATGTCAATATTTGTTTTGACAGCCATCATTCGCCCTAATAGTGTGCTTTTACGGGTTCAATCACCGAATCATGGCACTCAATATAGAGGTCAATTCGGTCTCATGGAAGCAATGTCACGATGCCAATGTCCGCCGTTCTCGAAAATGCTGAAAAAACAAAAACTCACAAGCAGTGGTTGGCCGGGCTGATTACCAGTGTGATGTTCCTGATCGTGTGTCTCAGCTGGGGCACTACCTGGCTGGGCATCAAGATCGCTGTGGAAAGCGTGCCACCGCTGACCTCCGCCGGGCTGCGGTTCCTGATCGCGTTTCCGCTGTTCCTGTGTTTCGCCTGGGTGCGCCGCGAGCCGATCCTGTTTCCCCGGGAAAGCCGCTGGTTCTTCGTGTTTGTGACGCTGTCCTACTTCAGCGTTCCGTATTACCTGCTCAACTACGGCGAGATGCATGTCTCGTCCGGCCTCACCGCGCTGCTGTTCAGCTGCATGCCGGTGTTTATCCTGATTTTCTCCGCGCTGTTCCTGCGCGAGCGCATCTACTTTTCCCAGGTGATCGGTATCGCCATCGGGTTCGGCAGCCTGTACATGATCATCAAGAGCCAGGGCCTGCACCTGGACCACGCCGAGTTCTTCGGGGTGCTGGCGATCCTGGCTGCGGCGATCATGCATGCCTTGTGCTACGTGATTACCAAGAAACAAGGCAGTGCGATCAGCGTTATCACCTACAACACCCTGCCCATCGGCATTGCCGGGTTGATGCTGTTTGTCGCGGGGCTGTGGTTTGAAACCCCGACCTTTGAAGACATCACCCTGCGTTCCTGGAGTGCGCTGTTCTACCTCGGGCTGGTGGCCTCGGTGGGCGGCTTTATCGTGTATTTCATGCTGCTCAAGCGCCTGAGCCCGATCATTCTGTCCTTCGTGTTCATCATCTTCCCGGTGTTCGCGGTGATCATCGGGGCCTGGTACGAGGGCGTGCAGATTTCCAGGGACCTGATGATGTATTCGGCGATCCTGCTGGCCGGCTTTGCCATCACCAAGCTGCCCATCGAAAAGCTCCTGGCGAAGAAAAACTGAGATGAAGGTCCTGAGCCCAAGCGCACTGGAGCAGATTTACGCCCACGCCGACCGCAGCTACCCCGAGGAATGCTGCGGCTTTGTTTTCGCCGATGGCAGCGTGTACCTGGGCAGCAACATCCAGAACGAGCTGCACCGCAAGAACCCCGAGATGTATCCACGCAGCGCCGCCAACGGCTACACCTTTTCGGTGGCCGACACGCTGATGATGAACAAGGCGTTTCGCGGTGATAACCCGGTGGTGGTGATCTACCACTCCCACCCTGACGTCGGCGCGTATTTCAGCGACGAAGACCAGGACAAGGCCCTTTTCATGGGCGAGCCGATCTACCCCGTAAGCTACCTGGTGGTGGATGTTCGCCAGGGCAAGACCCAAGGTTCCAAGCTGTTTGCCTGGGATGGCAAACACTTCGCCCAAAAACCCTTCAACGACCTGCAAACGGAGTTGTGCATGAACGCTGTCTCTTTCCCCGACATCCTGGTCCGCGTGGCCAAGCTGCCAGCATCGACCCTCGAGGGTGCCGGATCGACATTGCGCGAAGTCATTGAAAACCTCTGCATCGAGCACCCGCAATTGCGGGCGCACCTGCTCTACGAGAACAACCAGCTCAAGGAACACTTCCTGTTCACCGCCGAAGAGGAACTGATCGACGCCAACGACCGGTTGCCCGAAAAAGCCAAAATCGAAGTGTTGCTGGCCACTTCCGGCGGCATGGACGTCGACCAACTGAGCAACGAAGAAGTGCAGCGCTACGTGCGCCACATCACCCTGCCCGGCGTCGGCCGCGAAGGCCAGTTGAACCTGAAGAAAGCCCGCGTGCTGATCATCGGCACCGGCGGCCTCGGTTCGCCCATCAGCCTGTACCTGGCGGCAGCCGGCATCGGCACCCTGGGGCTGGTGGATTTCGACGTGGTGGAAAGCAGCAACCTGCAACGCCAGATCGTCCACGGCAACAGCACCCTGGGCCTGCCCAAGGTCGAGTCCGCCAAGCAGCGCTTGCAGGACCTCAACAGCCACATCCAGATCAACACCTACGACACCGCCTTCAACACCGACAACGCCCTGGAACTGGTGGGCGCCTATGACCTGGTGATCGACGGCACCGACAATTTCGAAACCCGCTACCTGGTCAACGACGCCTGCGTGCAGTTGGGCAAGCCGTTGGTGTACGGCGCCATCTACCGCTTCGACGGGCAGATCAGCGTGCTCAACTATAAAGGCGGGCCGTGCTATCGCTGCCTGTTTCCCCAGGCACCACCGGCGGAACTGGCGCCCAACTGCAGCGCCGGCGGGGTCATCGGCGTATTACCCGGGGTGGTCGGGATGATCCAGGCCACCGAGGCGATCAAGCTGCTGATCGGCATTGGCGAACCACTCTCGGGCCGGCTGATGCGCTTTGATGCGCTGGCGATGAAGTTCAGCGAGATCCGCTTCAAGCGCCGCGCCGACTGCCCTTGCTGCTCGGAACTGCGCCACAGCCAAACCATCGCCCCCGCCGTCTGCGCCGACGCCCTGCCAAGCCAACCGTCGCTGGCTGAAGAGCGCTACATCAAGCCGCGGGTGCTCAAGCAACTGCTCGAGCAACACAGCAAGGCCGACGTACTGCTGGATGTGCGGGACGCCAGCGAGCTGGAAGTGTGCAAGTTGCCGGGGGTGGTGCACATCCCGCTGGCCGAGCTCGACGGGCAACTCGCCAACCTCAGCCGCGACAACACCCACTACCTCATCTGCTACGCCGGGACCCGCGCGGAGCAAGCCGCCAGCACCTTGCTGGCCGCCGGATTCGCCAACACAAAAGTACTGCAAGGTGGCATGAAACACTGGGTTCGCGACGTCGAACCCGACATGCCTTTGTACTGATCAGCGGCCATGGGCTCTTACTTGATGTTGCATAACTCGATACTCGACGCCATTGGCCAAACGCCCATCGTGCGCCTGGAACAGTTTTCCGAAGACCTCGGCATCGAGGTCTACGCCAAGCTGGAATCCCTCAACCCCGGCGGAAGCCACAAGGCACGCATCGCCCTGGGCATGATCCTCGACGCCGAGCGCCGGGGCATTCTGATTCGTGGCTCAGGCCAGACCATCATCGAGCCCAGCGGTGGCAACACCGGCATCGGCCTGGTGATGGCCGGTAACGTGCTGGGCTACAAAGTGGTGCTGGTGATCCCCGACAACTACAGCCCCGAGAAGCAGAAACTGCTGCGCCTGTACGGCGCCAGGGTGGTGCTGTCGGACAGCCGCCTGGGCAACAATTCCCACGGCGAAAAGTGCATGGAGCTGCAGCTGGCAAACCCCAGCTACGTGATGCTCAACCAGCAGCGCAACGGCGCCAACCCGCAGACCCACCGTGACACCACCGCCCGGGAAATCATCCGCGCCTTCGGCGAGCTGCGTGTGGACTACTTCGTCAGCGGCATCGGCACCGGGGGCCATATCACCGGCATCGGCGAAACCCTCAAGAGCACCTGGCCGGCGATCCGCGTGATGGGGGTGGAGCCGGAAGAGTGCGACCTGCTCAGCGACCGCCATGCGCCGCACCATATCCAGGGCCTGTCGATCGGCTTGATCCCGAGCATTCTCAACGTCGCGATCATTGACGGAATGCTCAAGGTGTCGCGCCAGGAATGCCTCGACATGATCAAACGCATCATGCGCACCGACGCCATCAGCCTCGGGCTGTCGTCGGCCGCCAACATGGTAGCCATCGCCAAGCTGGCGCCGGAGCTGCCCACCGACACCGTCGTGCTGACCATGGTTTACGACAGTGCCGACAGCTATCTGCCCTGTTTTGAATAACAACTATTGCGGGGGTGCCTCCATGGGGGGCTTTATCGACATGCAACAACTGCACGATGAGTTGCTCACCCACCTCATCACCACGCTTACGCCTGCGCAGTTGAAGCAGCTGGAGGCGCATCTCGCGCCGCTGATCCAGGCGGCGGCCCAGGCGGTGGCCGAAGACCTGATCGCCTATGCCTGGCGCGACCCGGCGTCCCGTGGGCGCGGAGAGCTGATCCTGGAGTCCTACGCCTCGTTCAAGGCCGTGCTGTATTACCGCCTGGCGCACCTGGTGTGGAATTTCCCGGACAAGAACAACGGCGTGTTTTCCGCCATCGCCCTGAAGCTGAGCAACCAGGGCAAGATCCTGTCCGGCGCCGAAATTCACCCCGCAGCGCGGATCGGCCGGCGCTTTGTGCTGGACCACGGTTACGGCACGGTCATCGGTGAAACCTGCGAGATCGGCAACGACTGCTACATCCTCTGCGGCGTGACTCTCGGCGCCCGGGGCATCGCCAACAACCCGGACGGCAAGCGCCACCCGCGGCTGGGCAACAACGTGGAAGTCGGCTCCGGCGCACGGGTGCTCGGTTACGTGCTGATCGGCGACAACGTGTTCATCAGCCCGTCCTGCGTGATCACCCAGGACGTGCCGGCCGGCACCAAGGTCAAGGTGGTCAACCAGATCCAGTTGCAGAAAAACGATGAGTCGGACCACAGCAATTACCTCGGCGCGTTTGCCCTCGACGAACGCCTGCACGTGGTGGGCGAAGTCAACGCCAGCCACAAGGTGACGGTATTGGACGCTGACTTTCATCCCCTGCCCGGCCTGCTGCTGGAGCCGACAGTCAAGGAACGTCATCACCTGCAATTCCGCCTGCGGCACATCGAAACCAACGCCTACCCGCCGCGCCTGCCGCTGAACCTGAAAGTGACCGGGCCCGAATTTGAAATCACCCTGCTATCTCCTCCTGGCTTGAGCGCGATGGTTCGTCGCCTGCTGCAAGCCAGCCCACTGATCGTCGGAGGTTGAACATGTCCGTGCACACCATGGAAACCCTCGCGCTGTTCGACAGCGCGCCTTACCAGAATGCCTTCAGTGCGCGGGTGATTGCCGTCAGCGAACAGGGAATCGCCTTGGAGCACACGCTGTTCTACCCCACCGGCGGCGGCCAACCGGGGGACACCGGTCATTTCATCCTGCCCGACGGCAGCCGCGTCGACATCACCGGCACCGTGCGTGACCCGGTGCTGCGCTCGATCATCTGGCACCAGGTAGAACACTGCCCCGAGCAACTGGCCGCCGGGATGCAGGTAGACGCCAGCCTGGACTGGGAACGTCGCTACCAGCACATGAAAATGCACACCTGCCTGCACCTCCTGTGCTCGATCATCGACGCTCCGGTGACCGGTTGCAGCATCGGCGCCGACAAGGGCCGCCTGGATTTCGACCTGCCGGAAATGACCCTCGACAAAGAGACCATCACCCGTGACCTCAATGCCTTGATCGAACAGGCTCATGGGGTGAAAACCCTGTCCATGCCCGCCTCGGAGTATTCAACCCTGCTGCAGATCACTCGCACCCAGGCGGTGGCGCCACCGGTCATCCAGGGGGCAGTACGGGTGATTGAAATCGCCGGGATCGATATCCAGCCCTGCGGCGGCACCCATGTGACCAATACCGAGGAAATCGGCCGGGTGTTCTGCGAAAAAATCGAGAAGAAGAGCAAACACAATCGCAGGGTGATCCTGCGGTTTGAATAACCGCCGAGCGACGACCGGGGCGCCGACGCCCTAGTCGCCGTTCGTACAGGAAACTGACAGCAAATTTATGCGCTTGTAACATTCAGAAACGTACAATCCCGCCAGCAACGCCTCGTTGCCCCTGACTCGCGAAAACAGCGCCCGCCCTTCTCGGTGGGTCATTCGTGCAGCAGCTAAGCTCACTCCCATCACGCCCCTGAACCTGAACGCTGCAGGAATGACTGCCTATGAAAAGAGTGTTCCGTCACTACATCCCTGCATCCACATTGCGCTTGCTACCCAACCGCTGGGATTTGGTCGCCCTGCCCCTGGTGATCGGCTTTTTACTGTTTTTCTCCATCACTGCGCGGGAAACCTGGGCGCCTATCGCCACCTTGCAGAGTGAAGTGATCTCGCTGGACCCGGCCAACCTGCCGGAATACGCGATGCGCACCACGATGCGCATGCTGGCGGCGATGGTTGCAGCGCTGGTGTTCACCCTGTTGTACGGCACCCTGGCCGCCAAAAGCCGGCGCGCCGAGAAACTGCTGGTGCCCGTGCTCGACATCCTGCAATCAGTACCAGTGCTGGGTTACATCTCGTTCACAGTGACGTTCTTCCTGCTGCTGTTCCCCGGGCGTGTGCTCGGCGCGGAGTTCGCGGCCATCTTTGCGATTTTCACCAGCCAGGCCTGGAACATGACGTTCAGCTTCTACCAGTCGCTGCGCATGCTGCCCCATGACCTGGTGGAAGTGTCGACCAACCTGCGACTTTCCGGTTGGCAGCGGTTCTGGAAGCTCGACGTGCCCTTCGCCATGCCCGGGCTGGTGTGGAACATGATGATGAGCATGTCCGGCGGCTGGTTTTTCGTGGTCGCCTCCGAGGCCATTACCGTCGGCGACAAGACCATCACCTTGCCGGGCGTGGGCTCATACCTGGCCCTGGCGATTGCCCAGAAAGACCTGCACGCCGTGGGTTACGTGATCCTGGCGATGATTGTGGTCATCCTGATGTACGACCAGTTCCTGTTCCGCCCGCTGGTGGCCTGGGCCGACAAATTCCGCATGGAAACCACCGCCTCCCAGGGTGCCGCGCCGCAATCCTGGCTGCTGAACCTGATCCAGCGCACGCGCATCGTCCAGCGCATCCTGCGGCCTGTCACCCGCGCCATCAGCCGCATTGGCAACAAGCGCTTCAGCCTGGCGGGCGGTGCACTCAAGGCGCTGCCGGCAGAAACCCCGAAAGCGTCAAAAGTGATCGACTGGGTATGGGGCGCACTCATCGCGCTGCTGGCCGCTTATGCGCTGTACCACATCGTGCAGTACGTCGGCACCGAAGTGACCCTGGCCGAAGTCGGCCATGTATTCGTGCTAGGGCTGATCACGTTGTTGCGGGTGGTCGGCCTGATCCTGATCGCCTCGCTGATCTGGGTGCCGCTGGGCGTGATGATCGGCTTGCGCCCTGCGCTTGCGGAAAAAATCCAGCCGCTGGCGCAGTTCCTTGCGGCCTTCCCGGCGAACCTGCTGTTCCCGGTGTTCGTCATCGTGATCCTGCACTACAACCTCAACCCGGATATCTGGCTGAGCCCGCTGATTGTGCTGGGCACCCAGTGGTACATCCTGTTCAACGTGATCGCCGGAGCCAGCGCGTTCCCGAATGACTTCAAGGAAGCCGCCGCCAACTTCCGCATTCGCGGCTGGTTGTGGTGGCGCAAGGTGATGCTGCCGGGGATTTTCCCGTACTACGTCACCGGCGCGATTACCGCCTCGGGCGGTGCCTGGAACGCCAGTATCGTGTCCGAGTACGTGTCCTGGGGCCACGACAACGTGGTCGCCCACGGGCTGGGCGCCTACATCGCACAAACCACCGCGGCCGGCGACTTCCCGAAGATCGCCCTGGGCGTGGTGGTGATGTCGATCTTCGTGGTGGCGTTCAACCGCGCTGTGTGGCGGCCGATGTACGCCATGGCTGAAAACAAACTTCGTCTGAATTGATGGGACTCGCTGTGATGACTACCTATACCGAGCATGCCGCCGACACTCCGGAAATCTACTCGTTGAAAAACGTGAACCGGGTGTTCGGCAAAGGTAAAGACGAGCTGCAAGTCCTCAGCGGCGTGAACTTGAGCCTGCACGAAGGCGAGATTGTCGGCATGCTCGGCCGGTCCGGCTCGGGCAAGTCGACCTTGCTGCGCATCATCGCCGGGCTGATTCAGCCGTCGTCGGGCGAAGTGCGCTACAACGGCGCGCCACTCACCGGCCCGGCCGAAGGCGTGGCCATGGTGTTCCAGACCTTCGCGCTGTTCCCGTGGCTGACCGTGCTGGAAAACGTCGAGGCCGGCCTGCAAGCCTTGCAGGTCGAGCGCAAGGAATCCCGCAGGCGCGCCCTGGCGGCCATCGACCTGATCGGCCTGGACGGTTTTGAAAACGCCTACCCGCGCGAACTGTCCGGCGGCATGCGCCAACGCGTGGGTTTCGCCCGCGGGCTGGTGGTGAACCCGACCCTGCTGCTGATGGACGAACCGTTCTCGGCGCTGGACGTGCTCACCGCTGAAACCCTGCGCACCGACTTGCTGGATCTGTGGAGCGGCAAGCAACTGCCGATCAAGTCGATCCTGATCGTGACCCACAACATCGAAGAAGCGGTGCTGATGTGCGACCGTATCCTGGTGCTGTCGTCCAACCCTGGCCGGGTGGTGGCCGAGATCAAGGTGCCGTTTGCCCACCCGCGCAACCGCCTGGACCCGACCTTCCGGCAAATGGTCGACGACATCTACGCCCTGATGACCGACCGCCGCAGCGCCGACGCGAGCAGAGGTTTGCCTGAGCTGAAAATGGGCAGCCTGTTGCCGGAAGTCTCCACCAACCTGATGGCTGGCCTGATCGAAACCCTGGCCGCCGAGCCCTACAACGGCCACGCCGGCCTGCCGACCGTGGCTGAACGGCGTTTGCTGGAAGTCGACGATCTGTTCCCGGTGGCGGAGATGCTTGAGCATTTGGGCTTCGCCGAACTCAAGGGTGCCGATATCACCCTGACCGATGCCGGCAAACTGTTCGCCGACTACGGCACCCAGGAGCGTAAAACCCTGTTCGCCGAACACTTGATCCGCCACGTGCCATTGGCCGCGCGCATTCACCAGGTGTTGCTTGAGCGCAGCGGCCACCGGGCGCCACGGGTGCGCTTCGAGCAGGAACTGGAAGACTCGATGACGGAAGCCTTTGTGGAGAAAACCCTGGAAAGCGTGGTGGCCTGGGGGCGGTATGCGGAGATCTTCTCCTATGACGACCATACCGAGACGTTCAGCCTGGATGATGTGGAAGGCAGCATGTAGGTTTAATGTGGGAGCGGGCTTGCTCGCGAATGCGGAGTGTCAGCCAATGCATATATGGCTGATCCACCGCATTCGCGAGCAAGCCCGCTCCCACATTTGACCAGTGGTGTTCTTCAGATGACGAACAGGTCCACAAACCGGTTTACCGCAGTGGCCTCAAGCCGTGCCTGATCCTTGCACAGCGCAAAAATCTCGGCACTGCGCTGCGCGGTAAACCGGGTCGCCAGGTTGGCCTTGAACTTGTCTTCCAGCAACGGAATGCCATCCACCCGACGGCGACGGTGGCCAATCGGGTATTCCACGGCCACCTGTTCGGTGCTGGAACCATCCTTGAAGAACACCTGCACCGCATTGGCGATGGAGCGCTTGTCGGCCTCCAGGTATTCGCGGCTGTAGCGCGGCTCCTCGACGATGACCATCTTTTCGCGCAGCTCATCGATGATCGGATGGGCCGCGTGGAATTCATCTTCGTATTGCTCGGCCACCAGGTTGCCAAACGCCAGCGGTACGGCGGTCATGTACTGCAGGCAATGATCGCGGTCCGCAGCGTTGGCCAACTGCCCGACCTTGGAGATGATCCGGATCGCCGATTCGTGGGTGGTGATCACAATCCTGTCGATCTCATGCAGGCGGTGCTTCACCTGTGGGTGCAGGGTGACTGCTGCCTCGCAGGCGGTTTGTGCGTGGAACTCGGCGGGGAAGCTGATCTTGAACAGTACGTTCTCCATCACATACGTGCCATAGGGCTGCGACAGGCTGAAGGCGCGCTTGTCTTCGGGCTTGAGCGCCAGGTCCTTGTTGGTGTGGCTGAACAGCACGTCATAGAAGCCCCACTGCGGCGCGCTCAACACACCGGGAATGCCCATCTCGCCGCGCATGGCGATATCCGCCAGGCGCACCCCGCGACTCGACGCGTCCCCCGCCGCCCACGACTTGCGCGAACCGGCGTTCGGCGCATGACGGTAAGTACGCAATGCCTGGCCATCGACAAACGCCTGGGACAGGGCCGACAGCAGTTGCTCACGGTTGGCGCCCATCAGCTTGGCGGTGACGGCGGTGGAGGCGACTTTCACCAGCAGCACGTGGTCAAGGCCGACACGGTTGAAGGAGTTTTCCAGGGCAATCACACCCTGGATTTCGTGGGCCATGATCATCGCCTCAAGCACTGCCCGCACGGTCAGCGGTGCGTCGCCGTTGGCCACGCGTTTTTGCGAGAGATGGTCGGCGACCGCGAGGATGCCACCGAGGTTATCGGAAGGGTGACCCCATTCGGCGGCAAGCCAGGTGTCGTTGTAGTCGAGCCAGCGCACGATGCAGCCGATGTCCCATGCGGCCTTGACCGGGTCCAGGCGGAACGAGGTGCCCGGCACCCGTGCGCCGAACGGCACCACCGTGCCTTCGACGATCGGCCCCAGGTGCTTGGTGCACTCCGGGAAACGCAGGGCCAGCAGGCCGCAACCGAGGGTGTCCATCAGGCAGTTGCGGGCGGTGTCGAGGGCATCGCGGGATTCGATCCTGAAACTCAGTACGTAGTCGGCGATGTCCTGCAGGACTTGGTCGTAGTCGGGGCGGTTGTTCTGGTCGACGTTGGCGCTCATGGCAGTACTCCAAAGTGGGTTAGGTGTGGTCCATCCTCAGGGTCAGGGTGTTCGTTCCCACGCTCTGCGTGGGAATGCCGCCTTGGACGCTTCGCGTCCCGTACGGCGCAAGGGTGACGCAGAGCGTCACGGGATGCATTCCCACGCAGAGCGTGGGAACGATCGGTTAGAAAGCGTCGCCGGGGACGCGTACGAACCCTTCCATCAACACTCGCGCACTGCGGCTCATGATGGCTTTTTTCACGACCCATTCACCGTCGACCTGGCTGGCCTCGGCGCCTACGCGCAACGTCCCGGAGGGATGCCCGAACCGCACTGCATTACGCTCCACGCCGCCCGCCGCCAAATTCACCAGCGTGCCGGAAATCGCCGCCGCCGTGCCAATCGCCACCGCCGCCGTGCCCATCATCGCGTGGTGCAACTTGCCCATGGACAGCGCCCGCACCAGCAGGTCGACATCACCCGCCCTGATCGCCTTGCCGCTGGACGCCACGTAGTCCGCAGGCCGCGCCACAAACGCCACCTTCGGCGTGTGCTGACGCTGGGCCGCTTCGTCCAGGTGTTTGATCAAGCCCATGCGCAGCGCACCATGGGCGCGGATGGTTTCAAACATCGCCAGGGCCTTGGGGTCGCCATTGATCGCGCCCTGCAACTCGGTACCGGTGTAACCCAGGTCCTGGGCGTTGATGAAGATGGTGGGAATCCCGGCGTTGATCAGCGTCGCCTTGAATGTGCCGACACCCGGCACGTCCAGGTCATCCACCAGGTTGCCGGTAGGGAACATCGAGCCACCGCCGCCCTCTTCTTCCGCCGCCGGGTCCATGAATTCCAGCTGCACCTCGGCGGCCGGGAAGGTCACGCCGTCGAGTTCGAAGTCGCCGGTTTCCTGCACCGCACCGTCGGTGATCGGTACGTGAGCGATGATGGTCTTGGCGATATTCGCCTGCCACACCCGCACCACGGCCACGCCGTTGTGCGGAATGCGCGCGGCATCTACCAGGCCGGCGCTGATGGCGAACGAACCCACCGCCGCCGACAGGTTGCCGCAGTTGCCACTCCAGTCCACGAACGGTTTGTCGATGGACACCTGGCCGAACAGGTAGTCCACGTCGTGATCGGCGCGGGTGCTTTTGGCCAGGATCACGGTTTTGCTGGTGCTGGAAGTCGCGCCGCCCATGCCGTCGATTTGCTTGTCATACGGGTCGGGGCTGCCGATCACCCGCAACAACAACGCATCCCGCGCCGCGCCCGGCACCTGGGCCGACTCGGGCAAATCCTTGAGGCTGAAAAACACGCCTTTACTGGTGCCGCCACGCATGTAGGTGGCGGGAATCTTGATCTGCGGTACGTGTGCCATGGTGGTCCTCATGGGCCGGGGCGTTGACCCCGGCCGCAGTTATCAGGCAGTTACAGCCGATTCCAGGAAGTCCTGGGCAAAACGTTGCAACACGCCGCCCGCCTCGTAGATCGACACTTCTTCAGCCGTGTCCAGCCGGCAGGTCACCGGCACCTCGACACGCTCGCCGTTCTTGCGGTTGATCAGCAACGTCAGTTGCGCACGCGGGGTGCGTTCGCCGATCACGTCGTAGGTTTCCGTGCCGTCGATCTTCAGGGTCTTGCGGTCGGTGCCCGGCAGGAACTCCAGCGGCAGCACGCCCATGCCCACCAGGTTGGTGCGGTGGATGCGCTCGAAACCTTCGGCGGCAATCGCTTCAACACCGGCCAGGCGTACGCCCTTGGCCGCCCAGTCCCGGGACGAACCCTGGCCGTAGTCGGCGCCGGCAATGATGATCAGCGGCTGCTTGCGCTCCATGTAGGTTTCGATGGCTTCCCACATGCGCGTGACCTTGCCTTCCGGCTCCAGGCGCGCCAGCGAACCCTGCTTGACCTTACCGTCTTCAACCACCATTTCATTGAACAGTTTCGGGTTGGCGAAGGTGGCGCGCTGCGCGGTCAAGTGGTCGCCACGATGGGTCGCGTAAGAGTTGAAGTCGACTTCCGGCAGGCCCATTTTCGCCAGGTATTCGCCCGCGGCGCTGTCGAGCATGATCGCGTTGGACGGCGACAGGTGATCGGTGGTGATGTTGTCTGGCAGCACCGCCAGCGGGCGCATGCCCTTGAGCGGACGTGCACCGGCCAGGGCACCTTCCCAGTACGGCGGGCGACGGATGTAGGTGCTCTGCGGGCGCCAGTCGTACAGCGGCGTGACCTTCGGGCCAATGTCTTCGTGGATCGCGAACATCGGGATGTACACCTGGCGAAACTGCTCCGGCTTGACCGACGCCTTGACCACCGCGTCGATTTCTTCGTCGCTTGGCCAGATGTCCTTGAGGCGGATTTCCTTGCCGTTGGCGTCCAGGCCCAGCACGTCTTTTTCGATGTCGAAACGGATGGTGCCGGCAATCGCATAGGCCACCACCAGCGGCGGCGACGCGAGGAACGCTTGCTTGGCGTACGGGTGGATACGGCCGTCGAAGTTGCGGTTACCCGAAAGCACGGCGGTGGCGTACAGGTCGCGGTCGATGATCTCTTGCTGGATCACCGGGTCGAGTGCACCGGACATGCCGTTGCAGGTGGTGCAGGCGAACGCCACCACGCCGAAACCCAACTGCTCCAGCTCGGTGGTCAGCCCGGCTTCGTCGAGGTACATCGCGACGGTTTTCGAACCCGGTGCCAGGGACGACTTGACCCACGGCTTGCGGGCCAGGCCGAGCTTGTTGGCATTGCGTGCCAGCAGGCCGGCGGCAATCACGTTGCGCGGGTTGCTGGTGTTGGTGCAACTGGTGATGGCGGCGATGATCACCGCGCCGTCGGGCATTTGCCCCGGCACGTCATCCCACTGGCCGGAGATGCCCTTGGCCGCCAGGTCGCTGGTGGCGACGCGGGCGTGGGGGTTGCTCGGGCCGGCCATGTTGCGCACCACCGAGGACAAATCGAAGCTCAGGCCACGCTCGTATTGCGCGCCCTTGAGGTCGTCCGCCCACAGGCCGGTGTGGCGAGCGTACTGCTCCACCAGGGTGACTTGCTCGTCTTCACGGCCGGTGAGCTTCAGGTAGGCGATGGTCTGTTGGTCGATGTAAAACATCGCGGCGGTGGCGCCGTATTCCGGGGCCATGTTGGAAATGGTGGCACGGTCGCCCAGGGTCAGCGCCGAAGCACCTTCACCGAAGAACTCCAGCCACGCACCGACGACCTTCTGCTTGCGCAGGAACTCGGTCAGCGCCAGCACCATGTCGGTGGCGGTGATGCCCGGTTGCAGCTTGCCCGTCAGCTCCACGCCAACACTTTCCGGCAGGCGCATCCACGAGGCGCGGCCGAGCATCACGCTCTCTGCTTCAAGGCCGCCAACGCCGATGGCGATCACGCCCAAGGCATCAACGTGAGGCGTGTGGCTGTCGGTGCCGACGCAGGTATCCGGGAAGGCCACGCCGTCACGTACCTGGATCACCGGAGACATTTTCTCCAGGTTGATCTGGTGCATGATGCCGTTGCCCGGCGGGATCACGTCGACGTTCTTGAAGGCCTTTTTGGTCCACTCGATAAAGTGGAAACGGTCTTCGTTGCGACGGTCTTCGATGGCGCGATTTTTCTCGAACGCCTGCGGGTCAGAACCACCGGCTTCGACGGCCAGGGAGTGGTCGACGATCAGTTGGGTCGGCACCACCGGGTTGACCTGGGCCGGGTCACCGCCTTGCAGGGCGATGGCGTCGCGCAGGCCGGCAAGGTCCACCAGGGCGGTCTGGCCGAGGATGTCGTGGCACACCACGCGGGCCGGGAACCATGGGAAATCGAGGTCGCGTTTGCGTTCGATCAGTTGGCTCAAGGAGGCATTGAGGGTTGCGGGGTCGCAGCGACGCACCAGGTTTTCCGCGAGTACGCGGGAGGTGTACGGCAGTGTGGCGTAGGCGCCGGGGGTGATTGCATCGACTGCCGCGCGGGCGTCAAAGAAATCGAGGCGGCTGCCGGGGAGCGGTTTGCGGTGTTCAGTGTTCATCGTCAGGACTCGGTCACGGTAGTTGCAAAAGGAAGAACCGGTGCTGATCCAAGGTGGAATGCGATCAAAATGTGGGAGCGGGCTTGCTCGCGAAGGCGGTGTGTCATTCAACACACATGGCGACTGTCACACCGCCTTCGCGAGCAAGCCCGCTCCCACCTTTTTGATCCGTTTTCACCCCAAGATCAGCGGTTTCTCCACTCAGCGACGTTCGATTGGCACGAACTTGCGCTGCTCAACGCCGATGTACTCGGCGCTCGGACGGATGATGCGGTTGTTGGCACGCTGCTCGAACACGTGAGCTGCCCATCCTGTCAGCCGCGAGCAGACGAAAATCGGGGTGAACAGCTTGGTCGGGATGCCCATGAAGTGGTACGCCGAGGCATGGTAGAAGTCGGCGTTGGGGAACAGTTTCTTCTGCTCCCACATGGTCTTGTCGATGGCTTCGGAAACCGGGAACAACACGGTGTCGCCCACTTCGTCGGCGAGTTTTTTCGACCAGGCCTTGATCACTTCATTACGCGGGTCGCTGTCTTTATAGATCGCGTGGCCAAAGCCCATGATCTTGTCCTTGCGCGCCAGCATGCCGAGGGTGCCTTCCACCGCTTCCTGGGCGGAAGAGAAACGCTCGATCATCTCCATCGCCGCTTCGTTGGCACCACCGTGCAGCGGGCCACGCAAGGAGCCGATGGCGGCAGTCACGCAGGAATACAAGTCCGACAGGGTCGACGCACACACGCGGGCGGTGAAGGTCGAGGCGTTGAATTCGTGCTCGGCGTAGAGAATCAGCGACACGTTCATCACCTTGACGTGCAAGTCGCTGGGCTTCTTGTCGTGCAGCAGGTGCAGGAAGTGCCCGCCGATGCTCGGCTCGTCGGTCACGCAGTTGATGCGCTGGCCGTCGTGGCTGAAGCGGTACCAGTAGCACATGATCGCCGGGAACGCGGCCAGCAGGCGGTCGGTCACGTCGCGCTGCACGCTGAAGTCTTTCTCCGGCTCGATGTTGCCCAGGAACGAGCAACCGGTGCGCATCACGTCCATCGGGTGCGCGTCGGCGGGGATGCGTTCCAGCACTTCTTTCAGCGCCTGGGGCAGGTCGCGCAGTTTGCCGAGCTTGGCGGTGTAGGCGGCCAGTTCGGCTTTGGTCGGCAGTTCGCCGTAGAGCAGCAGGTAGGCGACTTCTTCAAACTGGGCATCGGCGGCGAGTTCGCGCACGTCGTAGCCGCGATAGGTCAAGCCGGCACCGGCCTGGCCCACGGTGGACAGTGCGGTTTGCCCGGCAACCTGGCCACGCAGGCCAGCTCCACTGAGTACTTTTGCTTCGGCCATGGTTATCTCCAATCTTGTAGTTATTAGTGAGGCGCTCGCGTTACTTCTTGGCGGCGAACAGCGCGTCGAGCTTCTGCTCGAAGGTGTGGTAGTCGATGCGATCATAAAGCTCCATGCGGGTTTGCATGGTGTCGATCACGTTCTGCTGGGTGCCGTCGCGACGGATCGCGGTGTAGACGTTCTCGGCGGCCTTGTTCATGGCGCGGAAGGCCGAGAGCGGGTACAGGACGATGGAAACATCCGCAGATTTCAGTTGATCGACGGTATAGAGAGGTGTCGCACCGAATTCGGTGATGTTGGCCAGGATCGGCGCTTTCACGCGAGAGGCGAACAGCTTGTACATCTCAAGCTCAGTGATGGCTTCCGGGAACACCATGTCGGCACCGGCCTCGATGCAGGCGGCGGCACGTTCCAGGGCGGATTCCAAACCTTCCACGGCCAGTGCGTCGGTGCGGGCCATGATCACGAAGCTGTCATCGGTACGCGCATCCACCGCAGCCTTGATGCGGTCGACCATTTCCTGCTGGGACACGATTTCTTTGTTCGGGCGATGGCCGCAACGCTTGGCGCCCACCTGGTCTTCGATATGGATCGCCGCCGCGCCGAACTTGATCATCGACTTGACGGTGCGCGCCACGTTGAACGCGGAGGAGCCGAAACCGGTGTCCACGTCCACCAGCAGCGGCAGGTCGCACACGTCGGTGATGCGGCGCACGTCCGTCAGCACGTCATCCAGGCCGGTGATGCCCAGGTCCGGCACACCGAGGGAGCCGGCAGCCACCCCGCCACCCGACAGGTAGATCGCCTTGAAGCCGGCGCGCTTGGCCAGCAGCGCATGGTTGGCGTTGATCGCGCCGACTACCTGCAACGGGTGCTCGCTGGCAACCGCGTCACGGAAACGCTGGCCTGGAGTGGTGTTGTTATTGGAACTCATGACTCACCTCGTGATTGGGGAGCGCCGTCCGGGAAGTGACGGGCAATGTTGCGTTTGGAGGCACCGATATGCCGGCGCATCAACAACTCGGCCAGTTCACCGTCGCGATCGGCAATCGCGTCAAGAATGCGGTGATGCTCGGCAAAGGCCTGGCGTGGACGATTGGGGGTGGCGGAGAACTGGATGCGGTACATGCGCACCAACTGATACAGCTCGCCGCACAACATTTGGGTCAGGGTGCGATTACCGGCGCCTTGAATTATCCGGTAATGAAAATCGAAGTCGCCTTCCTGCTGGTAGTAGCCGACACCGGCCTGGAAGGCCGCATCGCGCTCGTGGGTGTGCAACACCTGGCGCAGCTCTTCGATCTCGGCGTCGGTCATGCGCTCGGCGGCCAGGCGGCAGGCCATGCCTTCCAGGGATTCGCGGATTTCGTAGAGTTCGATCAGTTCTTCATGGCTCAACGAGACCACTCGCGCGCCCACATGGGGGATGCGCACCAGCAGGCGCTGGCCTTCCAGGCGATGAATCGCCTCGCGCAGCGGGCCACGGCTGATGCCATAGGTGCGCGCCAGTTCCGGCTCGGAGATCTTGCTGCCGGGGGCGATTTCGCCCTTGACGATGGCGGCCTGGATACGCCGGAAGACGTTCTCGGACATGGTCTGGGAATCGTCTTGGGCCATCACTGGGGTTTCCAGTTGATCCAGCATATTGTCGACACCTTCAAAAGCAATGCCGCAAAAACTAGCCAATCAGCCCCGGATAGTCAAAGAATAAATAAACATTGTCGACAATCGTCTAATAACCCGCCTTGCACTCTATCGGGGCATGGCCGGCTGCCAGCGCTGGCGCCAGAAAACCTTCATGTTAGAATGCCGGCCACTTTTGCCTCACATCCCTGGATGAAAAGGCGCACGAGGGAGCTTGCGCAGCAATGCCAGTCGCCTTGAATTGAACATCGCACTGCACCGCGTCAGGATTTATGAGACTCAAGCCCTTCCCCCTTTTGCTTCTACTGTTTATCCCGGGCCTTGGCGTTGCTGCCGAGAAGACCGTTTATGGACTCAATGAATACGCCAAGTTGGCCGGCATTGACCTGGAAGTGGCCGCCAAGCTCGACACCGGGGCCAAGACCGCGTCCTTGAGCGCCCGTGACATCAAGCGCTTCAAGCGCAACGGCGAGTCCTGGGTGCGCTTCTACCTGGCCATCGACACCGCACACTCCCACCCCATCGAGCGTCCCCTGGCCCGCGTGAGCAAGATCAAGCGCCGCGCCGGTGACTACGACCCCGATGAAGACAAGAACTACACCGCCCGTCCAGTCATCGCCCTGGACATCTGCATGGGCACCGCTTTACGCAGTATCGAAGTGAACTTGACTGACCGCAGCGCCTTCCAATACCCGCTGCTGATCGGCTCCGAAGCGCTGAAACGCTTTGATGCGCTGGTCGACCCCAGTCTCAAATACGCGGCGGGCAAACCTGCCTGCGCCTCCGACGCTCATACCGCTGAGTAATTTGAATGCGCTCTCTTAATCTGCACCTGAAAATCCTGATCGCCGTTTTGGTGGTCTTGGGCATTTCGGTCACCGCCTATCAGATTTTCGTGCTGGGGATTCCCGTCACCGAGGACGCCACCGACGACCTGTGGAACATCGACGCCAAGGTCGAGTTCGTCGCCAGCGCCAAGGACCCGGTGAAAATCCAGATGTTCGTGCCGCCCCTGAGCCGCGACTTCGTCAGCCTGAATGAAAGCTTTATCTCGAATAACTACGGCGTCAGCGTCAATCGCCTCGACGGCAACCGCAAGGTCACCTGGTCGGCACGCCGGGCCAAGGGCAACCAGACCCTCTACTACCGCCTGGTGCTGACCAAGCGTTACAGCGGTGAAAAGATCAAGGTCAAGGGCCCGACCTTCCGCGACAGCATCGCCGTCGAAGGCCCGGAAAAAATCGCCGCCGAAGCCCTGCTGGCGCCGATCCGCCAGCACTCGGCCGACGTCGAGACCTTTATCAGCGAAGCCATCAAGCGCACCAACAACCTCAACGACGACAACGTGAAGCTGCTGCTGGCGGGCGACCCGTCGACGCCGCACAAGGCCAAGATCGTCGAGTTGCTGCTGTCCATCGCCCATGTGCCGGTGGAAAAGGTCCACACCATCCGCCTGGTGGCCGACCAGCCGCAAACCCCGGAACTCTGGCTGCGCAGTTTCAATGGCAACGACTGGCTGTACTTCAACCCCGACACCGGCGAGCAAGGCCTGCCGGCCGACCGCCTGCTGTGGTGGACCGGTGATGAAAACCTGATCACCGTCGACGGCGGCAAGAAGGCCATGGTGACCTTCAGCCTCAACAACAGCGAAATGAACGCGATTCGCCTGGCCAAGCTGACGGACGAAAACACCGACGCCAACTTCCTCGAGTACTCGCTGTACGGCCTGCCGCTGCAAACCCAGCAGACCTTCATGATCATGGTGATGATCCCGATTGGCGTGCTGGTGATCCTGATCCTGCGCAACCTGATCGGCCTGCAGACCCTTGGCACGTTTACCCCGGTGCTGATTGCCCTGGCGTTCCGAGAGACACAGCTGGGCTTCGGGATTGTGCTGTTCACCATTATTACGGCGCTGGGGCTGTCGCTTCGGTCTTACCTGGAACACTTGAAGCTGCAGATGCTGCCGAGGCTCTCGGTGGTGCTGACCTTCGTGGTGGTGCTGATCGCCGCCATCAGTCTGTTCAGCCACAAGCTCGGCCTGGAGCGCGGGTTGTCGGTGGCACTGTTCCCGATGGTGATCCTGACCATGACCATCGAACGCCTGTCGATCACCTGGGAAGAACGCGGTGGCGGCCATGCGATGAAAGTCGCGATCGGCACGCTGTTCGCCGCTTCCCTGGCGCACATCATCATGAGCGTGCCGGAACTGATCTACTTCGTGTTCACCTTCCCGGCGATCCTGTTGATCCTGGTGGGCTTCATGCTGGCCATGGGTCGTTATCGCGGCTACCGCCTGACCGAACTGGTGCGTTTCAAGGCCTTCCTCAAGGCTGACTCGTAATGTTCGGCTTCTGGAAGACCTGGAAGGCCCTGGAAGCGCGGGGGATCATGGGCATCAACCGGCGAAATGCCGACTACGTGCTCAAGTACAACAAGCGCAGCCTGTATCCGATCGTCGATGACAAGATCATCACCAAGGAACGGGCCATGGCCGCCGGCATCCACGTGCCGGAAATGTACGGGGTCATTTCCACCGAGAAGGAAATCGACAAGCTCGACGAGATCATCGGCGGGCGCAGCGACTTCGTGATCAAGCCGGCCCAGGGCGCCGGTGGTGACGGTATCCTGGTGATCGCCGACCGTTTTGAAGGGCGCTATCGAACGGTCTCCGGCAAGATCATCAGCCATGAAGAAATCGAGCATCAGATTTCCAGCATCCTCACCGGCCTGTATTCCCTCGGCGGCCACCGTGACCGCGCGCTGATCGAATACCGGGTGGTGCCTGACCAGATCTTCAAAAGCATCAGCTACGAAGGCGTACCGGACATCCGCATCATTGTGCTGATGGGCTACCCGGTGATGGCCATGCTGCGCTTGCCCACCCGCCAGTCCGGCGGCAAGGCCAACCTGCACCAGGGCGCGATTGGCGTGGGTGTCGACCTCGCCACCGGCCTGACCCTGCGCGGCACCTGGCTGAACAACATCATCACCAAGCACCCCGACACCACCAATGCGGTGGACGGCGTGCAACTGCCCAACTGGGACGGGTTCATGAAGCTCGCCGCCGGCTGCTACGAGCTGTGCGGCCTGGGCTATATCGGCGTGGATATGGTGCTGGACCAGGAAAAGGGTCCGTTGATCCTGGAACTTAACGCTCGCCCGGGGCTGAACATCCAGATTGCCAACGACTGCGGCCTGACCTTGCGCACCCATGCCGTGGAGGCTCGACTGGAAGAGCTGAAGGCGGCGGGCGTAACGGAAACACCGGAGGAACGGGTTAAGTTTGTGCAGGAAATGTTTGGGCATATTCCGGCGGTCGAGGGATAAACCCAGTGACCTGCTCCGTACACCCGCTGCCCTACCGGGCCAACCCTGCCGAATACTTTGCAGCAATCCGCCATGCGCCCGGCGCGGTGCTGCTGGACAGTGGCCGACCGGCGGCCGAGCGCGGCCGTTATGACCTGCTGAGCGCCTGGCCCGAGACGACCCTGGCGGTACTACCCGACGAAAGCGGCATTGATTTCCTGCAGCGCCTGCGGGAAAACCTGACGTTGCTGGGTGAAGCCACGATCCCCGCGCCCTACGAACTGCCGTTTGCCGGCGGCCTCATCGGCTACCTGAGCTACGACTTCGGTCGTCATCTTGAGCACCTGCCGCACCTGGCGGTGGACGACCTGCACCTGCCGGATGCACGCTTTGGCCTGTACGCCTGGGCCTTGATCAGCGATCACCAGGCGCAGACCAGCCAACTGGTGTTCCACCCCAAACTGGCGGAAAGCGAACGGCAACGCCTGATTACCTTGTTCGGTCAGCCGACCATCAGCGCATCGGCCACCTTCAAGCTGCAAGGCCCAATGGCCCCGGACGTGACAGCCGACACCTACCAGCACGCCCTCGCCCGTATCCAGGACTACATCCAGGCCGGTGACTGCTACCAGGTCAACTTTGCCCAACGTTTCCGTGCCCCGTGCAGTGGCGATCCGTGGGTGGCCTACTGCGCCTTGCGCGAAGCCTGCCCGACGCCGTTTTCCGGGTTCCAAAGCTTGCCGGATGATGGCGCGGTATTGAGTTTATCGCCGGAACGCTTCGTCAAAATCAGCCAGCGCCAGGTGGAAACCCGCCCGATCAAGGGCACCCGGCCAAGGGGGGCGACGCCTGAGGAAGATGCAGCCAACGCCGCTGAATTGCTGGCGAGCCCCAAGGATCGTGCCGAAAACCTGATGATCGTCGACCTGCTGCGCAACGACCTGGGCCGCACCTGCCGCACCGGCTCGGTGAGGGTCCCGGAGTTGTTCAGCCTGGAAAGCTATCCCAACGTGCATCATCTGGTGAGCAGCGTGACCGGCGAATTGGCCGACGATAAAGACGCCCTCGACCTGATCGCCGGCAGCTTCCCCGGCGGCTCCATCACCGGCGCACCGAAGATTCGCGCGATGCAGATCATCGACGAGCTGGAGCCGACCCGGCGCGGGTTGTATTGCGGTTCGCTGGTGTATCTGGACGTGCGCGGCGAGATGGACAGCTCCATCGCCATTCGCAGCCTGTTGGTCAAGGATGGTCAGGTGTGCTGCTGGGGCGGCGGCGGGATTGTCGCGGACTCGGAGTGGCAGGCGGAGTATCAGGAGTCGATGACCAAGGTGCGGGTGTTGTTACAAACCTTGGAAAGCCTGTAGCACCCAGCCCCTTCCTGGCTCGCTGACGTAGAGCCACGCAGCAGAAAAGACCTGAATCAGTACCGAAGTAGACGGGGTCGAAGCCGGAGGATAGCGTCCGGTTTCAACCGTCCACCAGCCGTCTGTGAAGGATCACATGAAACGACTGCCTACTTGTCAGGAAAGATTTCCGAGATTGCGCATTCCTTATGAGAGTTTGCTGGCAGGGGTCTAGGCTGTGCAGTGGCCACTCCGGCCCCATCGCGAGCAAGCCCGGCTCCCACAGGGGAGCGCGGTCAACATGTGGGAGCTGGCTTGCCTGCGATGAAGGCGTCAGCCACGCCAAAGAACTTACAGGCTCAACGAACGATTCGACGCCTTGATGAACTCCTTCTTCAAATCCTCAAACGTATGCACCGCCGGGAACTGCGGGAACTCGCGAATCACGTTCTCCGGCGCGTGGAACAGAATCCCACGGTCGGCCTCACCCAGCATGGTGGTGTCGTTGTAGGAATCACCAGCGGCAATCACGCGGTAGTACAGGGTCTTGAAGGCCAGCACCGACTGACGCTTGGGATCTTTCTGACGCAGCTGGTAGCTCACCACCCGGTCACTCTCGTCGGTGATCAACCGGTGGCACAGCAAGGTCGGGAAACCCAGTTGGCGCATCAGCGGCTGGGAGAACTCATAGAAGGTGTCAGACAGGATCACCACCTGGAAGCGCTCGCGCAGCCAATTGACGAACTCGATGGCGCCGTCCAGCGGCTTGAGGGTGGCGATCACTTCCTGGATGTCCGAGAGCTTCAGCCCATGCTCATCAAGAATGCGCAGGCGCTGTTTCATCAGCACGTCGTAGTCGGGGATGTCCCGGGTGGTGGCCCGCAAGGATTCAATACCGGTTTTTTCGGCGAAGGCGATCCAGATTTCCGGAACCAGCACCCCTTCCAGGTCGAGACAGGCAATTTCCACAAGACACTCCCATTTAAAGTTATTGAGTTGAGCGAGCAAAAGGACTGCCGAACTCTAGCGATTCACGCTGGCCGCCGCAACGCAGGCGGGATTTTGTTACCATCGCCCCCCTATAGAGCGCTCAGCGCCACTGACCTGTAGGAACCGTCCTGATGAACCAAGCCTTCGACGTCGCTGAACTCGCCGCGACTTACGCCAACAAATCCGCCCAGGACATTCTCAAGCTGGCCTTCAGCCAGTTTGGCGACGACCTGTGGATCTCTTTCAGCGGTGCCGAGGACGTGGTGCTGGTAGACATGGCCTGGAAGCTGAACAAGAACGTCAAGGTGTTCAGCCTCGACACCGGTCGCCTGCACCCGGAGACCTACCGGTTTATCGAGCAGGTGCGTGAGTTCTACAAGATCGACATCGAACTGATCTCGCCGGACCAGAGCAAGCTGGAACCCTTCGTCAAGGAAAAGGGCCTGTTCAGTTTCTACAAGGACGGCCATGGCGAGTGCTGTGGCGTGCGCAAGATCGAACCGCTGCGCCGCAAGCTGTCCGGTGTAAGCGCCTGGGCCACCGGCCAGCGCCGCGACCAGAGCCCCGGCACCCGCAGCCAGGTGGCCGCGCTGGAAATCGATACGGCTTTTTCCACCCCGGAACGCACCCTGTACAAGTTCAACCCGCTGGCGCAGATGACCAGTGAGGAAGTATGGGGTTACATCCGCATGCTGGAGTTGCCGTACAACAGCCTGCACGAGCGCGGTTTTATCAGCATCGGCTGTGAGCCGTGCACCCGTCCGGTACTGCCGAACCAGCACGAACGCGAAGGCCGTTGGTGGTGGGAAGAAGCAACCCAAAAAGAATGCGGGTTGCACGCCGGGAACATCATCAGCAAGGCATAACGCCTGAGCCAGAATCCTGTACACAGAAATGTCACCATCGGTGCCATTTTTGTGTGCACTTATAAGATCCTGCACCGAAAAGTTACATCCTCCCTCGTCACACCTCTTCTAAAATCCCCGCCCCTCTCTGCGCTACAAAATAAATAGCTGTTCAAACGGTCAATTTATATCGCTTCAAATTCAGCCGGTTATTTCCAATCACGCTAAAAACCAAATCGCCGTGTATTTCACCCGGCGAAAATCTGGCACGCATGTGGCTTAAGGCAAAACACACTTTGTATACAATTAATAAAAAAGATACATACACTTTGACATCAGCCGCTCTCCTGCTGATGTCCAGGAGCCTGCCGGAATGCGTACAAGTCTCTCCAATAACATCGCACTGGATCTGCCCTCCTCCACCCTGAACCCCGAGGCCACGAGCCCCGGCCCGTTGGTCCTCAGCCCGCGCCTGCACAACAAGGACCTGGCGCCCACCAAGGCCGAAGGCCGGCGCTGGGGCCGCTACAGCATCTTTGCCTTGTGGACCAACGATGTGCACAACATCGCCAACTACTCCTTCGCCATCGGCCTGTATGCGCTGGGCCTGGGTGGCTGGCAGATTCTGCTGTCCCTGGGGATCGGCGCGGCGCTGGTGTACTTCTTCATGAACCTGTCGGGCTATATGGGGCAGAAGACCGGCGTACCGTTTCCAGTGATCAGCCGCATCAGTTTTGGCATCCATGGTGCGCAGATTCCGGCACTGATTCGTGCGGTGATCGCGATTGCCTGGTTCGGGATACAGACCTACCTGGCCTCGGTGGTTTTCCGCGTGCTATTGACAGCGGTTCATCCAGGTTTTGCCGACTACGACCACAACTCGATCCTCGGCCTGTCCACCCTGGGCTGGGCGTGTTTTGTGGCGATCTGGTTTGTGCAGCTCGCCATCCTCGCCTATGGGATGGAGATGGTGCGCCGCTATGAAGCCTTCGCCGGGCCGGTGATTCTGCTGACAGTAGCGTCCCTGGCCGGCTGGATGTATTTCCAGGCCGGCGGCCAGATCGCCTGGTCGATCCGCGAGCCGCTGACCGGTGGTGAGATGTGGCGCAATATCTTTGCCGGCGGCGCGCTGTGGCTGGCGATCTACGGCACGCTGATCCTGAATTTCTGCGACTTCGCCCGCTCCTCGCCGTGCCGCAAGACCATCAAGGTCGGTAATTTCTGGGGCCTGCCGGTGAATATCCTGGTGTTCGCGGCCATCACCGTGCTGCTGTGCGGCGGGCAGTTCCACCTCAATGGCCGGGTGATTGAGAGCCCTACGGAAATCATTGCGGCGATACCCAACACATTCTTCCTGGTGCTGGGCTGCCTGGCGTTCCTGATTGTGACCGTGGCGGTGAACATCATGGCCAACTTCGTCGCGCCGGCCTTTGTGCTGAGCAACCTGGCGCCCAAGTACCTGAACTTCCGCCGCGCCGGGCTGATCAGCGCCACCGTGGCGGTGTTGATCCTGCCGTGGAACCTCTACAACAGCCCGCTGGTGATCGTGTATTTCCTCTCGGGGCTGGGCGCACTGCTGGGGCCGTTGTACGGGGTGATCATGGTCGACTACTGGTTGATCCGCAAAAGCCAGGTGGACGTGCCGCAGCTGTATAGCGAAGACCCGAATGGCGCTTATTACTACAGCCGCGGGATCAATTTGCGCGCCGTGGCGGCCTTCATTCCTGCCGCGGTGATCGCCATTCTCCTCGCCCTGCTGCCCGGTTTCGCCCTCGTCTCGCCCTTCTCCTGGCTGATTGGCGCCGGTATTGCAGGGCTGCTGTACCTGCTGTTCGCCAAGCGCCAGCCGTACTACGCCGATGTGAGCGGCGAAAGCATTGCAGTCGATAACGTCAGTCATTAAGTAAGGACATTCCATGCGCATCCTTGTGGTCAACGTCAACACCACCGAGTCCATCACCGAGGCCATCGCCAAACAGGCACGGGCGGTGGCGTCCCCCGGCACCGAGATCGTCGGCCTGACTCCGTTTTTCGGTGCCGAATCGGTGGAAGGCAATTTCGAAAGCTACCTGGCGGCCATCGCGGTGATGGACCGGGTGATGGCTTACGACCAGCCGTTCGATGCGGTAATCCAGGCCGGCTACGGCGAACATGGCCGCGAAGGCTTGCAGGAGTTGCTCAACGTGCCGGTGGTGGACATCACCGAAGCGGCCGCCAGCACCGCGATGTTCCTCGGACATGCCTACTCCGTGGTGACGACTTTGGACCGCACCGTGCCGCTGATCGAGGACCGGCTGAAACTGGCCGGCTTATACCAGCGGTGCGCGTCGGTACGGGCCAGCGGCATGGCGGTATTGGAACTGGAGGAAGACCCGCTGCGGGCCATGGAGGCCATCGTGCGCCAGGCTGAATTGGCGATCAGCGAAGACAAGGCCGAAGTGATCTGCCTGGGCTGCGGCGGCATGGCCGGGCTGGATGAGCAGATTCGCTACCGCACGGGTGTGCCGGTGGTGGACGGTGTGACCTCGGCTGTCACCATTGCCGAAGGCTTGGTGCGGTTGGGACTGTCGACCTCGAAGATCCGCACGTTTGCGACGCCGAGGCCGAAGAAAGTGATCGGCTGGCCCGGAAAGTTCGGACATTGAAGATCCAAAATGTGGGAGCGGGCTTGCTCGCGAAAGCGGTGGATCAGTCGATGCATATGGTGACTGTCACACCGCCTTCGCGAGCAAGCCCGCTCCCACACTTTGATCCCCACAAGGATCAAATGGCGCTGAACCGCCGCCCCAACTCGCGTTCGACAAACTGCTCCAGGATGAAATCCACAAATGCCCGGGTCTTGCCGGGCAGCAGCTTGTGTTCGGCGTAGTACAGCGAGATGTTGCCGTCGTCGACATACCAGTCGGGCAGCACTCGCACCAGTTGGCCGCTATCCAGATACGGCACCGCCATCGGCATGCTGACCAGCGCAATCCCCAGGCCCTGGGCACTGGCGCAGCAGGCGGCGCCCGAGTCGCTCATGGTCATGCGCGGCTTGAGCACCAGCGGGCGTTGTTCGCGCGTGCGGTGGGTGAGTTGCCACGAACGCACGCGCCCGGTTTGCGGTGAGCGGATCAGGATGCCGTTGCACACAGACAAGTCCTCGGGCACGACCACCGGCTTGCGTTTGGCGAGGTATTCCGGTGAGGCCAGCAGGATCCGGTGCGCCGGCGCCAGCTTGCGCGCGACCACGCCCTGGGGCAGCTCAAAACCACCGCCGATCGCGGCATCGAAGCCCTGGCCGATCAGGTCCACCTGGCGGTTATCAAAATGCCAGTCGGGGTTGATATCAGGAAAGCGCTTTAGAAACTCCCCCAGCAACGGCACCACATAACGGTTGCCGAACACCGTGCCCATGCTCACTTTCAGCGTGCCCACTGGCCGCCCTTCGGCACTGGCCAGGTTAGCCACGGCGTTTTGAATGGTGGTGAGGCTGCCGCTGACTTCTTCGAGGAAGAGCTTGCCGGCCTCAGTCAGCGTCAGGCGCCGGGTGCTGCGCTGGAACAGCCTTACACCCAGGCGCGCCTCCAGCTTGGCCACACTTTTGCCCACGGCCGCCGGGGTCAGGCTCAGGTGCCGGGCAGCTTCGGCAAAACTGCCGCCTTCGGCGCTGCGCACGAAGCATTCGATACTGCCAAAGCTTTCCATATCGCCCCACTCTAAACTTTTGGTTTACACAGACTATAGCAATCACGGTCTACCGAGGACGCCACACGAGGTCGATACTCGACTCCAACCTCAACACACCTTTTGGAGAACGACATGACCACACAAAACCTCAGCGGCAAAGTCGCCTTGATCCAGGGCGGTTCCCGCGGTATCGGCGCCGCCATCGTCAAGCGCCTGGCCGCACAGGGCGCTGCCGTCGCCTTTACCTACGTCAGTTCGGCTGCCAAGGCTGAAGAGTTGCAGAACAGCGTGATCAGCCAAGGCGGCAAAGCCCTGGCGATTCATGCCGACAGCGCCGACGCAGACGCCATCCGCAGCGCCGTCAACGCCACCGTCGAAGCGTTCGGGCGCCTGGATATCCTGGTCAACAACGCAGGCGTGCTGGCCGTCGGCCCGCTGGAAGATTTCAAGCTGGAAGACTTCGACCGCACCCTCGCCATCAACGTACGCAGCGTATTTGTCGCCACCCAGGAAGCCGCGCGGCACATGGGCGAAGGTGGCCGCATCATCAACATCGGCAGCACCAATGCCGATCGCATGCCGTTTGCCGGTGGCGGCCCGTACGCCATGAGCAAATCGGCGCTGGTCGGCCTGACCAAAGGCCTGGCCCGCGACCTGGGCCCACGGGGCATCACCATCAATAACGTGCAGCCAGGCCCGGTGGACACCGACATGAACCCGGCAAGCGGTGATTTCGCCGAAAGCCTGATCGGCTTCATGGCCGTGGGCCGTTATGGCCATGTAGAAGAGATCGCCAGTTTCGTCGCCTATCTGGCAGGCCCTGAGGCCGGCTACATCACCGGCGCCAGCCTGACCATCGACGGCGGTTTCGGCGCCTGAACCAACGCTGCGACATCACACCACGCTCCGACCTTGGTCGACACTGACTAACGCCAAGCATCATGCGAGACTGTTCGCCCGGGCCGGGAATGCCCGGGCGTTCTTATGTCTGGAGTTCTCATGACGCTGTCCAGCGGGCTGATCGCCGCCGTTGCCCTGGCCTATATGGCCATTATGTTTGCCATCGCCTTTTACGGTGACCGTCGCCATGCGCCGCTGCCGCCGCGGATGCGTGCCTGGGTGTACAGCCTGTCGCTGGCGGTGTATTGCACCAGTTGGACATTCTTTGGTGCTGTAGGCCAGGCAGCCGAACAGTTGTGGGCGTTTTTACCGATCTACCTGGGACCGGTGCTGCTGTTGGTGCTCGCGCCGTGGGTCCTGCAGAAGATGGTGCTGATCAGCAAGCAGGAAAACATCACCTCCATCGCCGACTTTATCGCCGCCCGTTACGGCAAATCCCAATCCCTGGCGGTGGTGGTGGCGCTGATCTGCCTGGTGGGCGTCCTGCCTTATATAGCCTTGCAACTCAAAGGCATCGTGCTGGGGGTGAACCTGCTGATCGGCGCCAGCGCCGACACTACCGGCACCCGCTCCCAGGACACGGCGCTGATCGTGTCGCTGGTATTGGCGTTGTTCACCATTGTGTTCGGTACCCGCAACCTCGACGCCACGGAACACCACCGCGGCATGGTGCTGGCGATTGCCTTTGAATCGTTGGTCAAGCTGTTCGCGTTTCTCGCCGTCGGTGCGTTTGTGACCTACGGCCTGTACGACGGTTTCGACGATTTGTTCAGCCAGGCGATGCTCGCGCCACGGCTGGAGGAATACTGGAAAGAGACCGTCAACTGGCCCTCGATGGTGGTGCAGACCGGCGTCGCGATGATGGCGATCATCTGCCTGCCCCGGCAGTTCCATGTCACCGTGGTGGAAAATATCGACCCCCAGGACCTGCGGCTGGCCAAGTGGGTGTTCCCGGCCTATCTGATCCTGGCCGCCCTGTTTGTGATCCCGATTGCCCTCGGCGGGAAGATGCTGCTGCCGGGTTCGGTATTGCCGGATTCCTACGTGATCAGCCTGCCGTTGGCCGAAGCCCATCCGGCGCTCGCCGTGCTGGCGTTTATCGGCGGCGCCTCGGCGGCTACGGGCATGGTGATCGTCGCGAGCATCGCCCTGTCGACCATGGTCTCCAACGACATGCTGCTGCCCTGGCTGCTGCGCCGTTCCAGTGCCGAGCGGCCGTTCGAAGTGTTCCGTCACTGGATGCTGTCGGTACGCCGGGTGAGCATTGTCATCATCCTGCTGCTGGCTTACGTCAGTTACCGGCTGCTGGGGTCCTCCGCCAGCCTTGCAACCATTGGCCAGATTGCGTTCGCCGCCGTGACCCAGCTGGCACCGGCGATGCTGGGTGCGCTGTACTGGAAACAGGCCAACCGGCGCGGCGTGTTTGCCGGATTGGCGGCGGGTACGTTCCTGTGGTTCTACACCTTGGTCCTGCCGGTCACCGCGAAAAGTCTGGGCTGGTCGTTCAGCCTTTTCCCGGGCATGACGTGGCTGCATTCGCACCCGCTGGGCTTGTCTGTAACTTCTCTGACGCTGGGCACCGTATTTTCCCTGGCGGGTAACTTCACGTTGTTCGTGTGGGTCTCGATGCTGTCCCGCACGCGGGTGTCGGAGCATTGGCAGGCCGGGCGTTTTATTGGCCAGGAAATCAGCCAGCGGGCCAGCGCCCGCTCAATGCTTTCGGTGCAGATCAATGATTTGCTCAGCCTCGCAGCGCGGTTTGTCGGTGAAGAACGGGCTCACCAGAGTTTTGTGCGCTTCGCCTATCGCCAAGGCAAAGGGTTTAACCCCAACCAGAACGCCGACAATGACTGGATTGCCCACACCGAACGCCTGTTGGCCGGCGTGCTCGGTGCATCGTCGACCCGGGCTGTGGTGAAAGCCGCCATTGAAGGCCGGGAAATGCAGTTGGAGGACGTAGTTCGCATCGCCGACGAAGCGTCGGAAGTACTGCAGTTCAACCGGGCACTGCTGCAAGGCGCCATCGAAAACATCACCCAGGGCATCAGCGTGGTCGACCAGTCCCTGCGGCTGGTGGCGTGGAACCGGCGGTACCTGGAGCTGTTCAATTACCCCGAGGGCCTGATCAGCGTGGGCCGGCCGATTGCCGACATCATTCGCTACAACGCCGAGCGCGGGCTGTGCGGCCCGGGCGAGGCCGAAGTGCACGTGGCGCGCCGCCTGCACTGGATGCGCCAGGGCCGTGCGCATACCTCCGAGCGGCTGTTTCCCAATGGCCGGGTGATCGAGCTGATCGGCAACCCGATGCCGGGTGGCGGGTTTGTGATGAGCTTCACCGACATCACCGCGTTCCGCGAAGCCGAGCAGGCGTTGACCGAGGCCAATGAAGGCCTGGAACAGCGGGTGACCGAGCGAACCCACGAACTGTCGCAACTCAACGTCGCGCTGACCGATGCCAAGGGCGTGGCCGAGACCGCCAGCCAGTCGAAAACCCGGTTCCTCGCAGCGGTCAGTCACGACTTGATGCAACCGTTGAACGCCGCAAGGCTGTTCTCTGCCGCCCTCTCCCACCAGAACGACGGCATGTCGCCGGATGCCCGGCAGTTGGTGCAGCATCTGGACAGCTCGTTGCGTTCGGCGGAAGACCTGATCAGCGACCTGCTGGATATTTCCCGCCTGGAAAACGGCAAGATCAATCCGCAGCGCCAGCCCTTCGTGCTCAATGAACTGTTCGATACGCTGGGCGCCGAGTTCAAGGCGCTGGCTCAGGAGCAGGGCTTGCGCTTCCGCCTGCGGGGCAGCCGTTTGCGGGTCGACAGCGACATCAAGTTGCTGCGGCGGGTGTTGCAGAATTTCCTCACCAACGCGTTCCGGTATGCCGACGGGCCGGTGCTATTGGGTGTGCGGCGCCGTCGCGGCGAGTTGTGCCTGGAAGTATGGGACCGTGGTCCCGGGATTCCCCAGGACAAGCAAAAAGTCATCTTCGAGGAATTCAAACGCCTGGACAGTCACCAGACCCGTGCCGAGAAAGGCCTGGGACTGGGCCTGGCGATTGCCGATGGCCTGTGCCGCGTGCTCGGGCACCGCTTGAGCGTGCGTTCATGGCCGGGCAAAGGCAGCGTGTTCAGCGTGCGTGTGCCGTTGGCGCGCACTCAGGTCAGCGCGCCTGCCAAGCCGGCGCAGGAAAGCGGCCAGCCGTTGAGCGGTGCACAGGTGCTGTGTGTGGATAACGAAGAAAGCATCCTGATCGGCATGCGCAGTTTGCTCACGCGCTGGGGCTGTGAAGTCTGGACCGCCCGCGACCAGGCGCAATGTGCCGCGTTGCTGGCCGAGGGTGTGCGGCCGCAACTGGCCCTGGTGGATTACCACCTCGACCACGGCGAGACCGGCACCGAGTTGATGGGCTGGCTGCGGGCACAACTGGCAGAGCCGATTCCGGGTGTGGTGATCAGTGCCGACGGGCGGCCGGAGATGGTGGCCCAGGTGCATGCGGCAGGGTTGGATTACCTGGCCAAGCCGGTGAAGCCGGCGGCGTTGCGGGCCTTGTTGAGCCGGCACCTGCCGCTTTAGCCCATGTGGGAGCTGGCTTGCCTGCGATGGCATCGCCTCGGTGTATCTGGAGGAACGAGGCGCCTGCATCGCAGGCAAGCCAGCTCCCACAGAGACCGGTGACTATTCTGGCAACTGCGCCACGCCGTCTTCATCGGTCATCGCCCGTTCCAGCAGGTCGGCCGGCAGGCTTTTGCTGGCGCGGGCGCCGAGCAGCTTCAGTTGCTCGGTACGGCTCACCAGGTTTCCGCGTCCGTCGGTCAGCTTGTTGCGCGCTGCGCTGTAGGCTTTGTCCAACTGCTGCAGGCGGTTGCCTACCTCGTCCAGGTCCTGGATAAACAGCACGAACTTGTCGTACAGCCAACCGGCGCGCTCGGCAATTTCCCGGGCGTTCTGGCTTTGCCGTTCCTGTTTCCACAGGCTGTCGATCACCCGCAAGGTGGCCAACAGCGTGGTCGGGCTGACGATCACGATGTTGCGGTCGAAGGCTTCCTGGAACAGGTTCGGCTCGGCTTGAAGCGCCGCCGAAAATGCGGCTTCAATGGGCACGAACAGCAGCACGAAATCCAGGCTGTGCAGGCCTTCCAGACGTTTGTAGTCCTTGCCGGCCAGGCCTTTGACGTGGTTGCGCAAGGACAGTACGTGCTGCTTGAGGGCTGCCTGGCCGATCGCCTGGTCGTCCTCGGCGACGTACTGTTGATAGGCGGTCAGGCTGACCTTGGAGTCCACCACTACCTGCTTGTCCCCCGGCAGCATGATCAACACGTCGGGCTGGAAGCGTTCGCCGTCCGGGCCTTTGAGGTTGACCTGGGTCTGGTACTCGCGGCCCTTTTCCAGACCGGCATGTTCCAGCACCCGCTCCAGGATCAACTCGCCCCAGTTGCCCTGGGTTTTCTGGCCCTTGAGGGCGCGGGTCAGGTTGGTGGCTTCATCGGACAGGCGCAGGTTCAGCTGTTGCAGGCGCTCCAGCTCCTTGGCCAGGGAAAACCGCTCGCGGGCTTCGCTCTGGTAGCTTTCTTCGACACGCTTTTCGAACGACTGGATGCGCTCCTTGAGCGGGTCGAGCAATTGGCCGAGGCGCTGTTGGCTGGTTTCGGCGAAGCGTTGCTCGCGCTCGTCGAAGATCTTCCCGGCGAGTTCAGCGAACTGCGCGCGCAGCTCATCACGGGAACCTTGCAGGTCACTGAGGCGTTGCTGATGGCTTTCCTGTTGCTCGCGCAATTCGGCGCGCAGGGACGCGGACAAGGCATCCAGGCGGCGTAGTTCGGTTTCCTTGGCGGAACGGTCGAGGTTCCAGGCGTGGGCGGCGTCGCGGGCGTTGTCACGGTCGATCTGCAGCAGTTCGACTTCCCGGCGCACGGCGGCCAGATCAGCCTGTTTGGCAGCGTTGGCCTGGCTCAGGTCGCTGATTTCGTCACGGCTGGCGTCCAACTGCGCGGCGAGCCCTTCCTGGGCCAGTTGTGCGGTGGCCAGGCGCTCTTCGAGCAATTCCCAGCCGGCCATTCGCGCGCTCAGTCGGCGCTGAATCTGCCAGCACAGCCCCAACAGCGGCAACCCAGCAGCGGCGAGACCCAGCACAACACTGGTCCAGTCAAAAGCCATAGCGATTCCTGCCGTCACCCGAAAAGAAGAAGGTTAACCAAGCCAGCGCATTGAGGACAGCTCAGTCTTCGATCTGGCCCAGTTCACGCTGGGCGATGCGGTCACCGGCGCGGGCGGCCTGGCGCAGCAGTTCGTGGCCGATACGGCGGTCGCGGGCATTGCCGCACTCGCGGCACATCAACTGGCCCAGACGGCTTTGCGCCACCACCACGCCAGCACGAGCCGGTTGCTTGAGCAAATGCCCTGCAAAATGTTTGACGTTGGGGCTGTGGCCCAGGCGCGGGCTGTCGAGCAACCACAAGGCAACCTTCAGGGAAAAACGCTTGGGTGCGGTAACAACCTGAGGGCTGTCGGTAACAGAAGGTGATACTGAGCGAAACTTCATAAAGCACTGTGGGACAGAACGGAAGGCGCGCCACTCTACTCTTTTTTTCGTACAGGTAAAGCTGAAAAAAGCCTGCACGCCCGTTCTAGAGCAAGCGCTTGGGACAATCCACAGAAGCTGTGGATAACTCAGTGGACAACCGTTCTGTAAGTCCCGCAAAGGCCCATGGAACGGGGGCCGCAGTCAAACTGACGATTTTTTCACCAATAAAAAAAAGCTCGATTTTTCATTGACTTAAATTTTAGTTGCAGGCACCCGGGCGCTTTGCGGGGCGTATGTCAGTTCAGTTACACAGGGCGCCACCAATGTGCACAACTACCCACTTGCCGGTTATATCGACCGCGTTTTTTGCTCAGGCAGCGGCTGAGGAATGTTACCGCCGCACCAGAACCCGAAAAGTTTTTTGCCTATCACACTTCCTTTCATCGTTTCAATCCGTTACTATCCGCAGCGTTAGTACCAAGCTGAAAGTCAATTCTGGTCGAACAACTCCCTCACGGCACCGCCGACAAAAAGGGATCGACCACCTCGATGGTTTCCAGGTATCACTTGCGACGACACGGCCTTTGAACAATGCAAAGGGTGTCGCGAAGTTTCCATACTCTGAAAGAACCAACCTGCAAATTGATCAGGATCTTCACCCCGGGCCCAGAACCTTTGCCCCTGTTGTGTTGCCTGCCCTCCTAAGTACCTACCTGCCAGCCCAAGCGCGCCAACTTAATAGCGCTTCAAACTGGCTGCTTTGTTCCAGTCGGGTTCTTCGTTCGATCAATGGTGATCAACGTCACTGGAACGTTTTAACGTTGCACGGTTCTTAACCGTGTCATTTGTAGGAACACCAATAATATGTCCACTCAAATCCACACTCAGGATGCCATTCGCACCCTCACCAACGCTTTTGCACCAATGAACTGCCTGATCATGGCCGCTCGCAAAGGCTGCTTCAGCTTTACCCTGGTCAACGAACACGGCATCGCTCGTCACAGCGAACGCCTGTACCCCGATCAATACTCCAGCGCAGAACCGCTGCAGGCCGTGATCGATCGTACTCGCCAGGCACTGGTTGCCTGATCGACCCGAATCGCTGAAACACAAAAACCCCGGTTAAAACCCGGGGTTTTTTATTGCCTGAAATTCAGGCGCGCTAAGTTTAAATTGATATAAACGATATAACTAAATGATGAAAATATTTTAAAAACAGTCCTTTACATCGTAAATATGACACTACACTTCAACTCAAGCGGCATGATCCGCTTCCGGCGGACCTGAGATCCGATTCACCGCTGCCAAGCCCTCGCTCAGGTATCGCCGATTAATTTCATGGATTGAGGCATTTATGGGCATCGCCGCCAGCGAATTGTGTCGTTATGTGATCCGGCCCACCCTGCTTTACCTGGGTCGCCATAACCAGACGGCTGAATCCCTGCTGCTGGGCATCGCCGCCAGCCAGTCGGCGCTCGGCTCAGCCCTGCACGACCGCCGCGGCCATGGCCTCTACAGCATCACCGAGCCGCGCCATCGCGCGCTGTGGGATAACTACCTGGCGCTGGACCCCGAGCGCGCCAGCCTGGTACGCGGACTCGCCAGCCAGCATGCCTTCCTCAGCGGGCCGCAGGTTGAGCTGACGGTCAACCTGCGCTACGCCACCGCCATCGCCTGGCTGCTGGTGGAACAACACCGCCCAAACCTGCCACCGGCCGACGACGTATTGGCGATGGCGCGTATCTGGAAAGAAATATTTCACCCTCAAGGCCGGCTCCGGGATTTCACCCAGGCCTGGCAAACCTGTGTTTCACCCATGAATCACGTCGCCTGTTGACCGGGCGATTTGCAAGATTCGGCTAAAAACGTTGATTTTGGTCGGATTGTCCTACAAAACCGCTCTATCTCCTGTGTTTGAGCCTATAGCGCAAACATAAATTTATTGTTACTTTCCGCAGCGGTGATCACCACGGAGTTCTAATAATGAAAAAAGTAATGCTCAAGACGACACTTAGCCTCGCCGTTGCAATGGCATCCTCCCACGTGTTCGCGAGCGGCTTCGCCCTCAACGAACAAGACGTTGCCGGGATGGGTACCGGTTTTGCGGGACGTTCTTCATCTGCCGATAACGCAAGCACTGTTTATGGCAACCCTGCCGGTATGGCTCGCCTTGAAGGCCAGCAAATCACGGGTGGTGTTGCAGCCATCGATGCCTCGACCGACATCAAAGATGCCGGCGGCCGTTCCAGGGGCACCAACAAAGGCGACATGGTGCCCTTCACCGGCGTACCGTTCGGCTTCTACACCAACAAACTCAACGATCAGTGGGCTGTCGGCTTTGGTGTTTACGCACCGTTCGGCCTGGTGACTGATTATGAACGCGGCTTCCAGGGCAGCGGGTTCGGCAGCTACAGCAAAGTATCTGTAATCACTCTGCAGCCAACGGTCAGCTACGCATTCAACGACCGGGTTTCCATCGGTTTCGGTCCTACCATCAACCGGATCTCCGGCAAGCTGGAGTCCGAACTGACCCTGAACCCTGCCGTGCCTTCGACCAACGTCACGATCAAGGGCGACGATACCGCCATTGGTTTCAACGTCGGCGTACTGGTACAGGCCACCGATACCACGCGCGTCGGCCTGACCTACCACTCCAAGGTCAGCTACAAGCTTGACGGCCACACCGAGGTGACAGCGCCTGCCCCGACTGCCGGTGCCATTGGCAGTGGCCGCTACGACGCCTCGCTGAGCATCGACACGCCAGAGTCTTACGACCTGTCGGTAACCCAGGACCTGACTGACGCCTGGAAACTCTATGGCGGTGCTACCTGGACCCGCTGGAGCCGCCTGAAAGACATCACTGTCAAGAACCAGGGTGTAACGGGCGCCAACGGCTTCCTCGCACCGTCGGTCATCGGCACTATCACTGAACCTCAGAACTGGCACGACACCTGGGCCTACGCCCTTGGTACTTCGTACCAGGTCACCAAGCAAGTGGTACTGCGTACCGGCCTGACTTTCGACCAGTCGCCAACCAACAACACTGACCGTTCCCCACGTATTCCTACTGGCGACCGGACCATCTTCAGTGTGGGCCTGGGTTATGCCGTGATGGATAACATGACTGTTGACCTGGCTTATTCCTACCTGAAGGAAGAGCCGGTAAAAGTTAACAAGTCCAACGCACTGGGTTCCTACAGCGCCAAGTACGAAAACAGCGCCAACGGTTTCGGCCTGGGCGTGACGTACAAGTTCTGATGTAAAGCGGCACAAAAAAGCCCCGCACTCTTGCAAAAGAGGCGGGGCTTTTTAGTGGGCGGTGATCAGGGTTTGGAGGCCAACGCGTCTTCCACCGCCTTGACCAGGTCCGGGCTATCCGGCTTGGTCAGGCTGGAGAAGTTGGCGATCACCTTGCCCTGGCGGTCCACCACGTACTTGTAGAAATTCCACTTCGGCGCACTGCTCTGCTGCGCCAGGATCTTGAACAGATGCACCGCGTCCGGGCCCTTGACCTTCTGTGGTTCGGTCATGGTGAAGGTCACGCCGTAATTAACGTAACAAACCTTGGCAGTTTCCTCCCCGGTCTTGGCTTCCTGCTTGAAGTCATCGGACGGCACGCCAATCACTTCCAGCCCCTGGCCCTTGTAGCGCTGGTACAACGCTTCAAGCCCTTTGAACTGCGGCGCAAACCCGCAGAAGCTGGCGGTGTTGACGATCAGCAGCGGCTTGCCGGCAAAGCGCTGGCACAGGTCGATGGATTCCTTGGCGCGCAGCTTGGGCAACTGGCCTTCAAGCAACGGCGGGCAATCGGCAGCCATGGCGACACCGCCAAAAGCCACCATCAGAGCGGGTACTGCGAACCAGCGCATCTGCATGTGAGGTGTCCTTGAAAAGTCTCAGACACAGAACTTAACAGATCGCCATGCCCAACTGCATCAATGCCAGGCCGCCCTGTTGCCAGCCCCACCACGCCAGCAGCAGCAAGAGTCCTGCTCCTGCTGCGCCGAGCCAATGCCAGGTCGAATTCATGCCACCCCCATTTGCGCCTGCAAACGTGCCACCGGGCGCTCGCGCACCGGCCAGTTCAGCGCCGCTGCCACCAGGCTCAGGACGATTGCCACCTGCCAGATCAAATCGTAGCTGCCGGTTCGATCATAGACCACCCCGCCCAACCAGCCGCCGAGGAACGAGCCCAGTTGATGGAACAGGAACACGATCCCACCGAGCATGGAAAGGTTTCTGACACCAAACAAGGTCGCGACCGTGCCGTTGGTCAGTGGCACCGTGGACAGCCACAGGAAGCCCATCGCCATGCCGAACAGGTAGGCGCTGGTCTGCGTCACCGGCGCCCACAGGAAGATCACGATCACCACCGCCCGCAGCAAGTACAAACCGGTCAACAAACGGGGTTTGGACATGCGCCCGCCGAGCCATCCGGCGGTATAGGTGCCAAAGATATTAAACAGGCCGATCAATGCCAGCACGGTCGTCCCCACCGAGGCCGGCAAGTGCTGGTCCACCAGGTACGATGGCAAGTGCACGCCGATAAACACCACCTGGAAACCGCAGACAAAAAAGCCGAACGCCAGCAGCCAGAACCCTGAATGGGAGCAGGCCTCACCCAAGGCTTCGCGCAAGGTCTGCTGGCCAGCCACCGCAGGCAACGGTCGGTCCTTGAGCATGGTCACCAACGGCACGATCAGCGCCACCATCAGGCCCAGCACCAGCAACGCGGCGGACCAGCCAAGCCAGCCGATCAAACCGAGGGTGCCCGGCAACATGGCGAACTGGCCGAACGAGCCGGCGGCGCTGGCGATACCCATGGCCATGCTGCGTTTTTCCGGCGCCACGGCACGCCCCACCACCCCGAGGATCACCGAGAACGAAGTACCCGACAGGCCAATGCCGATCAGCAACCCGGCACTCAGGGACAGCGACCACGCTGAATCCGAAAGGCCCATGAACACCAGGCCCAGCGCGTAGAGCACGCCACCGATCATCACCACCTTGGCCGCACCGAAGCGGTCGGCCAGGGCGCCGGTAAATGGCTGTGCCAGGCCCCAGATCAGGTTTTGCAGGGCGATGGCAAAGGCAAAGGTTTCACGGCCCCAGCCGAATTCGGCACTCATGGGCGCCAGGAACAGGCCGAAGCCATGTCGCACGCCGAGGGACAACGCGAGGATCAGCGCACTCCCCACAAGAATCCAGCCGCTGGTGCGCCACATCGAGGTCATTTCTTATTCTCCGTTCGCGGGTATATACCCGCTTATCATCGAACAAACTCGCGTCAAGCGAGTTCATCCAGCAAGGCCAACAGGGTTTCGCGCTTTTCGGCGCCCAACTTATCAATCAATTTCTGCTGCGCCGCTTCCCAGGCCGGCAATGCGGCGGCGAGCCGTTCGATACCCGCCTCGGTCAGCAAGACCAGGCGGTTGCGCAAGTCATCGCCCTCCACCAACTGCACCAGGCCCTCGCCTTCCAGCACCCGCAGGTTGCGCCCCAGTGTGCTGCGATCCAGGCCCATGGCGTCGGCCAGGCTGGAAATGCTCGGTTGATCGAGGCGCTGCAGATTACACAGCAAAGAATACTGGGCAACGTTGATCCCGAAGCCGTCGAGAGCGCCGTCGTAATGCCTGCTGACGCCACGAGCGGCGCGACGCAGGTTTGTGCATAAACATTGGGAGGCAAGCATGGAGCGTGTATATACCCGGGATTAATGAAATGCAAGAAAGTGTTACAGCACCAGACTGATCAACACCGCCACTTCCAGCAGCTCCAACAGCGCGCCGGCGGTGTCGCCGGTGGTGCCGCCGAGGCGATTGACCATCAATTGGCGCAAGCCGATAAAACAAAGGGCAGCCACCAGCACGGCAATCCCGCCACTCAAACCGCCGATCAAGATACACGCCAGACCACTGAGGATCAGCACCTGTTGGCCGACGATCCGTGGCAAATGATCCGCCAGGGCCTGCCCCAGACCACCGGCGCGCACATAGCGCGTGGTGAGAAACAGCGCCAGCATCGAAGCGCGGCCAATCAACGGTGCGAGGATCAGCGCGGCGCCGTTGTGCTGCTCGATCAATGCCACCAGCGCGGTGAATTTGAGCAGCAACACCAGGCCCAGGGTGACCACCGCGATCGGGCCGCTGCGCGGGTCTTTCATGATGGTCAGGGTGCGCTCGCGGTCACCGAAGCCACCGAGCCAGGCGTCGGCGCTGTCGGCCAGGCCGTCCAGGTGCAGGCCGCCACTGAGCAACACCCACGCGGTCAACAGCAGCGCGGCGTGCAGCAGCAATGGCGCGCCCATCAACACGGCGTTCAAGCCCCACAGCAGTAGCCCGAACAGCAGCCCCACCACCGGATAAAACAGCAACGAACGCCCCAGTTCCTGGGGTTGCGGCATGCCCGGCAAGCGAATCGGCAGGCTGCTGAGAAACTGCAAGGCGATCCAGAACGGCAACATGCTCAGCGTCCTTCCCTTAATACGCCATCCGCCTCGACCTGCAGGCTGAACAGGCCACCATGGCCGACTTCGACATTCAACAGTTGCTCACGCGGCAGACCACGCGCCTGGGCCAGCAGCAAACGCATGACTCCACCATGGCTGATCAGCAGCACTCGCTGGCCGGCATAGGCTTGATGCAAGCGGCCGACAGCCCCCAAAACACGCGCGGAAAACTGTGAAACCGGCTCGCCCTGCGGCGGCGTGAAACTGTAGGGATCAGCCCAGAACAGGCCCAGCGCGTCGGCGTCGGTTTCCATCAAGGCTGCAGCGCTCTGCCCTTCCCAGGCGCCGAAGTGCAGTTCCTGCAGATCCTTTTCGAGGGTGACCGGCAGGTTCAGGCGCGTGCCCAACTCCTCGGCAAACCGCGCACAACGTTGCAGCGGCGAACTGACCAGACGCTCCCATGGGCCCTGCGCCACCACCGCCTCACGCATCTGCTCCCAGCCCTTGGCCGTGAGCGCATCGTCCAGGCTGCCGCGCAAGCCGCCGCCCAGTTCGGTTTCGCCGTGGCGCAGCAGGTCCAGGCGCAAAGTCATGCCGGGCGATCCGCTACGGCTGCTTCGGCGAAGGTCGCCATCTGCCCGTGCAGCGCGCAGGCCAGGCGCAGCAACGGCACAGCGAGCGCGGCGCCACTGCCTTCACCCAGGCGCAGCCCGAGTTCCAGCAAAGGCTCGGCGTTGAGGCTTTGCAGCACGTGACGATGGCCGGGCTCGGCACCGCGGTGGCCGAACAGCAGCCATTCACGACAGCCGGGGTTCAGGCGCGTCGCGACCAAGGCGGCGACGGTGCAGATAAAACCGTCCACCAGCACCACGACACCTTCTTGGGCACAGGCCAGATAGGCACCGACCAGTGCGGCAATCTCAAAGCCGCCGAGGTTGAACAGGGTTTTCAGTGCGTCGTCGCGGTCGCTGGCGTGCAGCGCAAGGGCGCGCTCGATGACGGCGACCTTATGGCTGACACCCTGGGCGTTCAGGCCGGTGCCGGGGCCGGTCAAGTCACTGACCTGGCAATCCAGCAGCGCGCAGGCCAGGGCACTGGCGGCGGTGGTGTTGCCAATGCCCATTTCGCCGCCGATAAACAGTTGCGCACCGCTGGTGATAGCGCGGTGCACGCTGTCGCGGCCGGCTTGCAGGGCCAGTTGGCCCTGGGCTTCGGTCATTGCCGGGCCGTTGACGAAGTTGGCGGTGCCGAGACCGATATTCAGGTGGCGGACGCCCGGCAGGTTCAACGTCGGGGTGATGGTGCCGAGGTCGACCACTTCCAGCTTGGCGTCGAGTTGGCGCGCAAGCACGCTGATGGCGGCGCCACCGGTGACGAAGTTGTGAAGCATCTGGCCAGTGACTTCCTGGGGGAAGGCGGAGACACCTTCGGCGACGACGCCGTGGTCGCCGGCAAAGATCGCGATCCACAGGTGGTCGACGCTGGGTTTGACCTGGCCCTGGAGGCCGGCCAGTTGGACGGCCACGGCTTCCAACTGGCCGAGGGAGCCGGCGGGTTTGGTCAGTTGCTGCTGACGGGCCAGGGCTTGTTCGTGGGCTTGGGGGTCGATCGCCTTGCAGGGGTTGAGCCACCAGGTGTCGGTCATTACGCAGTACCTTTCAAAGTCAGGGGCAGGCCGGCGACGGTCAGGACAACGCGCTGACAACGTTCGGCCAAGGCTTGATGCAGCCAACCGGCTTCATCGACATAGCGGCGAGTCAATTCGCCCAGCGGCACGACACCCATTCCGGTCTCGTTGCTGACAAAAATGATTTCTCCCGGGAGGGTGGCCAGGGTTTGTAGCAGGGCCTCGCGCTCGTGGTTGAGACGGTCGGGGTCTTCGAGCATCAGCAGGTTGGTGAGCCATAGGGTCAGGCAGTCGACCAGCAGGCAATGGTTCGGGGTGGCGTTTTCCTTTAGGACACGGGCCAGTTCGACGGGCTCTTCGATCAGGCCCCATTCGGATGGGCGGCGTTCGCGGTGGTGGGCGACGCGTGCGGTCATTTCGCCGTCCAGGGGTTGGCTGGTCGCTATGTAGGTGACGCTTAGGCCGCTGTCGGTGGCGAGTTTTTCAGCCAGGCGGCTTTTGCCGGAGCGGGCGCCGCCGAGGATCAACTGGAGCATGGGTTGTGCCTCTGTTTTTGACTGTGTGTATATCCGTTATTTCGGTAACGGCATCTATTGGTTCCGCTCTTACAGCGGCTCACTTTTGAAAAGCGCAAAAGTAAGCAAAACGCTCTTGCCCCACCACTCGGCACCTCGCYTA
>NZ_AKVH01000082.1:0-69658 GCF_000278565.1 Pseudomonas sp. Ag1
GAGGTGCCGAGTGGTGGGGCAAGAGCGTTTTGCTTACTTTTGCGCTTTTCAAAAGTGAGCCGCTGTAAGAGCGGAACCGATATCAGCCATCACCCAAAAAACGGATATGCCCCCCAACCCCAAAGACGCATACGTCATCCAACGTATTCCCCGCCCAACCCCATCCCCGTGAGACTGCTCCCGACAGCCAACCCACCCTCCGGGAGCACCTCGATGACCGACACCCTGATCAAAGTCGACCTCAACCAACCCGTCACCGAAAACGAACAGATCCACAACCGTTGGCACCCGGACATCCCGATGGCTTGCTGGGTCAAACCCGGCGATGACTTCATCCTCGAAACCTACGACTGGACCGCCGGCGCCATCAAGAACAACGACGACGCCAGCGACGTGCGCGACGTCGACCTCTCCACCGTGCATTACCTCTCCGGTCCGGTGGGCGTACACGGCGCCGAACCCGGCGACTTGCTGGTGGTCGACCTGCTCGACATCGGCGCCAAGGCCGACTCCCAGTGGGGCTTCAACGGCTTCTTCTCGCGCCAGAACGGCGGCGGCTTTCTCACCGATCACTTCCCCAGCGCGCAAAAAGCCATCTGGGATTTCAAGGGCATGTTCACCAGCTCCCGGCACATCCCGGGCGTCAATTTTGCGGGCCTGATCCACCCCGGCCTGATCGGCTGCCTGCCCGACCCGGTGATGCTCGCCGACTGGAATCGTCGCGAGCAGGAACTGATCGACACCAACCCGACCCGCGTCCCACCCCTGGCCAACGCCCCGCTGGCCTCCACCGCGCACATGGGCAAACTCAAGGGCTCGGCCCGTGATGATGCCGCCGCCACCGGTGCCCGCACCGTGCCGCCCCGTGAGCATGGCGGCAACTGCGATATCAAGGATTTGTCCCGCGGCTCGAAGATCTATTTCCCGGTGTACGTCAACGGCGCCGGCCTGTCGGTGGGCGACTTGCACTTCAGCCAGGGCGACGGCGAAATCACCTTTTGCGGCGCCATCGAAATGGCCGGCTGGGTGCACATGAAGGTCGAGCTGATCAAGGGCGGCATGGCCAAATACGGGATCAAGAACCCGGTGTTCAAGCCAAGCCCGATCACCCCGAACTACAAGAACTACCTGATCTTCGAAGGCATCTCCGTCGACGAACAGGGCCAGCAGCATTACCTGGACGTCAATGTCGCTTACCGCCAGGCCTGCCTGAATGCGATCAACTACCTGACCAAGTTCGGCTACTCACCGGCCCAGGGTTATGCGTTGCTCGGCTCGGCGCCGGTGCAGGGGCATATCAGCGGCGTGGTGGACATCCCCAACGCCTGCGCGACGTTGTGGCTGCCGACTGAAATCTTCGAGTTCGACATCAACCCCAATGCCAGCGGCCCGACCCAATTCCTCGACGGCAGCATCGACCTGCCCATCGCTCCGGACCTGTAGCCATGCCGACCTACGAATATGCCTGTGAGTCCTGCGGCACCTTCACGATGCTGCGGCCCATGGCCCAGCGTCACGAACCCAGCCAATGTCCGTATTGCGACGGCCCGGGCGGGCAGTTGCTGCTGTCGGCGCCGGCGCTGACCACGCTGTCGGCCAATCAGCGCAAGGCCATAGCCGGTAACGAGCGCAGCGCCCATGCGCCGCAAACCGTCGGCGAATATCAGGCAGCGCGCAAGCACCCGGCGGGCTGCAGTTGCTGTGGCACCAGCAAGCCGGTGGTGCCGAGCAAGGCCAACCCGCTGGGGCTCAAGACCAGGACCGGGCCACGGCCCTGGATGATCAGTCACTGACCGAGGAGATTTGCAATGCGCCATGGCGACATTTCCAGCAGCCCGGATACGGTCGGCGTTGCTGTCGTGAACTACAAGATGCCGCGCCTGCACAGCAAGGCCGAGGTCATCGATAACGCGAAGAAGATTGCCGAGATTATTGTCGGCATGAAGCAGGGTTTGCCCGGCATGGACCTGGTGGTGTTCCCCGAATACAGCACCATGGGGATCATGTACGACCACGACGAGATGATGGCGACCGCTGCGAGTATTCCCGGCGAGGAGACGGCGATTTTCTCCGCGGCCTGTCGCCAGGCCAATACCTGGGGCGTGTTTTCCCTGACCGGTGAACGCCACGAGGAGCACCCGCACAAGGCGCCGTACAACACGCTGGTGCTGATCAATAACCTCGGCGAGATCGTCCAGCGTTACCGCAAATGCATTCCGTGGTGCCCGATCGAGGGCTGGTACCCGGGCGATCGCACCTACGTATGCGACGGGCCCAAGGGCATGAAGGTCAGCCTGATCATCTGCGACGACGGCAACTACCCGGAGATCTGGCGTGACTGTGCGATGAAAGGCGCCGAGCTGATCGTGCGCTGCCAGGGCTATATGTACCCGGCCAAGGAGCAGCAGGTGCAGATGTCCAAGAGCATGGCCTGGGCCAATAACTGCTACGTGGCGGTGGCGAATGCGGCGGGGTTCGACGGGGTGTATTCGTACTTCGGGCACTCGGCGATCATCGGCTTCGATGGCCGTACCCTGGGCGAGTGCGGCGAGGAAGAGATGGGCATTCAGTACGCCCAGCTGTCGGTGTCGCAGATCCGCGATGCACGGGCCAACGACCAGTCGCAGAACCATCTGTTCAAGCTGCTGCACCGTGGCTACACCGGCATGCATGCCTCGGGCGATGGGGACAAGGGCGTGGCGGATTGCCCATTCGAGTTCTATCGCACCTGGGTGCTGGACGCGCAAAAGGCCCAAGAGAATGTCGAGGCCTTCACCCGCAGCACCGTCGGTGTCGCCGAATGCCCGGTGGGGCAGTTGCCCCATGGCGGTAAAGAAAAAACGGCGGGTTGAGGCATGCGGTTTACTTTTGAACCGGCCCAGGTCATGGCCTTGCTGCGCAGCCGTATCGTTGGCCAGGACGCAGCCCTGGCCCAAATGGAAGGGTTGCTCAAGGTGGTCAAGGCCGATATCGGTGAGCGTGAGCGGCCGTTGAGCGTCAACCTGTTCATGGGGCCTACCGGGGTCGGCAAGACGGAAATCGTCCGGCTGCTGGCGCAGGCGTTGCACGGGCGTGCCGACGGGTTCTGCCGTATCGACATGCACACCCTGGCCCAGGAGCATTATGCCGCCGCACTCACCGGTGCACCGCCGGGTTATGTCGGCAGCAAGGAGGGCATCAGCCTGTTCAACAGCGAACTGATCCAGGGTAGCTACAGCCGCCCTGGTATCGTGCTGTTCGACGAGTTGGAGAAAGCCAGCCAGGAAGTGGTGCGCAGCCTGCTGGGCATCCTTGAAAACGGCCAGCTGACGCTGGCGGGCGGCGCTCGTACGCTGGACTTTCGCAACAGCCTGATCTTCATGACCAGCAATATCGGCGCCCAGCAGGCGCGTCGGCACCGGCAACGCTTTGCCCCGTTGCGCTGGTGGGGGCGCGGTGAAGCGGGGGTGTTGGAGGACGCCTTGCACCGCCACTTCGAACCGGAATTTCTCAATCGCATCGATCGTATCCTGATGTTCGAGCCCATCGACCATCAGTGGCTTGAGGCGCTGCTCAAGGTGGAACTCGGCAAACTCAATCAACGCCTGGCGGCGCAGCACCGATCATTGGTGCTGGATGAATCGGCACGTGCCTGGCTGTGCCGCGACCATGACGTAGGGTTCGGCGCCCGCGCCTTGGGCCGCCGATTGCGGGTGGAGCTGGAGCCGGCGATTGCCGAATGCGTATTGCGCGACCCGGGTGTGGGCCCCATGGGCGCGACTGTCGACAGTGATCGTTTGGTGGTTTCGCAACAAGCGGCTTGCATTCAATAAATTTCAGACTAATATGATCCGGGTAAAACAAAATAATCCGGGTAAAAGTCATGAGCGCATCACACTGCACCGCCTTCCTTGGCCACCAACGCGTGGCTGCCGGCTCTTATGCCGACGTCGCCAAAAACCTGAAAAGCCTCGACCTGGCGACGGGCAGCTTGCTGGTGTTTGATGACGCTAGCGGTGTTCAAGTCGACTATCCCTGGCCCGCCGGTTACGCACCGCAGCAACCGACCGTCGCGGTGACGGAGGCCGACGTGCCGGCGTCACCTACTGTAGGCCGTCCGAAGCTGGGGGTGGTCGCCCGTGAAGTGACCTTGCTGCCGAGGCACTGGGAGTGGCTGGGACAACAACGCGGCGGCGCCTCGGCGGCCTTGCGCCGGTTGGTGGACGAAGCGCGCAACGCCCATGCCGAGCACGATGAGCGGCGCCAGGCGAAGGAGTCCAGCTATCGTTTCATGAGCGCCATCGGCGGCGACCTGCCAGGTTTTGAAGAAGCCTCGCGGGCGTTGTTTGCCCAGGACGGCGCGGAATTTTCCAACAAGATCGCGCACTGGCCGGTGGATGTGAAGTTGTACCTGGCCTGGTTGTCACGCAACGCTTTCCCTGCCTAATTGCATTGAGATCCGAACCTTCATGGAAGTCACCCAGCAACGACCGTTGTGGCAGATCTACCTGATCTTTCTGGCACCCATGGTGCTGTCCAATTTCCTCCAGAGCTTTTCCGGCACGCTGAACGGGATCTATGTCGGGCAGATGCTCGGCACCCAGGCGTTGGCGGCGGTGTCGGGGATGTTCCCCATCGTGTTTTTCTTTATCGCCCTGGTGATCGGCCTGGGGGCGGGTGCTTCGGTGCTGATCGGCCAGGCGTGGGGCGCGCAGGAAACCTCGATGGTCAAGTCGATCACCGGCGCCACCCTGACCCTCGGCGCCCTGATCGGGGTGATCGCGGCGGTGCTGGGCAGCGTGTTTGCGCGCCCGGCAATGCAGGCCCTGGGCACACCGGTGGATGTGCTGGATGACGCGGTGGGTTATGCGCAGATGATGATGCTGATCATGCCGCTGTTGCTGGTGTTCATCCTGTTCACCCAACTGCTGCGGGGCGTGAGTGACACGGTGTCGCCCTTATTGGCGCTGATGGTGTCGACCACCGTGGGCCTGGTGCTGACCCCTGCGCTGATCAAGGGCTGGCTGGGCCTGCCGCCGATGGGTATCCAGAGCGCGGTGGTGGCGGGGTTGGTGGGTAATGCCCTGGCGATGACGTTCCTGGTGCTGCGCCTGCGCCATAAAAACCACGTGATGGCGCCGGATCGCCAGTTGATGGCGGCGCTGCGGCTGGATCGGGTGATCCTGGGCAAGGTCCTGCGTATCGGGTTGCCCACCGGGTTGCAGATGGTGGTGCTGTCGTTGTCGGAGCTGGTGATTCTGGCGCTGGTCAACAGCCATGGTTCCCAGGCGACGGCGGCGTATGGGGCGGTGACGCAGATCGTCAACTATGTGCAGTTTCCGGCGTTGTCGATTGCGATCACGGCGTCGATTCTGGGGGCGCAGGCGATCGGGGCGGGGCGCCTGGAGCGGATCGGGCCGATCCTGCGTACGGGGATTTTGATCAACCTGTGCCTGACGGGTGGGTTGATAGTGCTGGGGTATGTGTTGTCGCACTGGCTGTTGGGGTTGTTCATTACCGACGTGGATGCGCGGGTCAAGGCCGAGCACCTGCTGCATATCATGCTCTGGAGCATCCTGGTGTTCGGTTTCCAGGCCTTGGTGGGCGGGATCATGCGGGCCAGCGGGGTGGTGCTGGTGCCGGTGGGGATCTCGATCGTTTGCGTGTTGGGGGTAGAGTTGCCGGTGGCGTATCTGCTGAATGCGCGGTTTGGGCTGGAAGGGGTGTGGATGGCGTTTCCGGTGACGTATCTGGCGATGTTGGGGTTGCAGACGGCGTATTACCGGTTGGTTTGGCGGCATAAGCAGATCAAGCGGTTGGTGTGAGTGTGTGGGGTGGCGCGGGTACCTATTCGTCATATAGGTACCGGCCATCCAGGACTATCAGATTGATGACGCAACGCTAAGACGCGTAAGCGTTTGCGCCAAGGTCTCGTTTTCGGACATCGGCTTATTTGAAGTTGGTATCGGCGATCGGCATGATGCTCGCTACACGCCAGCCATCCTTGCCCATGACCAGCGTCTGGCTGATCAGGAAGGTGCTGTCGGTAGGTGTTTCACCGGCGTGGCTACGGGTGAAGGTGATCGGCACCATCAGTTGCGCAACGTTATCGGCCACCAGCACCACGCTGAAGTGGCTCATGTCGGGCTTAAGTTGCCAGGCGCCCTGGTAGTACACCTTGAGCTTGCTGACCACCGCATCCGGCCCCCAGTTTTCGCCACCTCGGGCGTACCAGAGCATTTTTGGCGAGTCCCAGAGCATTGCCTTGATCTGGGTGAGGTCGTGGGCGTTTTGAGCGGCGACAAACCGGGTGAAGAAGGCGCGAGCGTCATCCTCTTTGGCTGCGGCGAAGCTTGTGGTGGCGCTAAGCAGGCTGAGCAAGGCGCCGAAGGCCAGGGCATAAGGTTTCATGGAGTTCCTCGGGAATCGGGTTGAGTGACCTGAGGTTTAGCCTAGGCTCGGGCAGGGCGAAGCAAAGGCCATTTAACCCTCGTTTCTGGACATTCCCGATGCCGCCGTTTCCGACCGGCTTCTTGCCGTGCGCCGCATCACCTGCGGCGGTTTGCCGAATTCGCGGATAAATGCCCTTCGCATGCGTTCGCTGTCGCCAAAGCCGGTCTGGCGGGCAATGCCTTCGATAGGATGACGGCCGTCCTGGATCAGCACCAAGGCTGTTTCGATCCGCAGCTTTTCAATGGCTTTGGCTGGGGATACGCCGGTCTGTGCTCGAAACGCCCTGCTGAATTGGCGCAGGCTTAAATGGGCTGCTTCGGCCAGTTCGTCGAGGCTCAGGCTGCGATGCAGGTTATTGCGCGCATAGGCTATGGCAGTCTGGATACGGTCGGTCTTCTGTTCCATGTCCAGCAGTGCCGAGGACTGTGGCTGCCCCCCGGCACGGCGGTTTTGCAGGATGAAGGTTTTCGATACCGCCCGCGCTACCGTCGCGCCAAGATCGGCTTCGACCATCGCCAGGGCTTGGTCGATGCCAGCGGTCATGCCGGCGCTTGTCCATAGCGAACCGTCGACGATAAACAAACGCTCCTCTTCCAGCCGCACCTTGGGGTAGCGTTTGCGGAATTCTGCCGCGAAAAACCAGTGGGTGGTCGCTCGCATACCGTCAAGCAAACCGGCTTGGGCCAGGAAGAAGGTTCCGGAGCAGGTGGCGGCCAGGCGTCGGCTATTTCTGGCAGCCTGACGCAGGTAATCCAGCAAGCCGGGCGTGAATTCGCGGTCATTGCCGCCACCGATGATCACCGTGTCGAATGCAGTCTTGCCGAAGGCTTCAGTCTGCACCACCACGCCGAGTGAACTGCGTACCGGCCCGCCGTGCTCCGAGATCAGACGTACGTCGTAATGGGTTTTACCCAATGCATTATTGGCACTCTCGAAAACTGACAGTGCAGAGAAACTCATGACGCCGAAACCGGAAAAGGTGATGAAACCAATGCGTTGCATGAGGCGCTCCAAAACCGTCTGATCTGTCAATCAAGGTGACAGACAGATTACCTGAAGCGGATTTTTTCCCGTAGTACCGCGTCGGTAAAGTCATTGACGCCGTTACCGCAGCAACGGGTAAATACCCCGGACCAATCCATCCACAAATCCCCCCACCGGTCTCAATCAGCGTCGCAACTCGTTGCTGAAATAACGACTCGGCACCTCACCCAACACACGCTTGAACACCGTCGCAAACGCACTCGGGCTGCTATACCCCAAATCCAGCGCCACCCTGGTCACCGGTTCCCCATTGCCCAGCCGCACAATCCCCGCCAGCAGGCAGGCTTGCTGGCGCCACTGCAGGTAACTGATACCCGTGGCTTGACGAAACTGCCGGGTAAACGTCCGGCGGCTCATCCCCGCGCCGAAGGCCATGGCATCAATGCTGACCTCCAACGAAGGCCCAGCCAGAAACTCTTCGCAGGCCTTCGCCAATCGAGGCTCGGCCGGCAACGGCGCACACAGCGGCAGCACCGGCATCCGGGCGATCTCGTGCAGCAGCAAGCCCATCAAATAGCTGTCGCGGCCACCCATCGCGTAACGCGCAGGTACCTCGACGGCCTTCTCCAGCAACTGCCCAAGCAGCGGCGACACATCCAGCACCTGGCACTGTTGCGGCAACTCCAGCCGCCGCGCCGCCTGCGGGCGAATGTAGGTGTTGAGCATCGTCACCGGCCCGCGCATCAGCATTGCGTGGGACACATGCGGCGGCACCCAGATCGCGCGGCGGGGCGGCACCACCCAGTTACCGGTGGCGCTGTAGACGGTAATGACACCCTGGCTGGCATAGGCCAACTGGCCTCGCGGGTGCGCGTGGGCGGGGAACAGCTCGCCGTCGGCATAGTCGATGGCGGTCACGACCACGTCGCGCGGGGTGTTTTCGTAGGGATGAATATCGGGCATGGCCTGATTCTAGCCTTTGTTGACCCACAATCGCAGGCGGGCCATCGCGGTTTACGAAAAAATCTGTCGGATGCACGGCCTCCTGTCGTGCCACCGAGTCAATGGACCCGTCACGATGAAGCAAAAACACCTGTTACTGGCCGTCCTGGTGACGGCTGTGTGGGGACTCAATTTCCCCATTACCAAACTCGGCCTGGCCGAGATCAACCCGCTGTTGCTGACGGCCCTGCGGTTCACCCTGGCGGCGTTGCCCTGGGTGTTCCTGGTGCGCCGGCCCCAGGTCGCGGTGAAGTGGCTGGCGGCCTATGGCTTGATATTCGGGGTGGCGATGTGGGCCTTGATCAACCTCGGGATCGCCATGGGCGTGCCGCCCGGCAGCGCGTCGTTGCTGATCCAGTTCAGCGCATTTTTCACCATGGGCTGGGGCGTGCTGCTGTTTCGTGAAAGCCTGTCCGTGCCGCAATTGATCAGCGTGGCGCTGGCGGCCATGGGCCTGGTGGGCATGCTGTTGAGTGTGCAGGGCACGGCCACGATGCTGGGGTTTGCCTTGGTGCTGTTCAGCGCGTTGGCCTGGAGCATCGGCAATATCATCATCAAGGTCTCCGGGGTGCGGGAGATCTTTGCCTTCGTAGTCTGGGCCAGCCTGTTTGCGCCGTTGCCGCTGGTGCTGTTGACGTGGCTGCTGGATGGCTCGCAAGCCTTTATCGCTTTGCCTGCTCAACTGAACGGCGTGGCGTTGTTCTCGCTGGCGTTCCAGGTGTATGGCGCGACGCACTTTTGTTACTGGGGCTGGAACCTGCTGTTGCGCGAGTACCCGGTTGCCCGGGTGGCGCCCCTGTCACTGCTGATCCCGGTGTTCGGCATCGTCAGCTCAATGCTGATCCTGGGTGAGCGCCCCGGGGTTTCGCAGTGGCAGGCCATGGGCTTGATCCTCTTGGCCCTGATCGTCGGCCTGAAGAAGGGGCGCCCGTTGTGGGTCAGGCAGGACGGTCACGCTTGAGCAGGCCATACAGCGCGCTGTCCGAGATCTCGTCGCCGACCACCCAGCGCTCGCGCAGCAAGCCTTCGCGGACGAAACCCAGGCGCTCAAGCAGCTTCGCGGAGCCCAGGTTGCGTGGGTCAATGTCGGCTTCAAGGCGGCGCAGCCCGGCGGTGTTGAACCCATGGTCGATCACGGCGCGGGCGGCTTCGCTCATGTAGCCCTTGCCCCAATGCTGGCGGCCCAGGGTAAAGCCGATTTCAGCGCGGCGGCATTGCTCGTCGACATTGAACAGGTCGCAACTGCCGATCACCTCGCCGGTGGCCAGCAACTCCACCATGCACACCAGGTCTTCACCGGCAATCGATGCCTCCATCAATTGGCCGAAGCGTTCAACGGCTTGCTCGGCGCGGGTCATGGTGGGAAAGGAAAAGTAGCGCATGGCCTCGGGGTCGGACCAAATGGCAAACAGCGCGCGCCAGTCATCCTGATGGGGAGGGCGCAGGCCCAGGCGTTCGGTGGTGAGAAGTACGGGGGCGAAAAAGGGCAGGGTCATAAGGTGCTCGTCCGTGAAAGTCACGGGCGAATGCTGCCGGGATTGGGCGGGTTGTACAAGGGTCGAGGAAAGAGGACGACGGCAAGCAATTGCTCCACTTAATAGGAAGCATTACTATTCACACCCCGCCTCCCCAGTGCTTCCTTGATGACTCCTCAGCCGCCCCGCAGAACAGGCTTTTTCGAGCACTACGAAGAGTTGATCGGGACCTGGACGCGCCGCCTGAGAAACCGTCAGCAGGCCGAAGACCTGGCCCACGACACTTTTGTGCGGGTGCTTGAATCCAGCGCCACCAAGGTTGAGCAACCTCGCGCCTATCTGCATCAAACGGCGCGCAATATCGCCGTTGACGCCTATCGCCGCGAGGACCGGCGGGAGGCGATGGCCCTGGAAGCCTTTGATCAGAGTTCGCCCCACAGTGGCGACCCGGAGCATTTCATGCACGCGATCCAGCTGGCGGATTCCATCGAGCGAGCCCTGGCCGAGCTGCCGCTCAATTGCCGCAAGATTTTCATCTGGCAGAAAATCGAGGGCCTGACCCAGCAGGAAATCGCCGAACGCCTGGGCCTGTCTAAAAACATGGTGGAAAAGTATATGATCCGCACCCTGCGGCATCTACGTGACCGCCTGGATGCGATGGCACCATGACCAATGCCCGCTTTGAAACAGGATCTTCCATGATGGATACCCGTGAGTGTGCCTGCGGCAGTGCGACGGCCCGCGACGAGGCGGCGCAATGGTTTGTGCGTGTGCAGGACAGCCCATTGAGCGCAGAAGAACGCGAGCGTTTTGATGCCTGGCGTGCAGAGCATGCCGAGCACCAGTACGAATTTGATGTGCTGCAAGGTTTGTGGAGTGCCACCGACCTGGTGCCCAAGGCGCGCTTGCAGGCGTTGTGCGATGCCCCGCAACCGCGCGCGAAGCGCCGGCCCGTGCTGCGTTATGCAGTGGCTGCAAGTGTGCTGGCGGTGGCCCTGGGCCTGGGGTTGTTCAGTGGCCTGGATCATCCGGCGACGTACAACGCCGAGTTCCGCACTGCGTTGGGGGAGCGCCGGCAGGTGGCGTTGCCCGACGGCTCACTGATGGACTTGAACAGCCGCAGCGTGGTGGCCGTGCACTATGTAAAAGGCCAGCGCGGCATCGAGCTCAAGCAGGGCGAGGCCATGTTCAGCGTCGAGCACGACACCAGCCGGCCCTTCGTGGTGGACGCCGGGGCAGGGCAGGTGACGGTCACCGGTACGCGTTTCGACGTGCGCCGCGATGACGACCAGACCCGCGTGGTGGTCGAGGCCGGTACGGTCAAAGTGCAAGGGCGCTCATCCGATGACATCGTGATGCTCACGGCCGGTCGGGGCACCCATGTGGATACCCGGGGCCAGGTGGCGGCTGCCTACGCCGTCAACCCTGAAGAGCTCACGGCCTGGCGCACCGGCAAGCTGGTGTTCAACAACGCCACTCTCGGCGAAGTGGCTCGGGAGGTCTCACGTTACCGCGAGCAACCTTTGCGGGTCAGCGCGCCCGCGGTGAGCAACCTGCGCTTGACCAGCGTGTTCAAATCCACCGACACCGACGCCTTGCTCAAGGCCTTGCCGCACATTCTTCCGGTGGCCTTGCGCACCTTGCCGGACGGTAGCCAGGAAATAATTTCGCGATAGATTCAGGTTTTTTTCGAGTTCTTCGTCTTCTTGTGCAACTGCAACTGGTTTGCATTAACAGCCGCACTCTCTTGCGATCACAGGACTACGTTCGACGTGAAAAAACTCGCCATGAAAAACAATAAATCATCCCGCTGGGCACCCCTCGCCCTGGCGCTGGCCGTCAGCGCCGCACTGCCGGCGGCCTATGCTGACGATGGCATTCATATCCAGGCCCAGTCCCTGGGTTCGGCCTTGAGCCAATTGGGTCAGCAGACGTCGCTGCAAGTGTTCTTCAGCCCCGACATGGTGGCCGGCAAACAAGCCCCGGCCGTCGACGGCAACCTGTCGCCCGAACAAGCGCTGCGCCAGTTGCTGCAGGGCAGCGGCCTGGATTACCAGATCGATGCGGGCTCCGTGACCCTGCGCCCGCTGGGCAAGGGCACCGGCGAAGCCGGTTCGCCGCTGGAGTTGGGTGCCACCGACATCAAGGTGGTTGGCGACTGGCTCGGCGACGCGAATGCCCAAGTGGTGCAGAACCACCCGGGCGCGCGCACCGTGGTGCGCCGTGAAGCCATGGTGGAGCAGGGCGCGATGAACGTCGGTGACGTGCTGCGGCGCATTCCCGGGGTGCAGGTACAGGAGGCCAACGGCACCGGTGGCAGTGATATTTCCCTCAACGTCGGGGTACGCGGCCTGACCTCGCGTCTGTCGCCACGCTCCACGGTATTGATCGACGGCGTACCGGCAGCGTTTGCACCCTACGGCCAGCCGCAGTTGTCGATGGCGCCGATTTCCTCCGGCAACCTCGACAGCATCGACGTGGTGCGTGGCGCAGGCTCCGTACGTTATGGACCACAGAACGTCGGCGGCGTGATCAACTTCGTCACCCGGGCCATCCCGGAAAAATTCTCCGGCGAAGTCGGCACCACCCTGGAAACCGCGGCCCACGGCGGCTGGAAACACATTGAAAACGCCTTCATCGGCGGCACCGCCGACAACGGTATCGGTGCTGCGTTGCTGTATTCCGGGACCAAGGGCGATGGTTACCGCGACCGCAACAACTCCAACGACATCGACGACGTGATCTTCAAGACCCACTGGGCGCCGACCGATCAAGACGATTTCTCGCTGAATTTCCACTACTACGACGCCAGCGCCGACATGCCCGGCGGCCTGACCCAGAAGCAGTACGACGCCAACCCGTATCAATCGGTACGTGACTGGGACAACTTCAATGGCCGGCGCAAGGATATGTCCTTCAAGTACATCCGGCAGATCGACGACCGCACCCAGGCTGAAGTGCTGACCTACTACTCCGACAGTTTCCGCGGCAGCAACATCGCCAACCGCGACCTGAAGACCCTGGGTTCCTACCCGCGCACCTACTACACCTTCGGCATCGAGCCGCGTGTGTCCCATGTATTTGACCTGGGGCCGAGCACCCAGGAAGTCAGCGTCGGTTATCGCTACCTCAAGGAAGGCATGCACGAGCAGGCCACCAGCCTGGCGCTGGTCAACAACGTGCCGACGCCCGTGGGCCAGAGTGACGGCCACGTGTACCAGGACCGTACCGGTGGCACCGAGGCCAACTCGTTCTATATCGACAACAAGATTGATATCGGCAAATGGACCGTCACCCCGGGCATTCGCTTTGAGCAGATTCGCACCGAATGGCACGACCGTCCGGTGGTAGGCCTCAATGGCGCCACGGTTCAGGAGAAGCGCCGCGAGATCCACAACAACGAACCGTTGCCGGCCCTGAGCGTGATGTACCACGTCTCCGATGCCTGGAAGCTGTTCGCCAACTACGAAACCTCCTTCGGCAGCCTGCAATACTTCCAACTGGGCCAGGGCGGTAACGGCGACCAGACCGCGAACGGCCTGAACCCGGAAAAAGCCAAGACCTACGAAATCGGTACCCGCTACAACGACAACGTCTGGGGCGGCGAAGTGACGTTGTTCTACATCGACTTCTCGGACGAGTTGCAATACGTCAGCAACGATGTGGGCTGGACCAACCTCGGCGCTACCAGGCACGAGGGCATCGAAGCGTCGGCCCATTACGACCTGTCGAACCTCGACCCGCGCCTGGACGGCCTGACCGCCAACGCCGGCTTCACCTACACCAGGGCCACCTCCGAAGGCGACGTTGCCTTCAAGGGCCGCGACTTGCCGCTGTACTCCCGTGAAGTGGCCACCCTGGGGCTGCGTTACGACATCAACCACTGGACCCACAACCTGGACGTCTATGCCCAGTCCGGCCAGCGTGCGCCGGGCACCGGTACCACCTACATCACCCAGCCGACTGCTGATGGCCAGTACGGGGATATTCCCGGCTACGTCTCGGTCAACGTGCGCAGCGGTTATGACTTCGGTGCGCAACTGTCGAACCTGAAGCTGGGCGTCGGGGTAAAAAACGTGTTCAACCAGGAACACTACACCCGCTCCAGCGACAACAACTCCGGGATCTACCTGGGTGAACCGCGCACGTTCTTCGTGCAGGCCAGCGTGGGCTTCTGATGCGTGCCTGATCCCAGGTATCGACAGTGACGAGGGGGCGCAAGCCCCCTCGCCATAGCCCTTCTTCCTACTCTTTTTCTAACGATTTTCTGCGTCCGCAGGAACTGAATCCGACAGGTCTACCACACAAGGAGGTGCCCACTTTCCATGGGATACCTTGTATCGCCGAGGTGTCTTTGAGCCGGGAGTGAATCGTGTCAATACGCCGAACTGGAGATGCCTATGTCGGTAACCTTATCCAACTCAACTGTTGCCAACCCCTCTGATAACGCCGCGCAGCCGCATACTGATGCCGCCACATCGACGCAGTCACGCTCACGCTCCGGGCAGGGGTCGATCCACATCAGCTTCAACGTGCCACAGAATGGGATCGGCCCGGGATATTCGAATTGGACGACGACGCAGAGCACGATGGATCCCCATGGTGCCGCCAACAACTCATTCCGGGCGTCCTATGCAAACTCGTTCCTGGGCGGGCTGATTGGACAGCTTCAGGACTTTCTGCACAAGCTGTTCAATCCGTTCCGGCCTCACCCCGGTTATGGTCGTCCTGACCCTTCCATTCCACTCAGGCCTCTTCCCGGACACTGCCGTCCGACCCCCTGCAAGCCTGACCCGGGATACGGTCGCCCGGACCCACACTTTTCGAGGCAAACCCCCGATCAACTGGGGAACCTCCTCAAGAACAAATTTGATGCGTTCACGGTGCCGGGCCAGCCCTTCATCACAAAACAAAGCCTGGAGGAGATGGCGGGCAGACGGTTGACCAACGACCAGGACCGTAATGAGAACATTCTGTTGGCCCGGGAACTGCTGCGACGCCCAGACGTAATACAAGCCTTTGACCGAGCCGGCAGGACCGGTGATCTGGATGGTCGAATCTCCCGGCGGGACCTCAACGCCGTGCTCGACTCCGGCAACGCCTTGAAGTACAAGACCGACAAACAGCTCGCCGAACAGATGTTGAAGGACTTCGACGCCCTGAAGGGTATCTGGAGCCGCTCCATCAGTATCAAAGATTTGAAAAAATTGGCCGCATCGTCGTCGAGCGACCCAAAGCAACAGCGGCTCATCGAGTTGGCCAAGGAAGTCACTCAGCGCTCAAGCCTGTTAACGCTGATGGACTCTCTTGACCGGTATGACGGCAAGATCGGCAGAGCCGCCCTGCGCCACCTCTCTCTGAACTTGTTTTAGCTCGATCACGCCGCGACCCTCTCGCGGCGTGATGACCTGCCTTGCTCAATCCGCTGCTTTCAAACTCTCAGCCAGGGCTCAGACATGGCTACACCTTCGTGTGGATCGCAAAATCCTGGCTATCAGCCAGCCTGTCTTGCGCCGACGGGCAGCGATACCCTGCAACCGCCCCCCGTTGCCGCACCGGGCAAACGGTGCGAAGAGGGCGCCGAAGCCCGGCGAGTGAAGAACTTCACCGGGCAGCACACATTCCAGGCCCCGGCGGCTGACGACTTCATCAAAGGCATGTTGCCGCACGGGCAGTTGCCTGCCTCCCACGCGCCTGGGTTACGCCCGTTGCGCGCGGTGATGGGCGCTATGGTCGCAGCGATCAAAGACCTTTGGCAGGAGACAAAACCGACCTCGCCAGGGTCTCGAAAAGCCGACTGATTCTTCGGTTTTTACATGTTGTCATTGGAACGCTGCTCTATCTCGGAACCATTGCCACCGGCACACCACACACCTTTGGCCTGTTTTCACCTGAGCGATACGGCGATTGCCGGGATGATGACCAGGTCAATGTGGAACCGGAAAATGGTGGAGATGAATCATGACAATCAACGGCGGGTCGGTCTGCCAGCACCTCGGTGCTACACCCTGTATTGCCCCGGCACTGGACGGCGGTACACGGGCAATTCACGCCGCTTCAAGTGAACCCGGTGAGGCTGCGCGAAAGCACAGCCATCAATCCGGCGGGGCGCCTGTCCGCTCATCAGGCTATCGGCCTCCTTTGCGGGGGGAGAGTCACTGCAGGAGTCTGCTGCAACACCTGGGGCTTCAGAACGAAGTGGCCAGCCGCCTCCGCGGGCCCAATCCCTACATTCGTTTGCCGGACAGCGATTTGGTGAGCGCGGCGAACGCCCAATTTGCCATGCTGAAAAAACTCCATGAGAACTGACGGACTGAAGCTGTCTTCACTGCAACGAATCGCCAGTAAAAAGCTCGGTGCCAGCCGAGAGGCCGACAGCGCTATCCTGCTTGCCAAGGCGATCATCCAGCGTCCGCGCCTGATCGATGCGATCCTCGACCAGGACGGCTACATCACCCGCGAAAGCCTGGCACAGGCCGAGAACGTCGTGTTCGGCAACAGCGATCCCAGTGCCTTCAGCCCGGACCCTTTCCACACAAAAAACAATGCCGATCTCGTCCGTCTGTTCAAGGAAATGTTCACCGAGTTACGGGACCGGTCGCGGGACCGCATGGGGTTTTTCGAGCAGATCTGCTACGTCAATATCGAGGTGCTGGCGATGATGAGCAAAGACCCGGATGAGCTCGACAGCCATGGCCAAGTTGTACTGGACCCGGCCACGGGGCTACCGAAGAAGAAATACGACGAACAGCAGGTGTATATGGCGAAAAACCTTGTGGACCGGCCGGGCTTGTTGCGGTCGCTGGAAAACACCGCCGACAGCGGTCGGCGAATTTTCGGCAGCCATCACCAGGCGGGCTGGCTCAGCAACAAAACCCTTGATCGCTGGCTGGAACTCCAGAAAGCCAAATGACCCCGGGTTGACGCCTCAATGTACGAGGCGTGATGGGGCTGGGTGGTCAGACCCGCAGTATTTTCCCGCTGATCGCCACACCGATCAGCAGTACGGCAATCAGCACAAAGGCAGTGCTCAAGCTGCTGCCATGGGCGATGAAGCCGATCACCGCAGGGCCGGCGAGAATGCCGGTGTAGCCCAGGGTGGTGATGGCGGGCACGGCAATGTGTTCCGGCATGACGGTCTGCTTGCCGACGGCGGTGTACAGCACCGGTACGATGTTCGAACACCCGGCACCGACCAATGCATACCCCAGCAGGGCGGTTTCCCACGCAGGTAATAGCGTCGCCAACAGCATGCCGCCGGCGGCGAGCGCGCCGCCGAATACAATCACCCGGGTTGCGCCCAGGCGGCGAACTATCCTGTCGCCGGTAAGGCGCCCGACGGTCATGGTCAAGGCAAAGGCTGCGTAGCCAAGGCCCGCATAGGCCTCGTCAAGGCCGCGCTCGGCGCTCAGGAACACCGCGCTCCAGTCCAGCACGGCGCCTTCGGCAAGAAACACGATGCAGCACAGGCAGCCGATAAACAGCACCACGCCGTGGGGCACGGCAAAGGCCGGCCCGGAGCTTTCACTGCCGTAAGGCAGCAGGTGTGGCCCGGCCTTGAGCAAGGCCACTACGATGACGACGATCACGGCGAGGGTGGCCTGCAACGGCGACCAGCCCAACCCCAGCAGCCCGCTGACACCTGCCGCTCCGACGATCCCGCCCAGGCTGAACAGCCCGTGGAAGCCCGACATCATGGTCTTGCCGCTGGCCCGTTCGACCATCACCGCTTGCAGGTTGACCGTGGAGTCCACCGTGCCCAGGCCGGCACCAAACACAAACAGCGCGGCCATCAGCAACGGAATCGAGGTGACGGTGGCCAGCATCGGCAGGCCCAGGCAGATCAGGAGGGTGCCGCCGGTGGCCACTCGCCGGATACCGTAGCGCGACGCCAGGGCCCCGGCGACCGGCATCGCGATCATCGAGCCCACCCCCAGGCACAACAGCAAAAGGCCGAGGGTGCCCTCATTGAGTTGGGCGCGGGCCTTGGCATAAGGCACCAGTGGTGCCCAGGCGGCGATGCCGAAGCCGGCGATGAAAAACGCGATGCGGGTCGACATTTGTTCCAGCCGCCCGGGTACCACGGGCGCTGGGGTGCTGATGGCGGTCATGAAAAATCCTTGGTTTTGCGTTCAACGAACGATGTGCAGCGCAACATCCTTGCACATCAGGCCGTATCGAGCGAGCCGGGTTCCCTTGGCATGCCTGAACACAGGGCCAAACATTTTTTCCAGGATCATGGAACGCGACGGGCCTTTCCAACCACTATCAGTTCGTAGGACAAGTAACCACTTGAGGTGCGAGGTGGCCTGGAAGGTGCGTAATCCCCGCGAGAACTGGTGAACCCCGGGCTTCCAGCGACGGATTACCACCTTCCAGGCCGATCCTCTCACTTCAGCAGCCGCGCCAGTTTGCCATCCCGCACCTGCAACACTTCAAACAAGCCCAGGGCCTGCAGGGCGGGGAGGGCTTGCAGGATGTCCTGTTCGGCCAGCAAGCGCTGCTCGTCCGGGGTGGCCGGATCGCACCAGGTTCTGGCGTTGGCGAGGAATGCGCCCACCGTGCCCTTGCGCACGGTCACGCCATTGAATTGGCCTTGGTCGAGATGGTCGGGAAGTACGTCTTCTGCACGCATGGCGGAGCCCTCAATGAATGAATCCGCAGTCTGGGCGTGCGCAAATGGCTACACTGCCTTATCCTGGTCATTCAATACGGTAAAGCTGCCATATGCCGTCAACACTCGTTTCAGCCCAGCTCGCCAATGCGACCGGCGGTCCGTTGCTGGTGGCGACGTTGCGCAGCAGTCCGGTAGCACGCACCACGGCCCTTCATCAGCATGCCCGCGGGCAATTGCTCGGAGCCCAGCGCGGGTTGTTGTCGGTGCAGGCGGCGCACCAGCATTGGGTAGTACCGGCCACCCATGCGGTGTGGATTGCCCCCGATTGTTCCCATGCCTTGCGTTCCCACGGGCCGTTTGATGGCTGGAGTGTGTATGTCGAACCCCAGGCATGTGCAGGGCTGCCCCGACAGACGTGCGTTATCGCCACGTCGGCCTTGTTGCTGGAAGCCGTCAGGCGCGCGGCAACCTGGAGCCAGCTGCTGCTCGAGCCGCCACAGTCACGGATCGCCCAGGTGATCCTTGATGAAATCGCCGGGTTGCCCCAGGAACCATTCGGCTTGCCGCTGCCCCGGGACCCGCGCCTGTTGCGCATCGCCCAGGCGCTGGCCGACAGTCCCGACGACAACCGCCTGCTGGAACACTGGGCGCAGTGGGCCGGTGTCTCGCCGCGCACCCTGGCCCGGCGGTTTATTGCCGAGACCGGGTTCACCTTCAGCCAGTGGCGCCAGCGCGCGCGATTGTTGCGCGCCCTGGAGTTGCTGGCGGCGCATGCACCCGTGACCCGGGTTGCGCTGGACCTGGGTTATGAAAACGTCAGTGCCTTTATTGCGATGTTCCGGCGTACGTTCGGGACGACGCCGGGGCGGTACTTCACGGATGGCGCAAGCGACTACGGGCATACACCGCCACAATCACGAAACACCCCATAGGCAACAGGTAAGCCAGCGCCACTGTGCTGTTGTCCGCCACCTTGCCCATCAAGTAGGGCATCAGGGCGCCGCCGACGATCGCCATGATCATGAACGAACTGCCGCGCTTGGTGTGCGGCCCGAGGTTCTTCACGCCCATGGCGAACAGCGTCGGGAACATGATCGACATGAAGAAGAACACCGCGATCAGCGCGATCACCGAGATACCTTCCAGGCCGATCACCACCAGGCCGCACAACGCGATATTGATCAGCGCATAAATCAGCAGCAGCTTCTGCGCGCTGACCCGGCCCATCAGCCAGGTACTGAAAAAGCGCCCGAACATGAAGGCCAGCATTGCGATCGACAGCAGGTAGGCGGCTTGCTGATTGCCCATCTGTGCCCAATGCTCGGTGACGTAGTTGATGAAAAATGCGCCGACTCCGACCTGGGCCGCCACATAGAAAAACTGCGTGATCACCCCACCGACGAACTCCCGGTGCTGCCACAGACCCTTGCCGGCCGTCGGTTGCAGTGCCTGTTCCTGCGCGCGCAAATCCGGCAGCGGCGTGCGGGCGATCAGCAGCGCCACCAGCAGTACCAGGACCGCGATCACCACGTAGGTGGTCTGCAACGAACTCATGTCCGAGGCCGGTGTGCTGCCGGCGCTGAAGAACATCGCGCCGCCAATCAGCGGGCCGAAGAACTGGCCAAGGCCATTGAATGATTGCGCCAGGTTCAACCGCCGCTCGGCGCCCTGGGGTTCGCCCAGCACCGTGGCATAGGGGTTGGCAGCGGTCTCCAGGCAGCCCAGGCCGCAGGCGATGACAAACAGCGCGAACAGGAAAAACGGAAAGCTCGCCGCCGCAGCCGCCGGCATGAACAGCAGCGCGCCCGTCGCATACAGGCACAGGCCCAGCAGGATCCCGGCCTTGTAGCCGTGGCGGTCCATCAACAACCCGGCCGGCAGGGCAATCAGGAAGTACGCGCCGAAATAGGCGCTTTGCAACAGCCCGGACTGGGCCTTGCTGACGTGCAGGACTTCCTGGAAGTGCTTGTTCAGTACGTCGAGCAAACCGTAGGACAAGCCCCAGAGGAAAAACAGACTGGTCACCAGCATCAGCGCCCAGCGATAGGTCGGCACGGCACGGGTGCCTGGCAGGTGTGTATCTTTGCTTAACATGACGCTTCTCCTGTTGTTTTTATGGGATCAAGGCGTGCGATGCAGCGGGTATCAGGGTTGGTCGGTAAGGCAGAAAATCTGCTCCAGAGGCTGCCATTTGCTGCCGGGGTCAGTCCACGGCGTGGGGGCCTGGAAGCGCCACATCAGGGTTTCCCAGGCTTGCACGTCGGGGTTGGCGCGTGCAGCGTGGTCCAGCCCTTCGAAGCTGAACCCGGCCGCGGTGTCCATGACCATGAACAGCCGCGTGCCCAGGCGCCAGATCTGCATTTCCAGGATTTGCTGGCTGCGCAGATGCTCTGCCACGGCAGGCCAGATGCGTCGATGCAGCTGCTGGTACTCGGCGATCAATGCCGCATCGTCGATCAGGTCCAGCGCCAGGCAGTAACGTTGGCCGCTCATGTCAGCGCCCGGTCGAGGTGGGTGTAGCCTCCATCCACCACCAGCCACTGTCCGGTGGTGTGGGAGGCGCGGGGTGAGAGCAGGAACAGCACGCTGTCGGCAATTTCCTCGGGAGTGGTCATCCGTTTGCCCAAGGGGATTTTTTCGACGATGGCGGCGAGCTTGGCCTCGGGGTTGTCGAAGCCGTCGATCCAGCGTTGATACAGCGGCGTCAGCACCTCGGCGGGCACCACGGCATTGACCCGGATGCCGAACTCCAGCAAGGAGGCGGCCCATTCCCGGGTCAGTGACAGCTGCGCACCTTTTGCGGCGGTATAACCGCTGGTACCGCCCTGGCCGGTGAGGGCCGTCTTGGAGCTGATATTCACGATTGCCCCGCGGCTGGCCTTGAGGGCATCGAGGCACAAGTGGGTCATCAAGTAGTAATGAATCAGGTTCTTTTCCAGGGATTCGACGAACGCTGCACGGCCCGCATCCAGGCCCACGCCGTCGTTGACCCCGGCGTTGTTCACCAGGCCGTCGATGCGTCCGAAACGTCGCAACACTTCGTTGACGGCTGCGCGGCAGGCGTCCTCATCGCGCAACTCGACACGGATGAAGTGGCTTTGACCGTGCTGCTCAAGCTCGGCCGCGAAGGCCGGCGACAACGGTTGATGGCCGAAAATTACCGGGATTGCGCCTTCGGCAATCAATCCCAGGGAAATGGCGGCGCCAATCCCCGAGCCGCCGCCGGTGACGATGATCACGCGGTCCTGCAAATGCAGATTCATGGGCAGTTTCCTTCAAGGTGATAGACCCGCTGGGCCGTGCCGCCCCAGATGGCCTGCTGTTCATCGGGCGACAGTGGGCCGAGGGTCTGTTGCAGCAATTGGCAGGTGCCCTGGTATTCCCCGGCCAGCAGGCACACCGGCCAGTCCGAACCGAACATCAGGCGCTCGGCGCCGAACAATTCCAGCGCCAGTTCGATGTAGGGGCGCAGGGCTCGGGCGTTGCGTTGCTCGGGCCCGGCTTCGGTGAGCAGGCCCGACAGCTTGCAACTGACGTGGGGCAGGGCGGCCAGTGGCGCCAGGTGTTCGGCCCAACCGACGGGGCCGTTGGCGATGTCCGGCTTGCCCAGGTGGTCCAGCACCAGATGATGCCGGTCGTGGCGCTGGCACAGGGCTGTCGCGGCGTCGAGGTCGGCGCAGCGGATCAGCACCTCGTAGACGTAGCCTTGTTGCTGCAGGTGCTGCAGGCCACAGGAGAACCTGGCGTCGGCCATAAAGCTGGCAGGCGAAGGCTCATCCTGAATCTGATGCCGAAAGCCCTTGAGTCCCGGTGCGTCGCGCCACTGTTCCAGGTGCTGTTCCAGGCGTGGGTCGCACAGGTCGACCCAGCCGACGACGCCGAGTATCCATGGGTGCTGCCGCGCCATTTCCAGCAGCGCGTCGGTTTCCTGCTCACCGGCGCGGGCTTGCACGGCAATGCAGCCATCCAGGTCGGCAGCGTCGAGCAACGGCCGCAAGTCCTGTGGGAGAAAGTCCCGCCGCAGGTCAGCCTCAGCCGTACCGATCCACGGATAATCAGCGGCCCGGTAGCGCCAGAAATGCTGGTGCGCATCGAGCCTCAAAGGTGATGGGGACGACATTGTTATTGTGCTCCGTCCATTCAAATTGCGGTTCAGCTCACGGCCGGTGGCGGTATTGCTCCCGGGACGCGGCTTTCATCTGGATCGAAAAGCCCGGCGCCTTCGGCGGCAGATAGGCCGCACCGCGCACCACGCAAGGTTCCTCGAAATGCTCGTGCAAATGGTCGACATACTCGATCACCCGGCCTTCGTGGGTGCCGGCAATGCACAGGTAGTCGATCATCGACAGGTGCTGCACGTACTCGCAAAGCCCGACACCGCCGGCATGCGGGCACACGGGCAGGCCATATTTGGCCGCCATCAGCATCACCGCCAGCACCTCGTTGACCCCGCCCAGGCGGCAGGCGTCAATCTGCACCACGTCGATGGCTTCGCGCATGATCAATTGCTTGAAGATGATCCGGTTCTGGCACATTTCGCCGGTGGCGACCTTGACCGGCGCCACGCCCAGGCGAATCTTGCGATGGCCCTCGATATCGTCGGGGCTGGTGGGTTCCTCGATGAACCACGGCTTGGCAAACGCCAATTCGCGCACCCAATCGATGGCGGTGTCGACTTCCCACACCTGGTTGGCGTCAATCATCAATTGGCGGTCCGGGCCCAATACCTCGCGGGCGATGCGTACGCGCCGCAGGTCATCCTGCAAGTCGTGGCCGACCTTGAGCTTTACGTGGTTGAAGCCGGCATCCACCGCTTCCTGGCACAGCCTGCGCAGCTTTTCGTCGCCGTAACCGAGCCAGCCGGCGGAGGTGGTGTAGCAGGGGTAGCCGTTGGCTTGCAGGTCGGCCAGGCGTTCAGCCTTGCCTTCGGCGCGTTGGCGCAGCAAGGCCAGGGCTTCGCTGGAGGTGATGCAGTCGGTGATGTAGCGGAAATCGATGCAGCGCACCAGCTGTTCCGGGCTCATGTCGGCGACCAGGCGCCACAGGGGTTTGCCTTCGGCCTTGGCCCACAAGTCCCACGCGGCATTGACGATCGCGCCGGTGGCCAGGTGGATTGCGCCCTTGTCCGGGCCGATCCAGCGCAACTGGCTGTCACTGGTGACATGCCGCCAGAAGCGGCCCATGTCTTCGGCGATCCATTCCAGGGTCAAGCCCACCAGCAGCGGCTGCATGGCCTGGATCGCCGCGCAGCAAATCTCGTTGCCACGGCCGATGGTGAAGGTCAGGCCATGGCCTTCAAGGGCCGGGTTGTCGGTCTGCAAAATCACATAGGCGGCCGAGTAGTCCGGGTCCGGGTTCATGGCGTCGGAACCGTCCAGGGACTGGGACGTAGGAAAGCGGATATCTTCGACGCGAATCGCGGTAATGGTAGTCATGAACGGCTCCTAGTCTCTTGTCAGGCGTCGACCGTGGTCTGGTTCTGTTCGCCGAGGCCTTCGATACCCAGGCGGATTTTTTGCCCGGGCTTGAGGTAGACCGGCGTGGGCTTGATCCCCAGGCCGACACCGGGCGGGGTGCCGGTGGAAATCACATCCCCCGGTTGCAGGCTCATGAACTGGCTGAGGTAGCTGATCAGTTTGGGGATCTGGAAAATCATCGTGCGGGTGTTGCCGTTCTGGTAGCGGTGGCCGTCGACTTCCAGCCAGATCGACAGTTGGTGCGGGTCGGCGATCTCATCGCGGCTGACCAGCCAGGGGCCGAGCGGGCCGAAGGTGTCGCAGCCCTTGCCCTTGTCCCAGGTGCCGCCGCGTTCCAGCTGGAACTCGCGCTCGGAGACATCGTTGATCACGCAGTAGCCGGCCACGTGCTGCATGGCCTGGCTTTCCTCGATGTAGCGGCCACCCTGGCCGATCACCACGCCCAACTCCACTTCCCAGTCGGTCTTGGTGGAGTGGCGGGGGATTTCGATGGTGTCGTTGGGGCCGACGATGGCGCTGGTCCACTTGTTGAAGATGATCGGTTCGTCAGGGATGGGGGCGCCGGTTTCGGCAGCGTGATCGGCGTAGTTCAGGCCGATGCAGATGAATTTGCCTACCTGGCCGACACAGGCGCCCAAACGCGGATTGCCCGGTACCAGGGGCAGGCTCGCGGGGTCGAGTTCTTGCAGGCGAGCGAGGTTGTGCGGGAGCAGGGCGTCACCGGCGATATCACTGATGTGAGCGGACAAGTCACGCAGACGTCCATCAGCGTCCAGCAGGGCCGGGCGTTCCTGACCTTTTTCACCATAGCGCAGCAATTTCATGAGCAATCCTCTTATTGGAAGTGGGCGGTCAGTTGCTCCAGCCGCCGTCAATGATCTGGGTGGTGCCGGTGGTAAACGCGCTGGCATCGGAGCCAAGGTACAGCGCCAGCTGGGCAATTTCCTGGGGCGTGCCCAGGCGTCCCATCGGCTGGCGCGCGGTGAAGGCGGCGTACACCTCGTCCTGTTGACGGCCTTCATGGCGGGCTTGTTCGACGATGCGCTGCTGCAGCGAAGGCGACTCCACGGTGCCCGGGCAGATAGCGTTGCAGCGGATGCGTTGGGTGACAAAGTCGGCCGCGACGGATTTTGTCAGGCCGATGACGGCCGCCTTGCTGGCGCAATAGGCAAAGCGGTTGGGCACGCCCTTGAGGCTGGAGGCCACCGACGACATGTTGATGATCGAGCCGCCGCCCGCCGCCAGCATCCCCGGCAGAAACGCGCGGATCATGCGGTACATGGCGGTGACGTTCAGGTCCAGGGCAAACGTCCAGTCGCTTTCCGGGCATTCGAGGATATTGCCGGCATGCACCACGCCTGCGCAGTTGAACAGCACATCGAGCGGGCCGATCTCGGCAGCAAGGCGTTGAATAGCGCTGGCGTCGGTGACGTCGAGCAAGACCGTTTGCGCGCCCGACAAGTCAGCGAGCGCCTGTTGATTGATGTCGGCTGCAATCACTTCGGCCCCTGCCGCCAGATAGGCTTCGACGCTGGCGCGGCCAATGCCCTGGGCGGCGGCGGTGATCAGCACGCGTTTACCGGTGAGGTCCATGACAGACTCCCTTGATTATTGTTATTGGCTCAATGGTCAGGCCATTGAGGGCGTGAAACACCTGCATCTGCGGCATAGCGAACCCTGGTGGGTTTGCTATGATCAGCACACTGGAAACGATCCAATGGTCAGGCCATTGATCCAATTTTTAGCATGGGTCATCCCGGTCAACAAGCGGCTTTTTTGCGGGTTGATCGCTTTGACCGTGCTGTGCATGAATCGAGCTGAGCCTAGATGCCATTTCAAGTGATTGATAACCAACGTCTTTATCGACAGATTGCCGACCAGTTGCGGGCGTTGATCGACAGCGGAGAATTTCCGCCGGGCAGTCGACTTCCCGCTGAGCGTGAACTTGCCAAACTGCTGGGCGTGAGTCGCGCTTCCGTGCGTGAGGCGATGATTGCCCTGGAGGTGATCGGCCTGGTAGACGTGCGGGTGGGCAACGGCGTGCTGGTGTGTGAACCCGTGCAACCGACAGTCAGCCAGGAACCGGTGATGGCCCAGGCCACCCGGGATCAATGGAAAGAGTTCGATCCGGAACTCAACCTGCACGTCGACTTCAATGCCGAGATTCCACCGTTTTCCCTGCTCCAGGCCCGTCGCCTGATTGAGCCGGAAGCCGCCGCCCTGGCCGCCAAACATGCCACCGACGAAGAGCTGGCGGGGATCCGCGAGGCCTTCGAGCGTAATGTGCAGGACAACCGCGACGGCTCCCATACCCATCCGGGCGATCGCCTGTTTCACATTCGCATCGCCCAGGCCTCGGGCAATCCGGCGTATGCGTTGATGATTGCGCATTTGCTGGGGCATCGTTACGGCAGCATGTTCCAGCGGTTGCAGGCGCATTACACCTCGGACGACATGCCCCATCGCTCGGAAGACGAGCACCGCAAGATCCTTGATGCACTGGAATTGCGAGACGTGGAGGGTGCGCGACAGGCGATGCGCAAGCACCTGGAAGAGGTGGTACGGATTTTCATGCGGACAGCGCAATGAGCGTTTTCTATGACGCCCGCGGCAATATCTACGGCGTAGTGAGCCCGGAGCATTTACGCAGCAAGGGTATCGACGTGCCGGACCGTGCCGACTTGGCCGCTGGCACCCGAGGTGTTTGGGCATTGGCGGCGATTGCCGCCGAGTGCGGTTGGGATGAGTTGCCGCGCCCGGCAGAGGCCAAGGCGCATCGCTGTGACGGCTTGTTGGTGGGGCCGTTCCAGGCCGCGCCGCCTTTTGACCTGTTGATCGTCAACACCGACGGTTCCCTGGCCGAACGCAGTGGCAATGGCCTGACGATCTTCGCCCAGTCGTTGACCGACCAGGGATTGATGGCGCAAGGCTGTGAGTTGCGGGTGCATCACGACAAGACAGACGCACTGTCGCCGGTGGTTACGCGGGTTGAGCCGGCGGAGTACGAACAGGTGCAGGGCTTTTGGCTGACGCTGGGGCGTCCCGAGTTCGGGCCTTTGGCGGTAGGGGCTGTTGGTGTGGGCGCGGTCTCGCTTGAGGGAACTGAGGTGAGCCATGTTTCGCCACTGGCTGCGCTCAACCCCGAGTGGAATCACAGCCAGTTTGTGCGTGTGGGCAACCCGCATTGTGTGACGCTGGTACAGGACGCGTCAGCGTTGCCGGACAACGCCCAGTTGCATCGATCAGCCTGGTTCGATCCGCTGAGGGCGATTGCTTTCGCATCACCTGCCGGGGCCGGCCAACCTTGTATTTCCGGGGTCAACCTGCAATGGGTCGCCCGGGATTCAGGCAATCGCGTGATCGCGCGGGTGTTTGAGCGTGGTGAGGGGCCCACGGCGTCCTCCGGGACCAGCGCCAGTGCGGTGGCATGCGCCGCCTGGTCTGTAGGATGGGTGACGGCGGGTCAGGTGGCGGTGGTGATGCCGGGCGGTACCGCACCCGTACGGTTGCAAGCAGAGCCGGGTGAGTTGCTGAGCGTTAGCCTGTTCGGGACTGCGCGGCTGCAGGAAGTTTGAAAAAGGCAGTGGCGGGCTTAATCATCTTTGTCAGCTGTTTCTCTATAAATAAGCAGCTCTGGTGAATGGTGGTGTAAGAGTATTCTCGTTAGTCAGTACTGGCTGTTTAACTGCATTTCTGTATTTATAAAAGACCCTTCCAATATCAATGTACGAATCTTCTTTTTTATTTTGAGGCGGCCGAATTTCGCCTGAAATCGCTAGTATTCCTGGGGTTCAGGCACTTTTTATCGGCTTCGAATTGAGTGGCTTTATCTGCGTTTTACGGGAGAAGTTATTTCAGCTCGACAATGAATGGCGGGTAACAACGGATGTTCAATACGCTTGTTTCGTCACGTTTCAAACTGGTCGTTGCAGGAATGAACCAGGCATTTCAGGTGCTGGCTTTTAAAGGCAGCGAAACGATTGACCAGCCTTTTTTTATTGAAGTGCAGTGGGTCAGTGAAAACCCCAGCCTGGATCTGGAGAAGTTGCTTCACCAACCGGCCTATCTGGATTTTGGCGAGCCCGGTGAAGGCCTGCACGGGCAAATCTACAGCATTGGCCGGGAAGGCCCGGGGCAGCGGCTGACCCGCTACCACCTCACCCTTGCGCCGCGCGTGGCGTACCTGGCTCATCGTTGCGACCAGCGGATTTTCCAGCAGCGCAGCGTGCCGCAAATTATCGCGGCAGTGCTTGAGCAGCACGGCATCCTTGCTGATGCCTATACCTTCGAACTGGGGCCGGTGGTTTACCCACCGCGTACGTTCTGTGTGCAATACGCGGAAACCGACCTGCACTTTATCCAGCGGCTGTGCGAGGAAGAGGGCATTCACTACCACTTTCGCCACAGTGCAGACGCCCATGTACTGGTGTTGGGTGATGACCAGACGGTGTTTCGTCGTTTGCCGGCGCAACGCTACTGCCCGGCCGGGGGCCCGGCTGCCGAAACGCTGGTGATCCAGCGTTTCGATGTGCGCCTGGCCACGCGCAGTGCTCAGGTTGTTCGGCGTGACTACGACTTCGAACATCCGTCGCTGCGCTTGCAGGAGCAGGCCGGATCTTTCCCGGCACTTGAAGACTATCAATACCCTGCGGGATTCACGGGGCATCTGCGAGGTTCGCAGTTGGCCCGGCGTGGCCTGGAACGTCATCAACGCGACCGTCATCGGGCCCTGGGCCGCAGTGACCAGCCGGCTTTGCGCAGCGGGCATTTCCTGGAACTGCGCGGCCATCCGGACCGCACCTGTAATGACTTGTGGCTGATCACCGGCGTGCGTCACGAAGGCTATCAACCGCAGGTGCTGGAGGAGGCGGTGGTGGATGTCGAGGCATTCCACGGCTACCGCAATCGATTTACCGCAACGCCCTGGCGCGCCGCTTACCGCCCGCCGCTCAAGCACGTCAAACCGCGTATCAGTGGCAGCCAGACCGCAACCGTCACCGGGCCCGAGGGTGAAGACGTGCATTGCGACGCTCACGGCCGGGTGAAAATTCGCTTTCATTGGGACCGCCTGGACCAGCACGACGACAAGAGCAGCTGCTGGGTGCGTGTGGCGTCCGGATGGGCGGGTGACAGCTATGGCGCGGTGATGATCCCGCGTGTGGGCATGGAGGTACTGGTGACGTTCCTGGAAGGTGATCCAGATCGGCCAGTGATCAATGGTTGCCTGCCCAATACCTTGCAGCCTGTTGCCTATCCGTTGCCCCAACACAAGACCCGCAGTGTGCTACGCAGCCGCAGTTCGCCGGGCGGGACGGGGGCCAACGAGCTGCACCTCGAGGACCGCAGCGGCCAGGAACTCATCTACCTGCGCGCCCAACGCGATCTGGAGCAGCAGGTCGGCCACGACAGTCGGCTGGAGGTGGTGGGCGAACGTCGGGAAACCATCCACGGCTTGAGTGCCACCACCCTGGGAGGCGAGGAACACCGCAGCATCGCCGGCGACCGCAAGGTTCGGCTTGGGGCTGATGATCACTTGCACGTGCAGGGCAACAGCCAGACCCTTGTCGGCCAGACCCTGGTGATCGAAGCGGGGCAACAGGTCCATTTGAAGGCCGGTGCCAACCTGGTTATCGATGCCGGTGCGCAGTTGAGCTTCAAGGCCGGTGGTGAGCATTTGCTGATTCAGGCCGGAGGGATTTTCAGCAGTCGGCCGATCACGTTGGGCGGTGTGCCTGACGGGACTCGAACAGCCAGCCCAGTTGGACCGGGTGACGTGGCTGCTGCGTCCGCATTTGCAGCGGATGGGCCGAAGGTTTCGGTTATCCAGGGCGCAGTCATGGAGCTGGCCAGAAGACTGGATGCGGACTTCTGTCCAGTGTGCGAGCGCTGCCGTGAAGGCCTGTGCGAATCCACCGGGAGGGCGGCTTGATGGCGATCGCGCCTGGCCAGTGGATGGCTGAACAGCAGCAGGCAGGGCGCCGGCTGTGCCTGGTTCTACAGGGTGAAAGCGATGCGCGTGGGGTACTGCTGGCGACACGCACGGTCGCTGAGTATCGCAGCCTCTATGGTGAAACCGTCGCATCGGAAATGGCGGCGGATGGACCGATGCTCCTGTTGCTCGACCATGTCAACGAGCCCGCATTGGTGGGTTTGTTGCAAAACCCTCAGCGTAATTGGGGCTGGTTGGGCAGCCTGCCGGGTGATGATTTATCGGGTGTTACCCGGCACTGGCGCGACAGGTTGGTAGTGGGAGCGGCGGGCAGTCAGGCGCTGTACCGCTTCCACGATAACCGCACCTTGGCGCGGGCCTTGGTTCACCTGCCTGCTCGGGACTGGCCTGTTTTTCTCGGGCCGCTGATCGGCGTGTGTTACTGGCAGGGTGAGCGTTGGAGTTGTGTCGATAACCCGGCTCCGGGGGGGTATCCGGTACCCGATCCTGCGCCGTGGCTGGAGGTGCCGAATCCCCAGGCGGGAGTGATTCTGCAAGCCAATATCCTGCGTTACCTGCTGGCCGAGTACAGCGAGGCGTTGAGCGCACTGGTTGAGTTTCAAGACCCGAGAATCTGGTTGGCGCAGGTGCTGGAGCAAGCGCGGGCCTGGCAATGGGACAGGCCGGAACAGCTGGAGTTTTTGGTGGTGCGGCGCTTGGTGGAGGCCACTGGGGACGTGCTTGTTCGATGGCAACCGATGCAGGGGGAAGTGGCAGAGGATCATTTTCAGCGGGTGGTTGGGGAGTGGCGTCGGGTGGAGCGGGAGCAGCAGGATGCGTAGGGGATTTATGTCGGGCGTGTGGCGAGGGCTGTTCGTTTGTGGCGGGCTGGCTGTTTCTGGCTGTGCGATGAAACCGGCGGATAGTTTCACCCTGGAAGTCGATTTGCCGGCGAATTTTCGCTTCAAGAGTGATGCGGCTTATCGACCGGCAACGGGTGAGAACTGCACATTACCCAAACGCCGGGGCAAGCGGCCGGAGGACAAGGTTTTTGAAACCCTCGGCAAGCCGGTCGCCAATCGGGTGAGCTTTGAAGTACCACTGACGGAAGTGGTGGATGGGTGCCCGTTGGTGTTACGCAGTATTACGTTTGATATGTACGCGAAGTGGGGGGAGCGGTCGGCGGATGTCGGGGGGGATTTCGCAATTATTAATGTGCGGGATCGGTTGGAAGAGGGTATGGCCGGAATGCCTGAGCCGGGTGTTCAGGAGTTATGGGGGCGGTGTCAGTGGTTTTTCAGGACGATCGGACCGCTGCATGCGATCAGGAAAATCCTTATGTGTAATTCGTTGGACGCCATTGGACAGCCGAGTAAGTCACGAGCAGGAGGCTTTGTACAACGGGATCAGTTAGAGGGGAAAACACTGAGGATGGTGCTGGCAGTAGCAAGCGAGGAGCTACCCGCTGTAGACGACAACTGGGTTGCCGTTCCGGGAGGCTGGAGACGTTGTATGGGGGAAAGCTTGGACGATGTGTTTGCGTATTGCCGTGGGAATACTACTGATTTCAAAGCTATCAAAATGCCGGATGGACGCGTATGCGACGTCTATCCAACGTGTACAGAATAGGAGGCTTATTCATGAAACAGGATGCATGGAAGCAACCGTTTTTTAGCGACAAGGCACCTGCTTGTTCGTTAAGAGGACATTGGGCAAGTTTCTGCTTAGTAGATGAGTTTGGGGACGGAAAGGCCTACGGCGGTCTGCCTTACACATTTTATGACAGTGCGGGGTGTGAGTACTTCGGTCGTTTGGATGGTGAGGGCTTTGCCAGGCGAGATGATTTTTACTGTGGTCCGCTCGTCATTAAGTTGGATGAACACTACTCCGGTTCAGAAAAGCCTTATACCGATTTGATGACGCGTCTGGCTTACAAGCTACCCATCACCGAGCTCCAGGTTCGTGCGGAACAAACCCGCTTTCTCCGGGCCGATGGCCAGCGTGTCGAACGAAGCCTTTCGAAAAATCAGACGGACCTGTTCTATCAGGTCGAAGTACGTGATCTGGTCCGATACGCCGCTCACTTGCCACGCATCGTATCCCGTACTCATCGGCCCCCGCGACATGCACTAAAAATGATGGCCGACCTTGGATTCGGGCCACCCCAGCCGACGTTGGTTGGTGTCGTTTTATTTCCCAACCGGCACACAGTACTTGAGGTTCGCCCATTGCGAGCACTGCGCCCTATGCTGTCCATCGAGGATCAATTCTGTGCCTTGAACCTCTATCAGTTGGCGCTTATGTCCACGTTGAGCTATTGCGATTTTGGACAGGAGCCCCCAGCAAAACCCATAGACCAAGTCAGCTTTCAACGGGACCCTAGCGTCGGTCATTTCTTTGCCGACAGACTATCGGGCTATCAGGAACCCTGGAAGGTCGATGCTAAGCAAGTACAACACTTTTATCCGTTATTGGAAGAGGTACCGTATTCCCTGCGTTTCGAAATTTTGCCCTTCGATCCTGAGTTGTATCAGCAAAATCGCTCCGAGTTGGGTGAAGAGCAGGAACATCCAGCACGTCTGCACTTTTTCGACGACGAAAAGGATGGCACTGATACTCAGGCATTTATCAGTCATCACGATGAAGTGATCATTATTGCCGTAAGGGGCACGGCCAGCGGAGTCGACATACTGAGGGATGTAAATGCCCATCAAGTGAATTTCATTGATGGTGTCGGCAAGGCTCATGAAGGCTTTTACCAGGCTTATCAAGCCATGCATGATTTTGTACGGCGCTACCTTGACCAATTTTATACAGGGCAGCGCATCGTGATTTGCGGGCACAGCCTCGGCGGTGCGATTGCCTTGTTACTGGCTGAGGGATTACGTCGAACCGAAGATACCCACTACAACATCCTCCTATACACCTACGGAGCCCCCCGAGCTGCCGACTCCGAATTCACCGACGGTGCCTCCGCTCTGGTGCACCACCGCATCGTCAATCACAGTGACCCTGTCCCGAGTGTGCCTGCGCCCTGGATGAACACCACCGCCAAAATCTGGATTCCTGGCGCCGTGGTGCTATTCAGTAACCCTGCGCCCGGGGGCCTGCTGTTTGCCTTGGGCCTGGTACGGCTGACCGGCAACCCTTACCAGCATCACGGCGCGCAGCAGCACTTCATGCCGATACTCCTACCGGACGGTACACGGTCCTCCGTTTTGTGGACCCCTGGCTGTGAATCCATTGAGGACGCAGCCTGCAAACGCGCATTGAGGCTCAATGGCGATATGCCGGATCGCGCCAACCTCATCAAACAGCTTGTTCAGAGTGCCCATCACTCCATGGTCGTCAGCTACATCCCCGCCGCCTGGGCCACGTTGCGCCGCTGGCAACAAACACTCGACACCCATGGCACCCTCGTAACTGCCCGTGAGTTTGAACTGATCGACGAAGCCCTATTCACCATGCAGCACCAGCTACGGGAGCAACGAAAGAAACTGGATCTGCATCGCCCTGCCAACCAGCGTGGCTACGAACACCACGACCCCTTGAGCCAGGAAGTCGACCGGCTGAAAGACAGTCGCGACCGCCTGGCAACCCTCCGCTGGCGCCGCCTCCAGGCCCGCGACGTCTACGGCAGCCACGCTTCATCCCCAACCCTGCAATCCAGCCTGAAACGCTGGTTCGCTCACCCGCAAAATCGCGTACTCACCCAAGTGGCGAGCATCCCGCCACAATCGGATGATGGCTGGGGAAAGCCACAAACCCTCGATATAGATTCAATTGTATGAGCCTACAAAAACTCCACCTGCGCCGGCCGGCGTTTCATCAACACTTTGCCCGCGCGAATCGAATACAACGGCAAGCCCTGGCTGCGAATCACTTCATAGTCGCTGTCTGCAGACAGGATCAACAGGTTCGCCGGGCGTCCCGGTTCCAGGCCATAACAATCCCCCAGGGCCATCGCCCGGGCGCTGTTGTCGGTGACCAGGTCGAGGGCACTTTGCAGGTTGCGGTAGCCAAGCATGTGGCAGATATGCAACCCGGCTTCCAGCACCCGCAAAATGTTGCCGTTACCCAAGGGATACCAAGGGTCGACGATGGAGTCCTGGCCGAAGCAGACGTTCATGCCAGCCTCCAGCAGTTCGTTGACCCGGGTCACGCCGCGGCGTTTGGGGAAAGTGTCGAAGCGGCCCTGCAAGTGGATGCTTTCGGTAGGGCAGGAGACAAAGCTGATGCCCGAATGCCCCAGCAGGCGGAAGAGTTTGGCGCAGTAAGCATTGTCGTAGGAGCCCATGGCCGTGGTGTGGCTGGCGGTCACGCGGGCGCCCATGTCACGGCTGCGGGCTTCTTCGGCCAGCACTTCAAGAAAGCGCGAGTGTGGGTCGTCGGTTTCGTCGCAGTGCACATCGACCAGGCAACCGGTGCGTTCGGCCAGGTCCATCAGGAACTTCACCGAACTCACCCCTTGGTCACGGGTGTATTCAAAGTGCGGGATGCCGCCGATCACGTCGGCTCCCAGGCGAATGGCCTCTTCCATCAGCTCGCGGCCATTGCGGTAGGACTCGATGCCTTCCTGGGGGAACGCGACGATTTGCAGGTCGATCAGGTGGCCGCTTTCCTCGCGTACTTCAAGCATGGCCTTGAGCGCGGTGAGGTCCGGGTCGGTGATGTCGACATGGGTGCGCACATGCTGGATGCCATGGGCGGCCAGGGTCTGGATGGTTTTTTTGGAGCGGGTCTTGGTGTCTTCCAGGGTGATGGTGGCCTTGCGCTCGCCCCAGCACTCGATGCCTTCAAACAGGGTGCCGCTCATGTTCCAGCGCGGCTCGCCGGCGGTCAGGGTGGCATCGAGGTGAATGTGCGGCTCGACGAAAGGCGGGACCACCAGGTTGCCGGCGGCGTCCAGGTCGTCGGGGCCTGCCAGGGGGGCCGCGCCTTGTTGGGTGATGCTGGCGATCCGGCCGTGTTCCAGGTGCAGATCATGCAGGCCTTCACGGTTGCGCAGGCGGGCGTTGATGATGTGCATGGGCAAGTTCCTCTTGGCAAAAAACAGTCAGGCAGACAGCCGCCAGATCATCAGCGCGATGCCGATGTCCAGGCGGTCATAAGCATTGTCCAGCGTCAGCCCGCACAGGGCTTCGATACGCTGGACGCGGTGCGTCAGGGTGTTGCGGTGAACCGCCAGCCGTTGGGCTGCGGCCACAAGGTTACCATTCTCGTGGAACCAGGCCTCCAGGGTCGGCATCAGGCTTGGGCCATGGTGCAGGTCGTGGCGCAGCAGCGGCCCCAGGCGTTCGTTGAGGAACTGATCGAGCAGGGCGCGATCACGTACGCCACTGAGCAGCTTGAGCACGCCCAACTCATCGTAGACACACAGCCCGGCGCGTTCACTGAACCGTCGCGCAGCGGCCAATGCCTGGCGCGCCTCATCCAGGGCCTGGGCCAGGCGCGCGGGTGGGTGCGCGGCAGCACTCAGGCCGATAAACAGTTTCAACGGTGCCAGGCGCAGATTCAGTGCCTTCAACCAACCCGCCAACAACTGACGGTTGGCCAATGCTGCACCCGCGTCTATCGCAGGCAGCAACAACGTCCATTGTCCGGCACGCCCCAGCACGGGCAGGCGCGACGGATGCTGCGCAGCAAACTGGCGCAGACGGCGGGTAATAGCATCGTGTTGTCGGGCAAGCTGCGTCTCGACCACTGGCGCCTCACCTTGGGCAAACAGCGCGTCGCTGCCGTCCAGTTGCAACTGGACGAGTTGCCAATGGCCGGCCAGCGGCATGTCCAACTGCGCAGCGCGGTGCAGCAGCAAATCCAGGGATTGATAATCACCGGCCAGCAGGCGCTCCAGCACATCGTGTCGCGAGCGCCCCAACTGCTGCGACTGGATCAACGCCGAACCGATGGCCTGGGTCACCAGTACCATCTTCAACGAGTAAGGCTGTTCGATCAGCGGCATGCCCGCCGCTTGCGCCGCTTCCAGCAAACGCTGGGGAATCGCCTGGATATAGTCCGGCCCCGTGAGGATCACCAGGCCGGCGACCTGGCGCTGACAGGCTTCGTCCAGCAGCACCAACAGATTGGCCTCGTCCCGTGGGTGATTGATACCGGTGACGAACACCAGTTCGCCCCCCAGCACCCATTCGGCAATGCCGCTGTTTTCTGCGACATAGGGCCAGCGCACCGTGTTCTCCAGGCCGGCTTCCCCGGCCCGCAGGCACATCGATTCAAGGCCGGGCAAGGCCAGCACATCGGCGACTGTCAGGCTCATGCCTGGACGTCAGCCAAAGGTGCCCGCACCCGCAATACGCTGGTCAGCACGATGTAGGTCAGGGACGCCGCCACGATCCCCACCAACGGCGCCACCCAGGGTGAATGAAAGGCCAGCACCGTACCCACGGCATAGGCGATCAGCCCTGGCCAGTTGAAGGCCGGCAGGCGTGTATCGGCCAGGCGCGGATAGTGGCCGCGGTAGCGATAGAAGAAATCCGCCATGATCACCCCGCCAATCGGTGGGATCACCGTGCCCAGCAGGATCAGGTAGGGCACCAGCATGTCGTACATGCCCAGCAACGCCAGCAGGGTGCCGATCACCGCACCGGCCAGGGTCACCGTTTTGCGGCGCTTGGTGCGCAGCAGGTTGCAGCCGGCGACGGCGAAGTTGTAGATGGTGTTGTCCTGGGTGCTCCAGATATTCAGCAACAGCATCGCCATGGCCGCCATGGCGAAGCCTTGCAGCAGCAACACTTCGACCACGTCGGGCTGCTGGTAGACGATGGCGCCATAGGCACCGATCAACACCATCAAGCCGTTGCCGATAAAGAAGCCGATCAGGCTGGCCAGCACCGCGACCCTGGCCGAGCGTGAGAACCGCGTCCAGTTGGTGGCCTGGGTCGCGCCGCTGACAAAGGTGCCGAACACCAGCGTGATAGCCGTGGACATGTCCAGCTCACCGGTCGGCACCACTGCCAGCAGTCCATCGAGCCCGCCGACCTTGACGGTGGCGACCCACATCGACAGAAACAACAAAATACCCATGGCCGGCACGGCGATGTAGGACAGAATCTCCAACCCGCGATAGCCCACGTAGGCCGTCGCGCAGAACACCATGCCAAACAGCACCATCAGCCCGAGTACGCTGCCCTGGCTCAACTCGAAATACTTGCCCAGTACTACGGCTGCGGTGGCGGTGCCCCAGGCGTACCAGCCGATCTGGGTAAAACCGAGAATCAAGTCGCTCAGCTTGCTGCCCACTTCACCGAAGCAGAAACGCCCCATCAATACTGAATTCAAACCGCTCTTGAACGCGATGTAACCCAGGCCTGCGGCGTAGATACCCAACAGCAGGTTACCCAGGGCCACGACGCCGAGCATCTGGGTAAAGCTGAAGGCCACCCCCAGCTTGCCGCCGGCGAACATGGTCGCGGTAAAAAAGGTAAAGCCCAGCAGCACCATGGCGGTGGAGGCCAGGCCTTTGCGGGCATGCATGGGCACCTCGCTGAGAGGGTAGTCATTGCCCGGTTCGTTCTGCGTCATGTGCCGTTCTCCCTGAATGAGTGACGCAGGCCTATTGCACCCGTCGTGCCAAGTGCGAGGCAGTGACGGGCGCACGGTCAGGACTGTGCAGGTTGCACAGTATTTATAGCCAAACAGGGGAAACACGCAGGCCGGATTGGTCTTTCTGCCCACTCAGGCGCGAAAGCGGTGCAGGGTGATACAAATTGGATCACCCGTTATTCAATCGAACAGGGTGTGAGTGGTCTGCCCGCGATGAAAGGCAAAAGCGGCCTCAAGGTCGCTTTCAATGGTGCGGCCACGGGACAGCGGCGGCAGATCGTCCAGACTGAAGAAGCCAACTTCGGTGGTTTCGAAACCGGCCGCCGGCGCCAGTTGATCAACCCGTTCGCACAGAAAGTAGAGTTTGTAGAAGTCCCGGATATCCGGCCGGTACAAGCCTTTGGCCTTGTGGGTGACGCTGTACAGCGCCTTGGCCGTGACCGTCAGCCCGGCCTCTTCGCGAATTTCCTTGACGATGTTTTCAGCCGCCGACAAACCAATATCCGCATAACCGCCGGGCAATGCCCAGCAGCCATCCGTGAGCTCGCGGACCAACAGGATCCGGTCACCGTCAATCACTGCGCCCCGCACATCAATCATGGGCGTCGAATAACGTTTGGCAAAATCCGGCACCAGCCCGGTGATGCGCTCCAGCGGTACTTCGCCCAATTGCGCCAGCATGCTGTGGGCAATCTGGGCGATTTCCTCGAGGCGCTCGCGCTCGAAGTCATCGGTGCAGAAGTGCAGCCCCGTGGAGGCCAATGCTTGCAGGCGCTTGGCCTGGGCCAGCCAGGTGTTTTCCATGGGAGCTCCTTCAGTGCGAGGCGGTGAGGTCTTTTTGCATGTAGACCCGACGCAGGCCGTTCTCCTCGGCCCGGTGGGTTTCCACATAGCCTTTGCGGGTGTACAGCGCGATGTTTTCGGTCATCGCTTCATTGGTGTAGAGACGGATGGAGCCATGCCTGGCCTGGCGTTCCGCGAAGCCCAGCAACAGGCGCCCGTAACCCAAGCCCTGGGCGCCGGGGTCGACGGCCAGGTTATCCAGCAGCAGGTACTCATCGTGATGAATCAGTACGACAAAGCCGCGGACCTGGCCCGCACTCTCCAGCACATGCACCCGTTCGGCAGCGACCTGCTGGCGATAGTCATCCAGCATCGGCCCTGGCTTGCGCCCGATTCGCTGGATGTAAGGGGAGTAGGCGGCGTGGACGATCGCTTCAATAGCGGCGATATCGTCGCCGGTAGCGGGGCGGATATGGGTTGGCATCGCAGCGCTTCCTGTACAAGAGGCCACGACTGTAAGGGAGTCTCCGGCATAAAAAAACCACCGCAAGGGTGGTTTTTTACATCGCCGGCTTATTCGCCGCGATAGATGCAGCCGCTGGTGCAGGTCTCATGGATGCGAATCGCGCTGAGTTCCGGCAACAGCGGTTTCAGTTCATTCCAGATCCACTTGGCCAGCACTTCGCTGGTGGGGTTTTCGAGGCCCGGGATGTCGTTGAGGTAGTTGTGGTCGAGGCGTTCGTAGAGCGGCTTGAAAATCGCCTTGATCTCCGAGAAGTCACGGATCCAGCCGGTGTGCGGGTCGAGGTCGCCGCTGAGGTGGATCGCCACCTTGAACGAATGGCCATGCAGGCGCCCGCATTTGTGGCCTTCCGGAACGTGGGGCAGGCGGTGGGCGGACTCGAAGGTAAACTCTTTGAAGATTTCCACAGGGTTTTTCAGCTCGGTGAGGTGTCTGGCAGGCGGCGAGTTTAACAGTTTGTCGCGGCCGCGCGCATACCGCGTAGCAGCTGTCGAGCCATGGCGAGGCTGCGTTTGCGATTTGTCTGACAAACCGAGGTGCTGCCGACGCAGCCTCGCTTGGGCTCGACAGCTGCTACGGAGAGGGCGCTAGAGAGCCAGCAGGCGTTCGCCCAATTGGCCATTGTCGGCCAGTTGCAGAAACTCATCCCCCAGCCGCTGGCTTTCGCTCATTGCGGTTTGCCAGTACTTGTTGCGGCCCGGGTCATCCCCCATGAAGCGCTTGAAGTCACTGCGGTCCGGCAGTTTGCCGTGGGGCAGTCGCGCCAGGTATTCCTTCGACGGCGCCAGCAGCAGGACATCCTGCAAACCCTGTTGATTAGCGCGGCGCCACGGCAAGCCTTTGTCGAACCAGCCGGGAATGACCCGGTCGGTGAAGTGCGGGTACAGCACGATGTCATCGCCGTGGTAGGGCAGGTCGAGGTGATAGTCCAGCAGGCCGCCATCGCGGTAAGTGCCTTGGCCTGCACCCGGCAGGTCGCGTACGCCTTGCATCACCATGGGGATCGAACCCGACGCCAGCAAGGCCTGGCGCAGGTTGCCCAGTTCCAGATCAAGGAAGCGCGACGGGAAATCCTTGAGCGCATGCAGCGGTGGCGCCTGGCGTGGGTCGTGGACGATCAGCCGTTCGAAGTGCCGGGACAACCGCGCGCGGCCCCTCAGGTTGTCGGCGATCACCGAGGACAACCCCAAACCAAGCCGACCGCGATGATCGTCGGCGAGCAGGCCATGGCTTTTGACCACCATGATGTTCAGCCGGTAGTGCGGGTTGTCGAGCACGCGGGCATCGCGGCCGGCCAGCAAGTCATCGAGCATGCGCACGCAGCTCTGGCTGACTTCGGCCATGGTCACGCCTTTGGCAAAGCTTTGTGCGTTGTACAGCCGGCCCAGGTCGAGCAGGCCTTGCACCGGGTCGGGCAGGCACGCACTGGCAAACCGCCAGGAGCCTATCGAGGCGCCGATCAGCGCACGCTCGCGGGGCGCCCGGGGCAGCCAGTCACCAAACAGCGCCAGGTCCAGACCCTGGATGCCCAGCGCCTTGGGCCCGCCGGCAGCGCCGGGAAGGATGCCGACGTCCGCAGGCGCAAGCCCCTGCTCACGAATGCGTGCAAAAGCGCGTTTACCGGCCTTGAGGGTCAAGGCGGGGAACTTCATATGGATAGCAGTCATACCGGTCTCATTTACCGCGAGCAGGGCAGTATAGAAAATCTTGCCCGGTTGCAGGCAAAGGTCTCGCAGAGAATTGCCATGGTGGCAATTCAGTTTCAGTTAAGTTGGATCCAGTACCGTGAGCCCCGTAGGCAAAATATCCCGAAACGGAGACTCACCATGAAAACCCTCACAGCCTTGATCGCCAGCAGTATCATCGCCCTCACCGCAGGCGTCGCCCAGGCTCGCGACCTGGGGCCGGACGAAGCACTGAAGTTGCGCGACGCTGGTACCATTGTGTCTTTCGAGAAGCTCAATGCTATCGCACTGGCCAAACATCCCGGCGCCACCGTGCATGAAACCGAGCTTGAAGAGGAATACGGCAAGTACCTTTATCAGGTTGAACTGCGCGACGCCCAGGGCGTCGAGTGGGACCTGGAATTGGACGCCGTCACCGGCGCCGTCCTCAAGGATCATCAGGATACGTAATGAAGGTAAATCTACGCACCAGCGTTCAAGTGGCGCTGGTGCTCCTGGCATTTTGCTCAGGCCTGGCCGCTCGTGACCTGGGCCAGGACGAGGCGCTTCGCCTGCGCCAGGAGGGTGTGATCGCGCCGCTTGAGCATCTGCTGGGCCCGGCTTTCGAGCGCTACCCGGGCGCCAAGCTGCTGGACGCCGAGCTTGAAGAGCACAAGGATCGCCCTGTGCGCTATATCTATGAAATCGAACTATTGACGGTGGAAGGCGTGGTGCGCGAGATCGAACTCGATGCCAACACCGGTCAACTGCTCAAAGACAAGGAAGACGACTGATGCGCCTGCTGCTGGTGGAAGACCACGTACCCCTGGCCGATGAGTTGATGGCCGGGCTCAATCGCCAGGGCTATGCCGTCGACTGGCTGGCGGATGGGCGCGATGCGGTGTATCAGGGGCGCAGCGAACCCTACGACCTGATCATCCTTGACCTCGGCCTGCCGGGTTTGCCCGGGCTTGAGGTGTTGACGCAATGGCGTGCCGCCGGCCTGGCCACGCCGGTGCTGATCCTCACTGCCCGCGACTCCTGGGCCGAGCGCATCGAAGGGCTCAAGGCCGGGGCCGACGACTACCTCAGCAAACCGTTCCATCCCGAAGAGCTGCACCTGCGTATCCAGGCCTTGCTGCGTCGTTCCCATGGCCACGCCAATCAGCCCACCTTGCAGGCTGCCGGCTTGCACCTGGATGAGGGTCGCCAGTGTGTGATGCGTGATGGCGAGGAGATCCAGCTGACCGCGGCCGAGTTTCGGCTGCTGCGTTACTTCATGCTGCACCCCGAGCAAATCCTTTCAAAAAGTCACCTGGCCGAACATTTGTACGATGGCGAGACCGAGCGTGACTCCAATGTGTTGGAGGTCCACGTCAACCACCTGCGCCGCAAATTGGGCCGCAGCGTGATCGAGACCCGGCGCGGCCAGGGTTACCGGTTTGGTGCCAGCCCGGCATGAAGTCGATCCAGCGGCGCCTGAGCCTGGGGCTGATCAGTGTGATGGTGATCGTCGGCCTGGTGCTGGCGCAGACCAGCCTGTGGCTGTTCGAAATGGGCCTGCAACGTTACCTGGAGTCCGGCTTGCGCAACGACAGCGAGAACCTGCTGGTGGCGCTGGTGCGCGGGCCGGCGGGTGTGCAACTGGATGAGCAGCGGTTGTCTCCTGCGTACCAGCGTCCGTTTTCCGGGCACTATTTCCGTATCGATTTTGCCGACACCCATTGGCGTTCCCGCTCGCTGTGGGACCAGGAACTGCCGCAGTTGCCCCACGCCGGGCTCAAGGGCAACCTGCAGTTGGGGCCGGAAGGCCAGCAGTTGCTGGTACTGCGTTCGGACTACAAACGGTTTGGCCAGTCGATTTCCATCAGCGTGGCCCAGGACTACACACCCGTCAGAGAAAGCTTTCGGCTGATGCGCCAGATCGGCCTGGTGCTGGGGCTGGCGGCGCTGTTGCTGATCCTGATTCTGCAACGGGTCACCGTGCGCCGCGCCTTGCGCCCGCTGGAGACCGCACGCAACCAGATCGCCCAACTGCAGCAGGGCCAGCGCTCGCAACTGGATACCCAAGTGCCGGTGGAGTTGGAGCCGCTGGTGGCGCAGATCAACCATCTGCTGGCCCACACCGAAGACAGCCTCAAGCGCTCGCGCAATGCCCTGGGCAATCTCGGCCATGCCTTGAAAACCCCGTTGGCGGTGTTGTTGAGCGTGGCATCCAGTGAACAGCTCAAGGACCATCCGCAACTGAGCAAGCTGCTGCGGGAACAGTTGGAGCAGGTGCAGCAACGGCTTAATCGTGAACTCAATCGTGCCCGCCTGGCCGGAGAGACACTGCCGGGTGCCTTGTTCGATTGCGACGGCGAATTACCGGGGTTGCTCGCGACCCTGAACATGATCCACGGCGAACACCTGGATTTGAGTTACCGCGTGCCGCCCGGTTTGCAATTGCCGTGGGACCGCGAAGACCTGCTGGAACTGTTGGGCAACCTGCTGGACAACGCGTGCAAATGGGCGGATGCGGAGATTGTGTTGAGCATCGGCGAAACCCCGGAAGGCTTTCGGTTGGCTGTCGAAGATGACGGGCCGGGGATTCCCGAGAGCCAGCGTGATCAGGTGTTCAGCCGAGGCACGCGGTTGGATGAGCAGACTGACGGGCATGGTCTGGGGCTGGGGATCGTGCGGGATATTGTCGAGGTGTGGGGCGGGGTGCTTCTGTTGCAGGAGAGCGAGCTGGGCGGGTTAAAGGTCATCATCGACCTGCCACGCCGCCATTGAAAACAAACCGTAGCAGCTGTCGAGCCTCGCCGAGGCTCGACAGCTGCTACGGGATACTCGGGCTGATTGCCGGAGTATCCAGCAGCTCATCAAACCCTGAACTGATCCATCAGGCCCTGCTGCTGATTCGCCAGGCTGTTCAACGCCTGGCTGACCCGCGCCGATTCATTCGCCTGTTCGGACAACGACTCCGTCACATCCCGAATCGTCGCCACGTTGTTGTTGATCTCCTCGGCCACCGCACTTTGCTCTTCGGCGGCGCTGGCGATCTGCAGGTTCATGTCGCTGATTACCGTTACCGCATCGCCGATCTGGCGCAAGGCGGTCACGGCCTGGCCCACTTGTTCGACGCTGCCCTGGGCCTGGCGATGGCTGTTGCTCATGGAACCGACCACTTCCTGGGTACCGCTTTGCAGTTGCTCGATCACCAGGCGGGTTTCCTCCACCGACTCCTGGGTACGTCGCGCCAGGTTGCGCACTTCATCGGCGACCACCGCAAAACCACGACCGGCTTCACCCGCACGGGCGGCCTCGATAGCGGCGTTCAGTGCCAGCAGATTGGTCTGCTCGGCGATTGCACGAATCACTTCCAGTACCGAGCCGATCTTCTCGCTGTTGGCCGCCAGTCCTTCAACCTGGGTCATCGCGGTGCTCATATCCGCCGCCAGGTGGCCGATGCTGGTGGTGGTGCGGTCGATCACGGTCAAACCTTCACGCGTCGCCTGATCGGCATCGCGGGCCGCCTGGGCGGCTTGCGCTGCACTGCGGGCGACGTCCTGGGCGGTGGCGCTCATCTCGTGGGAGGCGGTGGCCACCTGGTCGACCTGACGGTATTGCTGCTCCATGCCGGCACTGGTTTCAGTGGCGATGGCGGCCGACTGGTCGGCGGTGCCACGGGCGTCCTGCACTGAGCGTTTGACCTGGGCAATGATCGGCTGCAGCTTGTCGAGGAAGCGGTTGAACCAGCCGGCCAACTCGCCGAGTTCGTCGTGTTTGTCGTAGGCCAGGCGACGGGTCAGGTCACCTTCGCCACTGGCAATGTCTTCCAGCATGCGTGCCACGCCGAGGATCGGCCGGGTCACGCTGCGGGCCATCAGCCACACCAGCAACAGGCCGACGATTGCTGCCAGCAGGCCCAGGCTCAGTTCCAGCAGAGTGCCCTTGGCGTTATCGGCGTCCAGTTTGGACTTCAGGGCTTCAGCCGGAGCCACCAGGACTTTTTCCGGAACATCCAGCAACACGCCCCACGGCTTGCCATCGGGGATCGGCTGGAACGGCGCGAGCACCTTGAGTTGGTGGTCGGTGCGCACGCTGCGGGTCTGGGTGCTGGTGGAAAGCGAACTGATCAATTGCGCGCCGTTGGCGGTGTCGACGGCATCCAGGCGCTGGCTGAGTTTGCCGGCGTCCGGACTGTAGCCGGCCAGCAGGCCCACCGGGCTGATGATGCTGACGCTGGTCTGGCCGTCGTAGAGTTTCTGGCTGGCGCCCTGGCTGACGGCTTGCAGGCTGTTGAGGTTGATGTCCACCGACAGCGAGGCGATGACTTTGCCGTTGACCATCAGCGGGAAGACGATGCTGGTCATCAGCACCTTTTGCCCATCGATCACATAGAAGTACGGCTCGATCACGCAGGGCTTGAGTGTGGTGCGCGGGCAGGTGAACCAGGCGTTGGCTTTTTCGCCGCTGGGTCCGACGCTGGTGTCGGACATGTCGCTTTCGGGCAGCGACATTGAAGTCAGCTTGCCCGCAGTCGGCTGGGACCAGTACAGCGCAAAGCGGCCCTTGTCGTTGCTGCCCAGCTCTTGCTGGTTGGCGAACAGTTCGTCCTTGCCATCCAGTGCGTTGGCCTCGAATACCAGGGACAGGCCCAGCAGTTCCGGATTGGCCTGCAGCGCGGCCTTGACCTGGCGGGTCAGGTCTTCGCGCAGGTCGAAGGCATCCAGGAAGCGTTTCTCGGCCTGCTCGCGCAGGAACAACACCTGCCGGGAAAAACCGTGGCCGTATTGATAGGCGTCCATGAACTGCTGGCGAATGCCCAAGGCCTGGACCTCACCCTGGGCTTCGATGCGCGCCTGGGCGGCTTCGTCGAGCATTTCCATACTGGAAGCCTTGACCAGGTCGGAGCTCTGCGCCATGCGGTACAGCGAGAGACCTACCAGCAAGGTCACGATGCCCAGCAGGCAAAGACCGGCCAGCAGGGTAATTTTCCATTGAATGGACAGCTGTCTGAGCGACATGGAGCCTTCCTTAACTTTCGATACGACAGAGACGATCTGCCTGTATCGGCGGCTCGGAAATTTTCTTTATTCAAACGATCAATTTAAACCTGTTTGTGTGGCGAGGGGGCTTGTCCCCCGTTGGGCTGCGTAGCGGCCCCAAAAAAAGCGGGAGCGCTGCGCACTCCAACGGGGGACAAGCCCCCTCGCCACAGGACAAGCCCCCTCGCCACAGGACAAGCCCCCTCGCCACAGGACAAGCCCCCTCGCCACAGACAAATCCCCTAACCACTGACAAACCTTCTCCCCACTTTTTTGACAAGGCAGGCCGGGTGCTGCAAAGTGCGCGCCCTCTAATAAAACTCCCTTAAAACCTGGTTTGCGGCAGCCGTTCCCGACAGCAGCCCGGGCAGGTGCGTGCTTTTTTCATGTTTTCTGTCTTGAGGTAACGATGATTAATGCAGTAATCGCCGCGGTCGGCACCATGCTGGTGCTCAGCTTGTCCCGCGTGCATGTGGTGATCGCGATCATTGTCGGCGCCCTGGTGGGTGGCCTGACCGGCGGCCTGGGTATCGACGCGACGCTCAAGGCGTTCAACAGCGGCCTGGGTGGCGGTGCGACGGTGGCGTTGTCCTACGCGCTGCTCGGCGCGTTCGCCGTGGCGATTGCCAAATCCGGCCTGGCTCATGCGCTGGCCGATAAAGCCCTGCTGCTGGTGGATCGGCAGGAAGCCACGGGCGGCAGTCACGTCAAATGGCTGCTGATCGGTCTGCTCTGGGTGGTGGCCATCGCCTCGCAGAACATCCTGCCGATCCACATCGCGTTTATCCCGCTGCTGGTACCGCCGCTTTTATATGTGCTGACCAAACTGCAGCTGGACCGCCGTCTCATCGCCTGCGTCATGACCTTCGGCCTGATCACGCCCTACATGTTTCTGCCGGTGGGCTTCGGCAACATCTTCCTGAATCAGATCCTGCTGGCCAACGTGGCCAAGAGCGGTGTCGACATCAGCCAGGTCAATGTCACCCATGCCATGGGCCTACCGGCGCTGGGCATGGTGGTCGGTTTGCTGGTGGCGGTGTTTGTCAGCTACCGCAAGAAGCGTGTGTACGACCTGGAGAAGATCGAGCGAGTCGAGCAGGTGGCGGTGCACTACAACCCGCTGACCCTGCTGGTGGCCGGCCTGGCCATTGCGGCGGCGTTCATTATCCAGCTGTGGCTGGACTCGATGATCATTGGCGCCCTGGCCGGGTTCCTGATCTTTTCGGTGTCGGGCATCGTGCGCTGGCGCGACACCGATGACCTGTTCACCGAAGGCATGAAGATGATGGCGATGATCGGCTTCATCATGATCGCCTCGTCAGGCTTTGCCGAAGTGCTCAAGGCCACCGGTGAAGTGCAGACACTCGTGCAAGCCTCCGCGGCGTTTATCGGCCATAGCCGCGGTGTGGGCGCGCTGCTGATGCTGCTGGTGGGCTTGCTGGTGACCATGGGCATCGGCTCGTCGTTTTCCACGGTGCCGATCCTGGCGGCGATCTTTGTGCCGCTGTGCGTGCAGCTGGGCTTCAGCCCGCTGGCGATCGTGTGCATCGTCGGCACGGCCGGGGCATTGGGTGATGCCGGCTCGCCTGCGTCGGACTCCACCCTGGGCCCGACTTCCGGTTTGAACATCGATGGCCAGCACCACCATATCTGGGACACCGTGGTACCAACCTTCCTGCACTACAACATTCCGCTGCTGGCGTTTGGCTGGTTTGCCGCGATGACGCTCTGACGGGATTGTCCTACAGATTTATTGTAACTAGCCGTTAACCTCTTGAGTTGTCCCTCAAGAGAGAAGAGCCATGCGTCTGAGTCTAAAGGCCAAAGTACTGTCCCTTGCTGTCCTGCCCGTGTTGTTGTTTGCCGTGATCATCAGCCTGACCACGGTGTGGATCCTTCGGGAGCAGGCCCGCAACGAGGTCGAAGAAACCCGTCAGAACCTGCTCAACGACGCCAAGACCACCTTGCGCGGCTACGTCGAGGTGGCGATGACCACCATCAAGCCGCTGTACGACGCTGCCGCCCAAGGCGATACGGCCGCACGGGCGCAAGTGGTCAAGCTGCTGTCCAACATCAGTTATGGCAAGGATGGTTATTTCTTCGGCTACGACTCCGAGACCATTCGCCTGTTCAAGGGCAACAGCCCGGACGGCGTCGGCAAAAGCTTCAAGGACAACCGCGACCCGAACGGCGTCTACGTCAACCGCGACCTGGTGAAAGTCGGCAAGGACGGCACCCACTACTTGCAATACAGCTCGACGCAGCCCGGCCAGACCGAGCTGGTGCCCAAGCTTGGCTACACCGAATACTTGCCCAAGTGGGACATGGTGATCGGTACCTCGGTGAACCTGGACGGCATCGACGCCCAGGTTGCCGAGGTTCAGGCCAAGGTGGAGAAACGCATGGAAGGTGTGCTGCTGAGCATCATCGGCATTGCCGTGGTGGTGCTGTTGGTGATTGCCGCCGTGGGCATGCTGGTGGCCAATACCATCCTGCGGCCGTTGCACCTGATGAAGATCAACCTCGACGACATCGCCGCCGGTGAGGGTGACCTGACCCGCCGCCTGGCCATCACCAGCCAGGACGAGCTTGGCGAACTGGCAGGCTCTTTCAACCGCTTTGTCGACAAGATCCACAGCCTGGTACGCCAGATCACCGAGATGACCTCCCAGCTTACCGGCCTGGTGAGCCAGGTCGCCGAGCAAGCCAACCGCTCGGAAAAGGCCATGGAGCGCCAGCGTCACGAGACCGACCAGGTGGCTACCGCGATCAACGAAATGTCCTCCGCGGCCCATGAAGTGGCGCGCAGTGCCCAAGGCGCAGCCGTCGCTGCGCAGCAAACCGACGCCGAAGGCCAGGCCGCGAAAAAAGTCGTGGATGGCAGCATCGCGCAGATTCACGCGCTGGTGAACGACATCCGCAGCAGCGGCGTGTCCCTGGACAGCTTGCAGCAGGATGTGTCGTCGATTGTCAGCGTGCTTGGCGTGATCCGCTCGATTGCCGAGCAGACCAACTTGCTCGCCCTCAACGCCGCCATTGAAGCCGCGCGGGCAGGGGAGGCAGGCCGTGGGTTTGCCGTGGTCGCCGACGAAGTACGGGCGCTGGCCAGCCGCACCCAGCAAAGCACCCAGGAAATCCAGGGCATGATCGACCGCTTGCAAAAAGGCACCGAGGCCGCCGTGGAATCCATGCGCCGCTCCAGCGATGCCGGCGACGGCACGTCCGCCCAGGCCAACGAAGCCGGAGCGTCCCTGGACACCATGGCGCAACTGATCGGCACCATCAACTCGATGAACGCGCAGATCGCCAGCGCGGCGGAAGAACAAACCGCCGTGGCCGAAGAGATCAACCGCAGCGTGCATCAGATCGCGGTGGCGGTTGACAGCGTGGCCGATGAAACCCAACAGGGTGCCGAGACCTCTCGCAGCCTGGCGGACCTGGGGCAGCGGTTGGGTCAGTTGGTGGGGCAGTTCAGGATTTGATTGCAGGCTTGAGCCATCGGCAACGTCCCGTTGCCGACGGGCTTGGCTGGATTGATCGATCAGGTCAACAGCGCCAAACGTTCCACCGTCTCCGGAAACTTCGACACCAGCCGAATCAAGGTTGCCGCCTGAGCATTGGGTGTGGCCCGGCCTTGCTCCCAATTTTCCAGGGTCCGGGTGTTGGTGCGCAGGTACATCGCAAACACCGAGCGCGACAGATTGAGTTGTTGACGCACAGCGACTACTTCGTCGGCAGTGAGCGGTGCCAGCTTGCTCAACTGCACCTTGTGGCTGCGCAGCGTTACCTTGCCTTCTCGTTCATCTGCCAGCGCGTCGAAGCCTTCGACCAGTTCGGAAAAGATGTCACGTTTCATAAGATTTTCTCGCTTTGATTTCCCTGTCCAGCAGGTGTTTGAGCGCCGTTTTGTGTTGAGCGCTCAGGTCGTCCTGTTCGTGTTTGCCATAAAGGGTGAACAGCCAGAACTGCGTACCGCCCGACCACCAGTAATAGATGACTCGCAGGCCACCCCGTTTGCCCTTGTTGCGTCGCTCGTCGACAAAGCGCACCTTGCGTAACCCGCCGGTTCCCTCTATCACGTTGCCCGCTTGGGGGTTTCTCATCAACTCTTGTTGAAAGCCGTGAAATAACTCATCACTCAGATAATCCCTGCGGTGCCGCTCAAAGGCCGGCAATTCGATAAATAGAGCATCCATGTTCTGTACGTAGCCTGCGTATAGTTTGGTGGCCCATCTGCGGTGGGTCAAGTGACCCTGCTGTGGGATGTTTCCTAAAACGCAACCACGATACGAGCGACCCAGGCAGGGTGATGCCGGAAGGGGAGGCATCTCGACGAGGAAAATTCCCTTTGTGTGTCAGACAACAAATTAATACGCCAGAAACGCAAAACGGCGCCCGAAGGCGCCGTTTTGCTTGCTGCGTTTAACTAAGCGATCAACCCGCCATCACCGCATGCTGCACCAGGGTGAGCAACGGTTGTGGGTACACACCCAGGAAGAACGCCAGCAGGGCGATTGCCAGCAGCATCACGCCGCCTGCTTTCTGTTCCCAGTGCAACTCGGCGTCCACACGGCGCAGGTTTGGCTCGATCAGGTACAAGGTCACCATCACGCGCAGGTAGTAGAAAACGCCGATGGCGCTGCCCAGTACCAGGGAAGCAACCAACCACCATTCGTGCGCTTCAACACCGGTGGCCACGATGTAGAACTTGCCGATGAAGCCCGCAGTCAGCGGGATACCCGCCAGGGACAGCATCATCACGGTCAGTACGGCGGTCAGGTACGGACGGCGCCAGAACAGGCCGCGGTATTCGTACAGGGCGTCGGCGTCGCGGCCTTTGTAAGGCGAGGACATCAGCGTGATCACACCGAATGCACCCAGGCTTGTGATCACGTAGGTGACCAGGTACACGCCGATGGCTTCCATCGCCAGGCCCTTGCTCGCCACCAGGGCGATCAGCAGGTAACCGAAGTGCGCGATGGACGAATAACCCAGCAGACGCTTGAGGTTGTTCTGGGTCAGCGCCAGCAGGTTGCCGAACAGGATCGAAGCGATGGCGATGATGGTCAGCACGTTGCTGAGTACACCGGTGTTGGCCGCAGGAGAGATCTGGAACAGACGCACCATCACGGCAAAGACGGCGACTTTCGACGCGGTAGCCAGGAAAGCAGCCACCGGCGCCGGGGCGCCTTCGTACACGTCCGGGGTCCACAGGTGGAACGGCACCAGCGACAGCTTGAACGCCAGGCCGATCAGCATCATGGCCAGGCCCAGTTGGGCAATTGGCGCAGGGCTGCCGGAGGCTGCCAGGGCGTGACCGATACCGCTGAAGCTCAGGCTGCCGGCTTCTGCGTAGAGCAGGGCCATACCGAACAACAGGAACGCCGAACCGGCTGCCGACAGCACCATGTACTTGATGCCGGCTTCCAGGGAGCGCTTGTTGAAGAAGGCATACGCCACCAGGCCGTAGACCGGGATCGACAGCAGTTCCAGGCCGATGAACAAGCCGGCCAGGTGCTGCGCGCTGACCAGCACGATACCACCGGCCGCAGCCAGCAGGATCAGCAGGTACAGCTCTTCGCGGTTGCCCGGGTAGCCGGTGCCGCCTTCGCCGAGGTAGGCGTGGGCAAGCGTGACGCAGGCCAGGGTGGCAACCAGGATCAGCGCGATATACAGCAGCGCGAAGTCATCGACCATCATCAGCGGGGTCACGGCCAGTGGCGCGACCTTGAGTGCCGGGATAATCGACAGCAGGGCCAGGTTCAAGCCCGCACAGGACAGCAGGAACGTTTGCGAGTGATTGCGGCGCCAGGCGATCGCCAGCATCACCACCACGATGGTGAGGCTGGTGATCAGCAGCGGCGCAAGCGCGATAAAGTGTTGGATCGTGAATTCCATAGCGCTCTTACCGGGCCGAAGCGAGTTGAGAGAAGGCGGTGCCGAACCACTGCTGCACGCCATGCATCGTTGCGGCAGAAGTATCCAGGAACGGTTGCGGGTACACGCCGATAAACACCAGCAGTACCGCAAGGCCGAGCACCATGATCAGTTCGCGACCGTCCATGCCGTGCAACACGGTGTCGGACTTGGCCGGACCGAAGTATGCGCGGTGGATCATGATCAGCGAGTAGACCGAACCGAACACCAGGCCAGACGTAGCGATCGCACTGACCCACGGCGTATGCACGAAGGCACCCATCAGGATCAGGAACTCGCCGATGAAGTTACCAGTACCCGGCAAGCCCAGGGATGCGGCGGCGAAGAACAGGCTGATGGCCGGCAGGTAGGCGATACGTGACCACACGCCACCCATCTCGCGCATGTCACGAGTGTGCAGGCGCTCGTACAGTTGGCCGCTGAGGATAAACAGTGCCGCAGCCGACACACCGTGCGCCAGCATCTGGATCACGGCGCCTTGCAGCGCCAGTTGGCTGCCGGAGTAGATGCCGATCAGTACGAAGCCCATGTGGGAAACGGACGAGAAGGCAATCAGACGCTTGATGTCGGTTTGGGCGAAGGCCAGGAACGCACCGTAGAAGATCCCGATCAGACCGAGGGTCATGGCGATCGGCGCGAACTCGGCCGAGGCATTCGGGAACAGCGGCAGGGCGAAACGCAGCAGGCCGTAGGCCGCCGTCTTCAACAGGATACCGGCCAGGTCGACGGAACCCGCAGTCGGCGCCTGGGCGTGAGCGTCAGGCAACCAGGAGTGGAACGGCACCACCGGCAGCTTCACCGCGAACGCGATGAAGAAGCCCAGCATCAGGATGTACTCGGTGGTCAGGGACATCTTGGTTTTCAACAGGTCGGCGTAGTTGAACGTGATCACGCCCGTGCTGTTGAAGTTGACCAGTACCAGGCCCAGGATCGCCACCAACATGATCAGGCCGGAAGCCTGGGTGAAGATGAAGAACTTGGTCGCCGCGTAGATCCGGGTTTTCTTGCCGTCCGAAGAACTGTGACCCCAGAGCGCGATGAGGAAGTACATCGGCACCAGCATCATTTCCCAGAAGAAGAAGAACATGAACAGGTCGAGTGCGAGGAACACGCCGACAACGCCGCCCAGGATCCACATCAGGTTCAGGTGGAAGAAGCCCACGTGACGCTGGATCTCTTTCCAGGAGCAGAGTACCGAGAGGATACCCAGCAGGCCGGTCAGCAGGATCATCAACAGCGACAGGCCGTCGAGGGCCAGGTGCACGTTGATGCCGAAGCGCTGGATCCACACGTGCTTGAATTCAAGCGCGAAGGTGGGATCGACACCCGGTGCCGGAGCAAATGAATAGTCACCGTGGGCCCACAGCCAGAGGCCGAGCGCGAGTTCCAGGGACATGGTCAGCAACGCAATCCAGCGGGGGAGGGTGGCGCCGAAGCGTTCACCCATCCAGCAGAGCAGGCCGCCGATAAAGGGGATCAGGATTAGCCAGGGCAGAATCATGACGGGCTCGTTTCCTTTCGCAAGTTCGCAAAGTTCGCAATGTGCATAGTCAGACCGCGACCACGATGATGGCGCCGATTACCAGGACGGCACCGGCCGCCATGGAAGCTGCATACCAGCGCAATTGGCCGGTCTCGCTGCGGCTCAGGGCGGTGTGACCGGCCTTGGCGGCACGCGGGATCAAACCGATGGTTTGGTCGAGCGGGTCTTTGCGCAGTACGTGGCTGATCGCAAGGTACGGTTTGACGAACAGTTTGTCGTAGATCCAGTCGAAGCCCCAGGCAGCGAACCACCAGGCCGAAAGGAAGCGGCCAATGCCACTGTTGGCGATGGCGGTGACGAAGCGGCGCTTGCCGAGGAACAGCAGGGCCGCCAGCAGGATACCCGCGATGGCGATGGCGCCCGAGGCGATTTCCAGGCTGTGCTTGGCTGCACCACCGGCATGGCCGGCGCTTTCCGGCAAAACACCGGCCAGTGGCGGGGTGATCATGGCGCCGACGAAGGTCGACAGGATGATCAGCACCGACAGTGGCAGCCAGTGGGAAATGCCATGGCCTGCGTGGGCTTCAGTCTTGGCTTCACCGTGGAACGTGATGAAGATCAGGCGGAAGGTGTACAGCGAGGTCATGAACGCACCTACCAGGCCGGCGTACAGCAGGCCGTGGTTACCGCTGGCAAAGGCTTCCCAGAGGATTTCGTCTTTCGAGTAGAAACCTGCGGTCACCAGTGGCAGGGCCGACAAGGCCGCGCCGCCGACGATGAAGCTGGCGTAGGCCAACGGCAGTTTCTTCCACAGGCCGCCCATCTTGAAGATGTTCTGCTCGTGGTGGCAGGCAACGATCACCGCACCGGAAGCAAGGAACAGCAGGGCCTTGAAGAAGGCGTGGGTCATCAGGTGGAAGATCGCGCCGTCCCAGGCGCCAACGCCCAGGGCCAGGAACATGTAGCCGATCTGGCTCATGGTCGAGTAGGCGAGGATACGCTTGATGTCGGTTTGAACCAGGGCAGCAAAACCTGCCAGTACCAGGGTCACGCCACCCACCAGGCCCACCAGGTGCAGAATCTCCGGCGCCAGGGTGAACAGGCCGTGGGTACGGGCAATCAGGTAGACACCGGCGGTTACCATGGTTGCGGCGTGGATCAGTGCCGAAACCGGGGTAGGGCCGGCCATCGCATCCGCCAGCCAGGTTTGCAGCGGCAGTTGTGCGGATTTACCGACAGCGCCACCCAGCAGCATCAGGGTCGCCAGGGTGATCCAGAAGTCGCCGACCTGGAATTTCTGCGGTGCCAGCACCAGCAGTTCCTGGATGTTCAGCGTGCCCACCTGTTGGAACAGGATGAACAGGCCGATGGCCATGAACACGTCACCGATCCGGGTCACGATAAAGGCTTTGAGTGCGGCGTTACCGTTGTTGCGGTTGCTGTAGTAGAAACCGATCAACAGGTACGAGCACAGGCCCACACCTTCCCAGCCGAAGTACAGGAACAACAGGTTATCGCCCAGCACCAGGAACAGCATGCTGGCGATAAACAGGTTGGTGTAGGCGAAGAAGCGCGAGTAACCGGCTTCACCGCGCATGTACCAGGACGCGAACAGGTGGATCAGGAAGCCCACACCCACCACCACGCCGAGCATGGTGATCGACAGGCCGTCGACGTAGAGGGCGAAGTTGGGCTTGAAGCCCTCCACCGACATCCACTGCCACAACACCAGGGTGTAGTGACCGCCTTCAGGCGGTGCGACGTTGAATTGCCAGATGACGTAGGCGGCGACAATTGCCGACAGGCCAATGGAACCTACGCCGACCAGGGCCGAGAGGTTTTCCGACCAGCGTCCACGGGAGAACGACAGCAGCAGGAAACCGATCAGGGGAAATACGAAAGTCAGAAAGATCATGTTCATCCGCGCATCTCACTGGCAGCGTCGATATCAAGCGTGTGGAAGCGACGATACAGTTGCAGCAGGATCGCCAGGCCAATACTGGCCTCGGCGGCTGCCAGGCTGATCACCAGGATGAACATCACTTGTCCATCCGGCTGGCCCCAACGGCTACCGGCCACGATGAACGCGAGTGCCGCGGCGTTCATCATGATTTCCAGGCTCATCAACACGAACAGAATGTTGCGGCGAACCATCAGGCCGACCAGGCCAAGGCAGAACAGGATGCCGGCGACCGCCAGACCATGCTCCAAAGGGATAGCAGGCATCGTCATTGCTCCTTGGCTTCGTTGCGGCCCAAGTGGAAGGCGGTGATGGCTGCAGCGAGCAGCAGCATCGAAGCCAGTTCGACCACCAGCAGGTACGGGCCGAACAGGCTGATGCCCACGGCTTTCGCGTCTACGGTGGTGTGGCCGATGGCCTGGCCGCTCTGGTGAGCGAACAGCACATACAGCAGTTCACCCAGCAGCAGGGCTGCGAGGATCACCGGGCCGAGCCAGATGCCGGGCTTGAGCCAGACGCGTTCCTGGGCGACAGACGCCGGCCCCAGGTTGAGCATCATCACCACAAACACGAACAGCACCATGATGGCGCCGGCGTAGGCGATCACTTCCAGCACACCGGCGAACGGTGCGCCGAGGCTGAAGAAGGTCATGGCCACGGCGATCAGCGAAATGATCAGGTAGAGCAGGGCGTGCACAGGGTTAGTGTTGGTTATCACGCGAAGCGTGGACACCACTGCAATACCCGATGCGAAATAGAAAGCGAATTCCATCTTTCTTCCTTAAGGCAGCAAGCTCTTCACGTTGATCGGCTCGGCTTCGTTTTGTGCGGCGCCTTTCGGCTTACCGGCAACGGCCATACCTGCAACACGATAGAAGTTGTAATCAGGGTTTTTACCGGGACCAGAGATCAGCAGATCTTCTTTCTCGTACACCAGGTCCTGACGTTTGAACTCGGCCATCTCGAAATCCGGTGTCAGCTGGATCGCGGTGGTCGGGCAAGCTTCCTCGCAGAGGCCGCAGAAAATGCAGCGCGAGAAGTTGATGCGGAAGAAGTCCGGGTACCAGCGACCGTCTTCGGTTTCAGCTTTCTGCAGCGAGATGCAACCCACCGGGCACGCCACGGCGCACAGGTTGCAGGCCACACAGCGCTCTTCGCCGTCGGGGTCGCGGGTCAGGACAATGCGGCCGCGATAACGCGGCGGCAGGTACACCGCTTCTTCCGGGTATTGCAGGGTGTCGCGTTTGCGAAAGCCGTGACCGAACACCATCACCAGGCTTCGCAACTGGGTACCGGTACCCTTAACGATGTCGCCAATATATTTGAACATGGGTCAAATCCTCACTGAACCGCGCCCGCTGGCGTGTTCAACAACACAACGGCAGCAGTCACCAGCAAATTGATCAGGGTCAGCGGCAGGCAGAATCGCCAGCTGAAATCCATCACCTGGTCATACCGTGGACGCGGGATGGAAGCGCGCAGCAGGATGAACAGCATGATGAAGAACGCGGTCTTCAGGAAGAACCAGAAGAACGCCAGCTGCGGCAGGATGCCGAACGGACCGTGCCAGCCGCCGAAGAACAGCGTGACCAGCAGGGCCGAGATCAAGATGATGCCGATGTATTCACCAACGAAGAACATGCCCCATTTCATGCCGGCGTATTCAATGTGGTAACCGTCGGCCAGTTCCTGTTCCGCTTCCGGCTGGTCGAACGGGTGACGGTGAGTCACGGCGACGCCAGCGATGAAGAACGTACAGAAGCCGAAGAACTGCGGAATGATGAACCACAGGTTCTGCGCCTGGTACTCGACGATGTCGCGCATGTTGAACGAGCCCACCTGCACCACGATGCCCATCAGCGCGAGGCCCATGAACACTTCGTAGGACACGGTCTGGGCCGAGGCCCGCAAGCTGCCCAGCAGGGCGAACTTGTTGTTGCTCGACCAACCGGCGAACAGCACCGCGTAGACCGACAAGCCGGCCATGGCGAAGAAGAACAGCAAGCCGATGTTCAGGTCCGCCACGCCCCAGGTCGGGGTGATCGGGATGATTGCGAAGGCAATCAGCAAGGCGCTCATGGCCACGACCGGTGCCAGGGTGAAGATCACCTTGTCGGCAAACGGCGGGGTCCAGTCTTCCTTGAAGAACATTTTCAGCATGTCGGCGGCGATCTGGAACATACCAAACGGGCCAACGCGGTTCGGACCGTAACGGTCCTGCCACCAGCCCAGCAGGCGACGTTCGACGAAGCTGAGCAGGGCGCCCGCCACGACCACGGCCAACAGGATCACGATGGCCTTGACCACCGCGATGATCACGTCGATCACTTCAGGGGTGAACCAGGTCATTGAGCTGCCTCCTGCAGACCGTCAACGGTAAGGCCGAAGATCGCCGGAGGAATCCCCGCGAGGCCTTTTGGCAATGCAACCAGGCCAGCACCCAACTCTTCGTCGATGCGCAGCGGCAGACGCAGGGTCTTGCCGGCGACGTTCACGCTGAGCAGGGCACCGTCGTTGACGCCCAGGCGGTCGGCTTCGGACTTGGCTACGGACACGTAGGCGGCTGGAATGCGCTCTTGTACCGGCGCGGCTTTGGAAGAAGTCTCTTCGCTGCCGAACAGGTGGAAGAACGGCACAACCTGCCAGGTACCCTGGGCCGGGTTGAACGGACGCGGAACGCTGGCGAACCAGTTCAGCGAGTCACCGGTGCTTTCGATCAGGCGGGTGCCCGGGTCGCCGGCACGGATGTGGCCACCGACTTCGTCCTGGAACTTGTTCCAGGCCTGCGGCGAGTTCCAGCCCGGCGACCAGGCGAAAGGCACCTGCTGACGTGGCTCGACCGAACCCGAGTAACCTTCCATGGAGAAGGCAAACGCGGTGTCGTTGTCTTGCGGTGTACGTGGCTCATGCACGCTGATGTCAGCCCGCATGGCGGTACGGCCGGAGTAACGCAGCGGTTCACGGGCGAGTTTCATGCCCTTGATGCGGAACGAGGCAGACGGTGCAGCGTCGACGATGCGTGCCAGTTGCGGTGCGGCTGCGGCTGTGGCGGCAGTCACGTGGTCGAGCTGGGTCCAGTCGATCGGCTGGTTCAGCAGGGTGGCGCGCAGGGCATGCAGCCAGCGCCAGCCTTCGTGAACCAGGATGCTGGCGTCCATGTACTTCGGATCGAACACCTGGAAGAAGCGCTGGGCGCGGCCTTCCTGGCTGACCAGGGTACCGTCGCCTTCAGCAAAGCTGGCGGCGGGCAGTACCAGGTGGGCACGGTCGCTGGTGGCGGTTTTCTGGTGGTCGGCAACGATCACCACTTTGGCCGCGTTCAGCGCTGCGTCGACCTTGGCCGAATCAGTGCGGGTGTACAGGTCGTTTTCCAGCACCACGATCGCGTCGGCACTGCCGTCGGTCACGGCTTGCAGAGCGGCGTCGAGGGACTCGCCACCGAGCATGGCCAGGCCAAGGCTGTTGGCTTCCGGCACGATCAGGCTGATGGAACCGTTCTTCTCGCGCAGCTTCAAGGCTTTGGCAATGTTGGCAGCGGCTTCGATCAGCGCCTTGGAACCCAACGAGGTACCGGCAATGATCAATGGACGCTTGGCGGCCAGCAGGGCGTCGGCGATACGCTTGGCCAGTTCAGCGGCTTCAGCGTCCAGGCCTTCTACGGCAGGCGCGCTGGCGTCGAGGGCGTGGGCCACGGCGAAACCGATGCGGGCCAGGTCGTCAGGCGCGGCGTGTACGCATTCTTCTGCGATGTCGTCGAGCTTGGTGGCGGTCAGACTGGCGATAAACAGCGGGTTCAGCGCGTGCTGGCCGATGTTTTTCACCGCAGCGTCGAGCCATGGCTGGACGCGCATGGCGTCGGCCATGTCTTCGGCCTTGCCTTTTACCGACTGGCGCAGGGACAGGGCGACACGGGCAGCGGTCTGGGTCAGGTCTTCACCGAGGACGAAGATCGCGTCATGGTCTTCGATGTCGCGCATGTTCGGAACCGGCAGAGGGCTGTCGTTCAAGACTTGCAGCACGAGGCGGATGCGCTCCAGTTCACCGGCTTCGATACCCGAGTAGAAGTGCTCGGCACCCACCAGTTCGCGCAACGCGTAGTTGCTTTCGAGGCTGGCGCGGGGCGAACCGATACCGACGATGTTGCGACCGCGCAGCAGGTCAGCGGCTTTATCCAGTGCTTCGTCGAGGCTCAGCTTGGCGCCGTCGGCCAGCAGTGGCTGACGCGGGCGGTCTTCGCGGTTGACGTAGCCGTAGCCGAAACGGCCACGGTCGCACAGGAAGTACTGGTTGACCGAACCGTTGAAGCGGTTTTCGATCCGACGCAGTTCGCCGTAGCGTTCGCCCGGGGAGATGTTGCAACCGCTGGAGCAGCCATGGCAGATGCTCGGCGAGAACTGCATGTCCCACTTGCGGTTGTAGCGCTCGGAGTGAGTCTTGTCGGTGAACACACCGGTCGGGCAGACCTCGGTGAGGTTGCCGGAGAACTCGCTTTCCAGGGTGCCGTCTTCAACGCGACCGAAGTACACGTTGTCGTGGGCGCCAAACACACCGAGGTCGGTACCGCCGGCGTAGTCCTTATAGAAGCGCACGCAGCGGTAGCAAGCGATGCAGCGGTTCATCTCGTGGGAAATGAACGGGCCCAGTTGCTGGTTCTGGTGGGTACGCTTGGTGAAGCGATACCGGCGCTCGTTGTGGCCGGTCATCACGGTCATGTCTTGCAGGTGGCAGTGGCCGCCTTCCTCACACACAGGGCAGTCGTGCGGGTGGTTGGTCATCAGCCATTCGACGACGCTGGCGCGAAACACTTTCGCTTCTTCGTCTTCGATGGAGATCCAGCTGCCGTCGGTGGCAGGGGTCATGCAGGACATGACGATACGACCACGGGTGTCGTTCTCGTCGGTGTACTGCTTGACCGCGCACTGGCGGCAAGCGCCAACGCTGCCAAGGGCGGGGTGCCAGCAGAAATATGGAATGTCGAGGCCTAGCGACAGACACGCCTGTAACAGGTTGTCTGCCCCATCGACTTCGAGCTCTTTGCCGTCTACGTGGATAGTGGCCATGGTTCAAAGTTCTTCGTTGGCCCGGTGTCAGCGGGCGTGGCTAATGGAATCTTGTTATTCATGTGCATCAACACAGCCTTGAAGGCGTCAGCACATGAGAAAGCGAAGGGCACGGACCCTTCGCCTTTTTAAGCGTTACGCGCCGACTACGATCGGCCTTGCCAGAGGCGGGACGGCGGCGCTGGTAGGCGCGATGCCGGCTTCGAACTCCGAGCGGAAGTATTTGATCGCGCTGCCCAATGGCTCCACGGCGCCCGGTGCGTGAGCACAGAAGGTCTTGCCTGGGCCGAGGAAGCCGACCAGACCCAGCAGGGTCTCGATGTCGCCCTCGCGGCCTTCGCCGTTTTCCAGGGCCATCAGCAGCTTGACGCTCCATGGCAAACCGTCGCGGCACGGGGTGCAGAAGCCACAGGATTCGCGGGAGAAGAATTGCTCCATGTTGCGCAGCAACGACACCATGTTCACGGTGTTGTCCACGGCCATGGCTAGGCCGGTACCCATACGGGTGCCCACCTTGCCGATGCCGCCGGCGTACATTTGAGCGTCCAGGTGTTCTGGCAACAGGAAGCCGGTACCGGCGCCGCCTGGCTGCCAGGCCTTGAGGGTGTAGCCATCGCGCATGCCGCCGGCGTAGTCCTCGAACAGCTCGCGTGCGGTCACGCCGAAAGGCAGTTCCCACAGGCCCGGGTTCTTGACCTTGCCGGAGAAGCCCATGAGCTTGGTGCCCATGTCTTCGCTGCCTTCGCGGGCCAACGATTTGTACCACTCCACGCCGTCGCCGATGATTGCCGGCACGTTGCACAGGGTTTCAACGTTGTTCACGCAGGTCGGCTTGCCCCACACGCCCACGGCGGCAGGGAAGGGCGGCTTGGAACGCGGGTTGGCGCGGCGGCCTTCGAGGGAGTTGATCAGTGCGGTTTCTTCACCGCAGATATAACGCCCGGCGCCGGTGTGCACGAACAGTTCGAAGTCGAAACCCGAACCAAGGATGTTCTTGCCCAGCAGGCCAGCGGCCTTGGCTTCTTCCACGGCACGGTTCAGGTGCTTGGCGGCGGTGGTGTATTCGCCACGCAGGAAGATGTAGCCACGGTAGGTTTTCAGCGCGCGGGCACTGATCAGCATGCCTTCGATCAGCAGATGGGGCAGTTGCTCCATCAGCATGCGGTCTTTCCAGGTGTTCGGCTCCATTTCATCCGCGTTGCACAGCAGGTAGCGGATGTTGATGGATTCGTCTTTGGGCATCAGGCCCCACTTGACACCCGTGGGGAAGCCTGCACCGCCGCGGCCCTTAAGGCCTGCGTCCTTCACGGTCTGGACGATGTCGTCCTGGGCCATGTCGGCAAAGGCTTTGCGCGCGGCCGCGTAACCGTTCTTGGCCTGGTACTCGTCAAGCCAAACAGGCTCGCCGTCGTCACGCAGGCGCCAGGTCAGCGGGTGAGTCTCAGCCGACCGCTTGATGCGGTTGGCAGGACCGAAGGAAGTCAGGGTCATGGGTAGCCCTCGAGCAATTGGGTGACGCCAGCAGGCTGCACGTCGCCGAATGTGTCGTCGTCGATCATCAACGCCGGCGCCTTGTCACAGTTGCCCAGGCAGCACACCGGCAGCAGCGTGAAGCGCCCGTCCGGAGTGGTTTGGCCCAGGCCGATGCCCAGCTTGCTCTGGATCTCGCTGACCACGGACTCGTGGCCACCGATGTAGCAGACCATGCTGTCGCACACGCGAATGATGTGGCGGCCGACCGGCTGGCGGAAGATCTGGCTGTAGAACGTCGCCACGCCTTCAACGTCGCTGGCGGGGATGCCGAGGATCTCGCCGATGGCGTAGAGGGCGCCGTCCGGCACCCAGCCACGTTCCTTCTGGACGATCTTCAAGGCTTCGATCGACGCCGCGCGCGGGTCTTCGTAGTGATGCAGCTCGTGCTCGATGGCCGAGCGCTCGGTTTCACTCAAGGTGAAACGGTCTGTCTGGATAAGCGTGCTATTCATGCTTAGCGGTCCACGTCGGCCATAACGAAATCGATACTACCCAGGTACGCAATCAAGTCCGCGACCATTTCACCTTTGATCACCGAAGGGATCTGCTGCAGGTGCGGGAAGCTTGGCGTACGAATCCGGGTGCGGTAGCTCATGGTGCCGCCATCGCTCGTCAGGTAATAACTGTTGATACCCTTGGTCGCTTCGATCATCTGGAAGGATTCGTTGGCCGGCATTACCGGGCCCCACGAAACCTGCAGGAAGTGCGTGATCAGGGTTTCGATGTGTTGCAGCGTGCGCTCTTTCGGCGGCGGCGTGGTCAGCGGGTGATCCGCCTTGTACGGGCCTTCCGGCATGTTGCGCATGCACTGTTCGATGATCTTCAGGCTCTGGCGCATTTCTTCGACGCGCACGATGCAGCGGTCGTAGGCATCGCCGTTGGCCGCCAGCGGGACTTCGAATTCGAAGTTCTGGTAGCCGGAGTACGGGCGTGCTTTACGCAGGTCGAAATCGCAACCGGTGGAACGCAGGCCAGCACCGGTGACGCCCCATTCCAGGGCCTCTTTGGTGTTGTACTGGGCGACGCCGATGGTCCGGCCCTTGAGGATGCTGTTGTCCAGGGCGGCTTTCTGGTATTCGTCCAGACGCTTGGGCATCCAGTCGATGAATTCCTTGACCAGGCGTTCCCAGCCACGTGGCAGGTCGTGGGCGACGCCGCCGATGCGGTACCAGGCCGGGTGCAGGCGGAAACCGGTGATGGCTTCGATGACCTTGTACGCACGCTGACGGTCGGTGAAGGTGAAGAACACCGGGGTCATGGCGCCGACGTCCTGGATATAGGTACCCAGGAACAGCAGGTGGCTGGTGATCCGGAAGAACTCGGCCATCATGATGCGGATGGTGTCGACCTTGTCCGGCACCTTGATGCCGGCCAGCTTCTCGACCGAGAGCACGTACGGCAGGTTGTTCATCACGCCGCCGAGGTAGTCGATACGGTCGGTGTACGGGATGAAGCTGTGCCACGACTGACGCTCGGCCATCTTCTCGGCACCACGGTGGTGGTAGCCGATGTCCGGTACGCAGTCGACGATTTCTTCGCCGTCCAGTTGCAGGATGATGCGGAAGGCACCGTGAGCAGAAGGGTGGTTCGGGCCCAGGTTGAGGAACATGTAGTCCTCGTTGGTGCCGGAGCGCTTCATGCCCCAGTCTTCCGGACGGAAGCGCGCAGCCTCTTCTTCAAGCTGTTGCTTGGCGAGGGTCAGGCTGAATGGATCGAATTCGGTGGCGCGGGCAGGGAAGTCCTTGCGCAGCGGGTGACCTTCCCAGGTCGGCGGCATCATGATGCGCGACAGGTGCGGGTGGCCCGGGAAATCGATGCCGAACATGTCCCACACTTCACGCTCGTACCAGTTGGCGTTGGGCCAGATACCGGTCACGGTCGGAACGCTCAGGTCGCTCTCGGAGAGGGCCACCTTGATCATCACGTCGCTGTTACGTTCAAGCGACATCAAGTGGTAAAACACGGTGAAGTCGGCGCCGCTCGGCAGCCCCTGGCGCTTGGTGCGCAGGCGCTCGTCCACGCCATGCAGGTCATAGAGCATGACGTACGGCTTGGGCAGGTTGCGCAGGAAGCTCAGGACTTCGACGAGCCTGGCACGCGCCACCCACAGCACCGGCATGCCGGTGCGTGTGGCCTGGGCGGTGAAGGCGTCAGGGCCAAAACGGTTGTTGAGTTCGACGACCACATCCTGGTCGTCTGCCTTATAAGGCGGGATGTACAGAGCACTGCCTGTAGTCATGGTTTTTTATCGCTTTCGGTCAACGTAAAGAATGAAGCCAGGTTTTCGTTCTATAAAAGAAGCGGTTCTGGATCAGACTTCGTCGGGGCTGCGCAGGTTGGTTACCTGAATACGCTGTTCGCGGCGCTGTTCCTTTTGTGACGGCATCTCGGCGCGGTATACGCCTTGATCTCCGACAACCCAGGAAAGTGGGCGACGCTCCTTGCCAATCGATTCCTGCAACAGCATCAAGCCTTGCAGAAATGCTTCAGGGCGGGGCGGGCAGCCAGGCACGTAGACGTCCACGGGCAGGAACTTGTCCACCCCCTGAACCACGGAGTAGATGTCGTACATGCCACCGGAGTTGGCGCACGAACCCATGGAGATAACCCACTTTGGCTCGAGCATTTGCTCGTAGAGACGCTGAATGATCGGCGCCATCTTGATAAAGCAGGTACCGGCGATAACCATGAAATCCGCCTGACGCGGCGATGCCCGGATAACTTCGGCGCCAAAGCGCGCGATGTCGTGGGGCGCCGTGAAGGCGGTGGTCATTTCCACGTAGCAGCAGGACAGACCGAAGTTGTACGGCCACAGGGAGTTCTTACGTCCCCAGTTGACCGCGCCACTCAGCACGTCTTCCAGCTTGCCCATGTAGATGTTTTTGTGGACTTGGTCTTCTAACGGGTCGGAAACGGTTTCCCGTTCGCCGATTGGGTACTGCTCGTTAGGAGCATCCGGGTCGATCCTGGTGAGATTGTATTGCATCGCCAAAGCCTCATTGTTTCAGCTTCGCTTGCCGCTTGCGACGAGCTTCCGGAGCCCAGTCAAGGGCGCCCACTCGAAATAGGTAGACAAGGCCTGCCAACAGAATTGCTATGAAAACGAGGGCTTCGACGAATCCGGTCCAGCCGCTTTCGCGGACGGACACAGACCAGGCAAAGAGAAAAAGGGCTTCGATGTCGAAGATCACGAAGAGCATCGCGACCAGATAGAATTTGGCTGAGAGCCGCAAGCGGGCGCCACCTGTAGGTAGCATGCCGGACTCGAACGGTTCGTTTTTGCTGCGGCCCCAGGCTTTTGACCCGAGGAGGCTGGAGACGCCAAGCATGAAGGCGCAAAGGCCGACTACACCGAGGAGGAAAATGGCAAAGCCCCAGTTGTGGGCCATGAGTCCTGTCGCTTCGGTCATGCTGGAAATCCTTAACAGAGAGCAAAGGTCTCTGAGCTCGAAAAAGTAACGATGCAGTGACGATATGTCGCAGCGCAATCAATCGCGGTGATTTTATGGCTAAACACCGGGCAAGTAAAATTCCTATAGCGAAATTATTCGATGGAATAAGCACATAGTGCACCTTCTTGGGGCTGTAGCCCTTGTGCTGCGGGCATTAGCGGGCTTTTCACGAATTGTGTTTTGTTTAACCGGTAAAGAAGTTTTCATGCTCTAAATGATAATGAATATTGTTTGCGTGGGTTTTAAACAACTGTTCGGGGTTTAGCGCGGGAAGTTGTTGTTACTTGTGCGGGTGATGCTAGTTGGTAAAGCGGATCTTTTAACTGGTTTTGCAGATGGGAATAGCGCTCTGGATCAATGTTTTGATCGAAATCGGCTGGCGAGGGCGCGCAGGGGCACATATTCAAAAGCCCAATCAAAGGCTGGGCCAAGGCGCGTGCCGCTCTGCTTTCCTGTGGGAGCTGGCTTGGCTGCGATGGCATCGCCTCGGTGTATCGCAGAAGCCGAGTTGTCGGCATCGCAGGCAAGCCAGCTCCTACAGTTGACCGTGGCTGCTCTCACACACCAGTGCTTTTCAGGCGCCCAAAAAAACGCCCCGAACCAGTCGGGGCGTCAGATCGTGCGGCACTGCGGTTAGGTCTTCCGTGGGGCCGCAGTGGCCGTGTACTCAGTACTTAGTGGAACTGCTCTTCTTCGGTCGAACCGGTCAGCGCAGTCACGGACGAGGTGCCGCCCTGGATCACGGTGGTCATGTCGTCGAAGTAACCGGTGCCCACTTCCTGCTGGTGCGCCACAAAGGTGTAACCCTTGGCAGCATCAGCGAACTCTTGTTCCTGCAGCTTCACGTAGGCAGTCATGTCGTTGCGGGCGTAGTCGTGCGCCAGGTTGAACATGCTGTGCCACATGTTGTGAATGCCGGCCAGGGTGATGAATTGGTGCTTGTAGCCCATGGCAGACAGTTCACGCTGGAACTTGGCGATGGTCGCGTCGTCCAGGTTCTTCTTCCAGTTGAAGGAAGGCGAGCAGTTGTAGGACAGCAGTTGATCCGGGTATTCCTTCTTGATGGCTTCGGCAAAGCGGCGAGCTTCGTCCAGGTCCGGCTTGGCAGTTTCGCACCAGATCAGGTCGGCGTACGGCGCGTAGGCCAGGCCACGAGCGATCGCCTGGTCGAGACCGGCGCGCACTTTATAGAAACCTTCCTGGGTACGTTCGCCAGTCACGAACGGCTGGTCGTACGGGTCGCAATCCGAGGTCAGCAAATCAGCCGCGTTGGCATCGGTACGGGCCAGGATGATGGTCGGAGTGCCAGCAACGTCAGCAGCCAGACGAGCAGCCGTCAGCTTTTGAACAGCTTCCTGGGTTGGAACCAGTACCTTGCCGCCCATGTGGCCGCATTTCTTCACCGAAGCCAGCTGGTCTTCGAAGTGAACGCCGGCAGCGCCTGCCTCGATCATGCTCTTCATCAGCTCGTAAGCGTTCAGTACGCCACCGAAACCGGCTTCAGCGTCTGCAACGATCGGCGCGAAGTAGTCGATGTAGCCTTCATCGCCCGGGCCTTTACCGGCTTTCCACTGGATCTGGTCGGCACGGCGGAACGAGTTGTTGATGCGCTTGACCACGGTTGGCACGGAGTCCACCGGGTACAGCGATTGGTCGGGGTACATGGATTCAGCGGAGTTGTTGTCCGCTGCCACTTGCCAGCCAGACAGGTAGATCGCCTGGATACCGGCTTTGACCTGTTGAACCGCTTGGCCGCCAGTCAGGGCGCCCATGCAGTTGACGAAATCTTTTTCGGGACGGAAGGACGGCTTGGCACCCTGGGTGACCAGCTTCCACAGCTTCTCGGCGCCGAGTTTTGCAAAGGTGTGCTCAGGTTGAACCGAGCCACGCAGGCGGACGACGTCAGCAGCGGAATAAGCGCGGGTCACGCCTTTCCAGCGTGGGTTTTCAGCCCAGTCTTTTTCAAGGGCTGCAATTTGCTGTTCGCGTGTCAGTGCCATGGGGAAAAACCTCGTCGCATAGGTCTAGGTGGAAAATTCCATTTGCCAGCCACGTAATCAGTGCGTGGTTATGGCTGCTCGCTGACCAGAAGCTTAGGCGGTCAAGTCAGGCTTGGCGGGGAAGGCGACGGGATGAACGATAGGCTCAAGGGGGAGTTGAGCAGGTAAGGGCGAACTGCGAACAGTCTTCGGGCGTCGTGGGCCTTTGTACGATCCATCAGTGTGTTGCCGGGTTACCTGGTTAGCTTCCGTCCCTCGGGACAACTTCGTTCCAGTCGCAACCTCGTCAAACACACCTTGTGGGCGGTACAGACACGAATCGGCTCAGGTGGGTGGCTTTGAGCGACGATCCGAAGGCCCTTGCCAGGGCCCCTGATTAGCGGGAGCGAGGCCATCATGCCCATGCTTTTTTGGATCGTCAAATGTTTTGTAGTGCTTTTTTTCAAGCACTACATCTTTAGTCTAATACGACTCGCCAGTCAGTTTTTGGTGCTTCAGTTCAGCGTGTCGACTTTGACCCGCAATGTCAGGTCATCGCGCCCTTGAGTAGAGTAGCTGCGGGTTGTAGTGGTTTTGTCGGCCTGGGTCTGGCGGTTGATACCGGCCAGGGTGATCCACTCGCCCAGGCGTCCGCTGACAGTTGTGTCGGTACTTTGCACGTTCACTACATCGGGACGTTCCTGGCTCATGCGGTCACGATTGGTACTGATGCTCAGGTGAACGGTCTCGCCGGTGACGCTGGCCGTCACGTAGAAGCCCTGGGTTACGTTGCGATACTGGGTCTGGTTCTGCGGGCGGCCGTAGGCATCGGGCTGGGTGGTGGTGAGGGGCACGCTCTGGCCGATCTGGATCAGCGCGGGCACGCCTTCGCTGGCCTGGATCTGCTGGATCCCGCCGTCACGGCTTTCGGTGCTGTAGGTGATGACCTGTGTTTGATTGTTGCCGTTGCTCTGCTGGTTGTTTTCGTTGGTGTCGACGGTGATCAGCAGGCGCTTGGAAGGCGTGTCCAGTTGCGCGAGCAGGGCGCGCAGGCCCTGGATCTTGTCGGGCTCGGCGTTCACGATCAGTTGGTTGCCGTAGGCGCTGACGGTGCCGTCCTTGCCGATAAAGTTCTGCGCCACCGGCAGCAGGTCGGCGCTGGTGCGGTTGCTCAGGGGCACGACTTCGGTGGCGGCCATCACCGAGAAACTGGTGGCCAGGAGCAACAGGGTGAGCAGGGTGCGTAGGGACATGTCCGTTATCTCTGCGAGTCATTTAGGCTAGATATTGCCAGTTTGTCGGCTTGGCGGGGCGCAAGTTGAATCCTGGACGGCAAAAGGCCCTGGCATCGGGGGATGGCAGGGCCTTTTGAGGTGTTGCTGATGGCGCCTTCGCGAGCAAGCCCGCTCCCACATTTGACCTCATTCCAAAGGATGTACTGGATCGAATGTGGGAGCTGGCTTGCCTGCGAAGGGAGCGACTCGGTCTCGGATCAGCCCTCGCGCACCATATCAACGTGAGGAATCCCGACTTCCAGGAACTCATCGCTGACAATCTTGAAGCCCAGGCGCTCATAAAACGGCGCCGCATGGACCTGTGCACTGAGGATCTGCCGGGTCTGGCCGCGTTTCTCGGCCACGCCGATCACCGCTTCCATCAGCTTGTCGCCGACCTTCAGGCCGCGCCAGTCTTTGAGAACCGACACGCGGCCGATCTCGCCGGTAGGCAGCAGGCGTGCAGTACCGATGGGAAAGTCGCCTTCGAACGCCAGGAAATGCACGGCACTCGCGTCGTCTGCATCCCATTCCAGCTCCGGTGGAACCGATTGTTCAGCGATAAATACCGCTTCACGAATGCGCCGTATCTCGGCGATATCCTTTTGCCAGTCCGCGACACTTACGTGAATCTTATTCATCGGCAAACCCCAGGCTTCCTTGCTTGACCAGTTCCCACAGCAGGGCGCAGCCATCTTCATCCGCCAGCCATGGGCCGAGGTTGTCGATGTGCAGGGCGTCGGCGGCGCACACCAGCTTCAGCAGTTCCCGCAGCTTGCCCGGCAACAGGCGGCTCTGGCCGCTGGCGAACAGCAGCAGGTCGTCGTCGACTTCGGACCAGGCCAGGCGGGCGCTCGGGTTGCGGATCAGCACGGCGCCGTTTTCCAGGCTGCCCAGCAGGTCTTCTTCTTCCACTTCCGGGCCGGCGACCAGTTCCGGGTAGCGCGGCTCGGTCATGAACTGGCCGAACCAGGTCAGCAGCATGCGCTCGTCGCTCATGTGCTCGGCCAACAGGCTTTTCAGGCGGTCGAGGGCGTCGCCCTGGATCTGGTGCGGGTCGCTGACCGGCTGGGCATCGGCGTCGGTGTAGCGCTCTTCGTCAGTCAGGTACTGGCTGAGGAAGTCGGTGAAGTGGGTCAGCACTTCAGCGGCGCTCGGAGCGCGGAAGCCTACGGAGTAAGTCATGCAATCATCCACGGCCACACCGCAGTGGGCCAGGCGGGGCGGCAGGTAGAGCATGTCGCCCGGTTCCAGCACCCATTCGGCGGTCTCTTCGAATTCAGCGAGGATGCGCAGGTCCGCGTGTTGCAGCAGCGGGCTTTCGGAGTTGCACATCTGGCCGATCTTCCAGTTGCGCTTGCCGGAACCTTGCAGCAGGAACACGTCGTAGTTGTCGAAGTGCGGGCCCACGCTGCCACCCGGGGCGGCGTAGCTGATCATCACATCGTCAATGCGCCAGCTTGGCAGGAAGCGGAAGTTTTCCAGCAGTTCGGCCACTTCC